>NZ_SMKT01000240.1 GCF_004348735.1 Actinomadura sp. KC06
ACCGGCTCCCGCGGCGGCCGTCGCGATGCGGGAGCCTGGCGGTCATGGGGAGCTCGTGACGGCGCCGCGGGAGCCGGTGGTTCTTCGCATGGGAATCCCTTCGTGGTGGGCTCGAAGCCGGACATCGGTCACGCTATCCATAAAGCCGCGAGCGATCACAGGTCGAAATCCCATTGTCCTGATCGCCGGTGCCGCGGGGAACCTATGCCTGGTCGATCTGCATGACGACCGCCTTCGGCTCGGTGAAGAAGTCGCGGCTGAAATCGCCGCCCTCCCGTCCGACGCCCGAGGCGCCGACCCCGCCGAACGGGGCGCGCAGGTCGCGGATGAAGAAGCAGTTCACCCAGACGGTCCCGGCGCGGAGCGCCGCGGACACGCGGTGCGCCCGGCTCAGGTTCTCGGTGAACACCATGGCGTTGAGGCCGTACTCGGTGTCGTTGGCCATCGCCACCGCCTCGGCCTCGGAGTCGAACGGGGCCACGACCACGACCGGGCCGAAGATCTCCTCCCGCCAGTGCGGGGCGTCCTGCGCCATGTCCGTGATCACCGTGGGGTGGACGACCCACCCGCCGCCGAGCCCCCCGGTGCGGATCCGTCCGCCCTCCGCCTCGATGGTCTCCATGTACCGGCGCACCTTCGCGAAGTGCGCCTCGGAGGCGAGCGGGCCGAGCTGGGTGCCCGGCTCGGACGGGTCGCCGACCACCATCGCCTCGGCGGCCGCGGTGAACCGGTCGAGGAACTCGTCGTAGACGTCGCGCTGCACGTACAGCCGGCTGCCCGCGAGGCACACCTGCCCGGCGTTGGTGAAGATCGCCTTGATGGACCACTCCACCGCCTTGTCCAGGTCGGCGTCCGCGAAGACGAGGTTGGCGCCCTTGCCGCCGAGCTCCAGGCTCACTGGGACGAGGTTCGCGCCGGCGATCTCGGCGATGTCGCGGCCGGTGCTCGACGCGCCGGTGAACGTGATCCGGTCGATCGCGGTGCTCTCGGTCAGCGCCTGCCCGGCCGACCCCGGCCCGTAGCCGTGGACGACGTTGAGGACGCCCGGCGGGACGCCCGCTTCGAGCGCCAGCCGCGCCAGGAGCGTCGCGGACGCCGGGCTGTCCTCGGCGGGCTTGAGCACGACGGTGTTGCCCCAGGCCAGGGCCGGCGCGACCTTCCAGGTCTCCAGCATCAGCGGGAAGTTCCAGGGCGCGATCGCGGCGACGACGCCGGCCGGGCCGTACCGGGTGTAGGCGTGGTGGCCGCTGTCCATCGGCAGCGCGTCCGCCGCCGCCAGGCGTGCGTGGTCGGCGAAGAAGCCGATGTTCAGGGCGGACCGGCCGACGTCGTTCCCGATGCTCTGGGCCACCGGCTTGCCCATGTCGCGGGTGTCCGCCAGCCCCAGCTCCCGCTTGTTCTGCTCGACCAGCTCCGCTAGGCGGTGCAGGATGCGCCCGCGCTCGGTGTAGCCCATGCGCGGCCAGGGGCCGTCGTCGAACGCCCGCCGCGCGGACGCCACCGCCTTGTCCACGTCCCGCTTGGACGCCAGGGCCACCTCGGACCAGGGCTTCTGCGTCCAGGGATCGACATCGTCGAACCGTGCGCCGTCGTGCGACTCGACTTCCTCACCGTCGATGACGTGGCCGTAGAACTCCATGTCGTGGTCAACCCTCATTCCTCTGTAGTGCCGGCGCCGTCGCGCTCGGCGAGCGTGATCCCGCCCGCGGCCCAATGCGTCGGCGGCAGCTCGTGGACGAGCACCCGTACGCGTGCCGGGTCGGTTCCGGTGGAACGCACGACCGCGTCGTGCACTTCGCTGATCAGTTCTCGGATCTGGTCGGGCGTCCGTCCTGCGGCCAAGGTGACCTGGACGAGGGGCATGTCGGATCCTCCTGGCGGGAAGGGGCGGTGAGGGCGGGGACCAGCCGCGCCGCGTTCCCGGCGAGGACGGCCCGCTCGGCGTCCGGCGGCAGGCCGAGCCCGCGGATCGTGGAGACCGCGCCGGTGTCGGCGAGGTCGAACGGCAGGTCCGTGCCGAGCAGGACGTTCTCGTGCCCGACGTCCTCGATCAGGCGGCGGAGCGCGGCCGCGTCGAAGACCGCGGTGTCGAAGTGGAAGCGGCGCAGGTGGTCGCGGGGCGACGTCGGGACGGTCCGCGCCTCCTCCTTGCGCTGCCAGCCGATGTCGAGCCGGGGTATCAGCCCCGGCAGGCAGCCGCCGCCGTGCACCAGGCACAGGACGGGGTCGTGCCGGTCGAGCACGCCGCCGAAGATCAGCCGTGCCGCGGCGAGGGCCGTCTCCGCCGGGTAGCCCAGCAGCTGCACCAGGTGGTAGTCGCGCAGCCGGGCGGGGGACGACGCGCGGCTGGGATGGACGAGGCAGAACGCCCGGCGCTCGGTCAGCAGGCTCCAGACGTCCTCGTTGGCGGGGTCGTCGAGCTCGCGGCCCCCGCCGAAGGTGCCGGTCGTCAGCCCGGCCATGCCGAGCTCGTCCAGGCAGCGAGCCGCTTCCCGGGCCGCTCCGGGCAGGCCCACCGGCACCGTGCCCAAGGCCGCGAGCCGCCGCTCGGCGGCCACGTGCTCGGCGAGCGCGTCGTTGGAACGGCGGCTGATCTCCATGACGAGCTCGTGATCGTCGGAGGCGGAGGCGAACACGAACGGCGGCGCCGCGACCAGCTGCGCTTCGATGCCCGCGGCGTCCATGGAGGCCAGGCGGCGCCGCACGTCGTACTGGTCGGCGGCCAGCGGGATGCGGGCGCCCTTGGCGACCCCGGACACCTCCGGGTCCAGCAGCAGCGTCCCGGAGTCCACGCCGGACAGGTCCGCGTAGCCGCGGCCGGCGAGGTACCGGAGCAGGGGCATGGGCAGCGCGTGCGCGTGGACGTCCACCGTCGCCGGCCCGTCCGGTCCCGGATCGGGACCCGCCGCGGCGTGCCCGCTGGTCGATGCCATCGCCGTCCTCCGCTCACTTGTTTCAGATAACCATTATGATGGATATGTGTGTCGCTGACAATCGGCCGCCGGGCGGGCGACCTCGGCGGGAGTCCCGGAAATCGGACATTGACTCTAATCAACATGGTGGTTAGAGTCGCCGCGAGCGCCGGTCCCGAGCCAACCGAGGAGTGCCATGTCGAAGATCTCGATCAGTTCAAGCAACGCGCCCAAGGTCGGCTTCTCCACGGGGACCACCCCTCCGCTGTCGCAGGCGATCGTGCACGGGGACCTGATCTTCTGCTCCGGGACGGGGCCGCTGGACCCCGCGACCCGCACGATCGTCTCCGACGACCTCGCCGAGCAGGTCCGGCAGACGCTCACCAACCTGGTCGCGGTGGTCGAGGCCGCCGGCGGGACCAAGGACTCGATCCTCAAGTGCAACTGCTACCTGCGCGACGCCGCCCAGTTCCCCGAGTTCAACAAGGCGTACCGCGAGTTCTTCGCCGACTGCGAGAGCTTCCCCGCGCGCACGACCGTGAACGCGCCCCCGCACCGGGCCGGCGTGCTGGTCGAGGTGGAGTGCGTCGCCGCCGTCGAGCCCAAGTAGCCGGCCGCGCCCCGGGACGAGACGCCGGGACGTCAGGGCCGCCGGGAAGGAGCACCCAATGACCGAGCCGTACCGTATGCCCGTCGTCGACCTCGACGGGATCGCCGAGCGCCTCGGCAAGAGCGGCAAGCGCGTGGAGGTGCTGTGGCAGCACAGCGAGTCCCTCGCCTTCGTGGCGCGGGGGCGCGAGTACCGCAGCGAGTTCCACCTCAATCCGAGCGATGAGGTGATGTACGTGATCCGGGGCGAGCTGCGCCTGCACAGCCGCCGGCCGGACGGCAGCGAGGTGATCGACGTGATCCCTGAGGGTTCGGCGATCTTCACGCCGTCCCGGCTGCCGCACTCCCCGCGGTTCGACCCGGACGCCTACATCATCGTCATCGAGCGGCTCCGCCGCCCCGGCGAGCTGGACCGCTTCCAGTGGTTCTGCCAGGGCTGCGGCGAGTTCCTGCACGAGGAGTCGTGCCACGTCGCCGACTACTCCACCGACCCGGTCGGCCAGGCCTACCAGCGCTTCTTCGACGACGAAGCGGCCCGGACCTGCGACAGCTGCGGCGAAGTCCTGCAGCCCTACTGAACCACGTCCGCAGAACAGCCGGTGACCGGCCCCGAGTGGAGTCCACCATGGAACGAACACAGGTCGCCATCATCGGAGCAGGCCCGGCCGGTCTGCTCCTCGGCCGGATGCTCGAACTCGCCGGCGTCGACGCGGTGATCCTGGAGCATCGGTCGCGCGCCCACGTCGAGGGCCGGATCCGGGCGGGCATGCTGGAGCATCGCACCGCGCGGCTCCTCGAAGAGCTGGGGCTGGACGAGCGGATGCGCCGCGAGGCGTTCGTCCACCACGGGTTCGAGATGCGCTTCGACGGGACGCGCCACCGGATCCCGATGGCCGAGCTGACCGGCGGCTGCACCGCGGTCATGTACAGCCAGCAGGAGATCGTCCGCGACGCGATCGAGGCCCGCGCCGCCTCGCGCCTGCCGCTGGAGTTCGAGGTCGGCGAGGTGCGGCTGGATGGGCCCGATACCGACCACCCGAAGGTCCGCTACCGGGTGGCCGACGGCTCCGAGCAGGTCCTGGCCTGCGACTTCATCGCGGGCTGCGACGGCTTCCACGGGGTGTCGCGGACGTCGATCCCCGCCGGCGTGCTGACGTCCTACCAGCGCGACTACCCGTTCGCCTGGCTCGGCGTGCTGGCCGACGTCGCGCCGTCCACCTTCGAGCTGATCTACGCCTGCCACGAGCGCGGGTTCGCCCTGCACAGCATGCGGTCGAGCGAGGTCAGCCGGTTCTACCTGCAGGTGCCGCCGGACGCTGACCTGGCCGACTGGCCCGACGACCGGATCTGGGCGGAACTCCAGCTGCGGCTCGGGACGGACGGCGGCGCACCCCTGGCGGAAGGCGCCATCACGAAGAAGAGCGTCACCGCGATGCGGAGCTTCGTCGTGGAGCCGATGCGGTACGGGAGGCTCTTCCTCGCCGGGGACGCCGCGCACATCGTCCCGCCGACCGCCGCGAAGGGGCTCAACCTCGCCGCCGCGGACGTGCGGCTGCTCGCCGACGCGCTGTGCACCTGGTACGAGTCCGGCGACCCGACGGCCCTGGACGCCTACTCCGACGACGCGCTGCGCGGGGTCTGGCGCGCCCAGCAGTTCTCCCGCTCCATGACATCGCTCCTGCACCACGACCCGAGCGACCCGATGGAATGGCGGCTCCAGCACGCCGAGCTGAAGCATCTCTGCACGTCGGAAGCCGCGATGAGGAACTTCTGCGAGAACTACGTCGGGCTCCCGGCGGTCGGACGCGTCCACCGGCGCGAGCCCGAGCCGACATGAAGGAGAAGGCCAGCCCATGACCACTGAAACCGGCGCGCTCGACCTGGCGGCGGAACGCCTGGACACCGCGCAGCACACCGTGGCCGCGGTCGGGCAGCTCCCCGGCGGGCTCACCCCCGCCGACGCGTACGCGATCCAGGATGCGGTGATCGCCCGCCGCCTGGCGCGGGGGGAGCGGCCGGCCGGGCTCAAGCTCGGCTTCACCAGCAAGGCGAAGATGGCGCAGATGGGCGTCTCCGAGGTGATCGTCGGGCGGCTCACCGACGCCATGCGCGTGCCCGACGGGGGCGAGGTCGCGCTGGCCCGGTTCATCCACCCGCGCGTCGAGCCGGAGATCGCCTACCGGATCGCCCGCGACGTCACCCCGGACGACGACGAGCTGCCCGTGGACGCGGTCGCCCCCGCGCTGGAGATCATCGACTCGCGCTACCGCGACTTCCGGTTCAGCCTGCCCGACGTGATCGCCGACAACGCCTCGTCCGCCGGCTTCGTCATCGGCGCCTGGCAGCCGCCCGGCGCGGACCTGGGCGGCCGCGAGGTCCGCCTCACCGTGGACGGCGCCGACGTCGAGACGGGCTCCACCGACGCCATCCTCGGCCACCCGGACCGGGCGCTGCCCGAGCTGCTGAGGATCGCCCGGCGCCAGGGGATGCCGCTGCGCGCCGGCCATGTCGTCCTCGCCGGGGCCGCCACCGCCGCCGCCCCGTTCCCGGCGGCGCGG
This sequence comes from Actinomadura sp. KC06, assembly GCF_004348735.1. Classification (GTDB taxonomy): domain Bacteria; phylum Actinomycetota; class Actinomycetes; order Streptosporangiales; family Streptosporangiaceae; genus Spirillospora. The sequence goes on from NZ_SMKT01000240.1 coordinate 6,080, forward strand.
GTCGAGGTGCATGTCGCGGGTCTGGGCACCGCGTCAGTGCTGGGCACCGCGCCGGACGCCGCCACCGGTTGAGAGGCGTCCAAGGAGAAAACGGCGGACGCCGGACGGCGAGGGAGGTGGGCCGGATCGGGGAGGATCCGGCCCACCTTCGCCCCCACGGGATGGCCGAGCGGTCAGCCCTTCGGCTCCTGGATGAGCTCGTCCAGGCTGACCGGCTTCTCGACGAGCTTGTACTTCTGCGTCAGCCGCACCAGTTCCTCGATCGACGCCCGCTCGAACGTGGTCGGCCAGGCGATCATCTTGATCCTGGCCGCCTGGGCCGGGGGGATCTTGGTGTAGCTGTTGAGGATCTTGCGGACCTCGTCGGTGTGGGCGTTGGCGTAGTCCAGCGACTTGCGCACGGCCGCGTCGAACCTGCGCACCACGTCGGGGTTGCTCTTGGCGTAGGCCGTGGAGGTGAAGTACGAGGCCACGGCCAGCTTCGGGTGGGTCTCGGCGTAGTTGTTGAGGATGGACCGGGCGCCGCGGTCCAGCAGCGAGGTGACGAACGGCTCGCACTCCCAGGCCGCGTCGATGCGGTCGGTGTTGATCGCGGTGACCATGTCGGGGAAGCCGATCTCGGTGAACTTCACCGAGCTCGGGTCGACGCCGCCCTTCTCCAGCGCGGCGCGGATCGTGACGTCCCCGATGTTGTTGAGGGTGTTGACGGCCAGGGTCTTGCCGGGCAGGTCCTTGATGCCGCGGATGGGGCTGTCCTTGGGGACCAGCACCTGGCAGGCCTCGTCGTTGCCCGGGGCGATGCCGACGCCCGGCGTGATCGCGTGCAGCGGCACGCCCTTGCTCTTGGCGACGATCAGCGACACGTTGTTGGAGAAGCCGAACTGGTTGCTGCCGCTGACGACGGCGGGCACGATCGCCGCGCCGCCCGCGGCCAGCTGCGGCTCGATCTTGAGCTTCTGCTCGGCGAAGAAGCCCTGCTGGACGCCCAGGTACAGCGGGGCGACGTCGGTGATCGGGATCAGGCCGACCTTCACCGTGGTCACGCCTTCGGCGTCGGTCTTCCCGGCCGACGTCCCGCCCCGCCGCAACCGGCGGCGGCGAGGCCGGCCGCGAGCGCCGCGAGGACCACCCGGAGCCGGCGCCTTCGGATCGTTCTCATCATGGCCTCACTCCTCCGAGCGGTACACGGCGCATATCGCCGCTTATGGCCAGAACGATTATCATCATTAGGATGTATCGTCAACGGTGTATCGGCCGCATCCGCCCTGTTAACCTACAATCGTTATGACGAATCAGGATGACGATTACATCGTCCGGGGCGCGTCCGTCATCACCATGGACGCGGACCGTCCGCGCGCCGAGGCGCTCGCGGTCCGCGGCGAGCGCGTGGTCGCGGCGGGCTCGCTCGACCGGGCCCGCGCGGCGCTGGGCGAGCACGCACCAGTCGTCGACATGGGCGGCGCGACCGTCCTGCCGGGGTTGATCGACACGCACATGCATCTGCTGTGGACCGGGCTCGCGCACGTGCTGCTCGACCTGGCAGGTCAGCGCAGCATCGAGGGCGTCATCGCGGCGACCCGCGCCTGGGCGGACGCTCACCCCGAGGCGCCGTGGGTCGTCTCCGCGGACGGGTGGGAGATCGAGGACATCGCCGAGCGCCGCCTGCCGACCCGCGACGAACTCGACCGCGCCTGCCCCGACCGTCCGGTCCTGATCCTGCGCTGCGGCCACGAGGGCGCGGCGAACTCGGTCGCGCTGAAACTGGCCGGTCTCACCGACGCCATGCCCGACCCGCCCGGGGGCCGCCTCGGCCGGGACGCCGCGGGACGCCTCACCGGCGTGCTGATCGAGCCGCCGGCGATCGAACTCGTCCGCCGCCACATGCCCCCGCCGGACGACCGGACCCGGCGGGCCGGGATCGCCGCCGCGGCCCGGCAGGCCCTCGCCGCCGGGCTGACCTCGGTGATCGAGCCGGGCCTGCGCACCGAAGAACTCGCCACCTACCAGGGGATGCACGCCGACGGCGAGCTGCCGCTACGGGTGACCGCGATGCCGCTGCAGGTGTCCGGCGCGTCCATCGACGACGAGGTCGCCCGCCTCACCGGCCTGGGCGTTGGCTCCGGCTTCGGCGACGACCGGCTGCGCCTCGGGCCCGTGAAGGTGTTCCTGGACGGCGGCGGCTCGCTGGGAACGGCGTACCTGCGCGAACCATGGCCCGGACGCTGCGACGACCACGGGCAACTGCTGCTCGACCCGGACGCGCTGCGGAAACTCGCGGTCGGACTGGTGCGGCACGGCTGGGGGCTGGGCGTGCACGCCGTCGGGGGAGGGGCGCTGGACCTGCTCTTCGACGTCCTCGACCAGGCCGACCGCGCGGCCCCGCTGAAACCGCTGCGCTGCCAGGCCATCCACGCGTACCTGACGCCCTCGGAACGCAACATGGCCGACGCCCGCCGTCTCGGCGTGGTCGTGGCCGCGCAGCCGACAATGCAGGAACAGTTCGCCGACCGCCTCATCGCGCAACTCGGCGAGGACGTCGCCGCCGCCGCCACACCGCTGGCCACCTGGCAGCGCGCGGGCGTCCGCGTGACAGGCGGCTCGGACTCACCCGTCACGCCGTTCCAGCCGCTGCGCGGAATCTGGCAGGCCGTGACCCGCCACCACCCGCCGAGCGGCGGACCACTCGGCCCGGACGAGCGGGTCGACGCGGCGTCGGCGCTGCGGATGTACACCGCCGACGCCGCGTACGCCGCGTTCAACGACCACGCGGTCGGCACACTGCGTACGGGCAAGCGAGCGGACTGGGTCGCACTGGCCGGCGACCCGGAACAGTGCCCCCCGGACGAACTACGCGACTTGCCCGTCCTGGCCACCGCGGTAGACGGAAAGATCCACCATCACGCCTGAACACCACCCCAAAACCCAAACTCAACGCGCCGGGCGGACGTCGGGGTGG
>NZ_SMKT01000241.1 GCF_004348735.1 Actinomadura sp. KC06
TATCAGAGACAGCCCCTAACCCAGCGCCCCCCTCACCCTCCACTTTCCCTCGATGCTCCGGCGGCGTCCGCCAGCGGTCGCTGACGTCCGCACTGCCCAGGGGCCGGGTTTCGAGCTTTCACTTAACAACGCGCCGCGGATTGAAAATCCAGTCCTACTTGGACTCATTGACACATTTCATAACTAGGAGTGCACTTCGGGACAGCTCATCCGGATGAGCACACCCCCATCCCAACCCCCAGCCGGACGGGTTGCGGTCCACGCGGAGGCGCTCCCACAAGGACCTCCACGTGCCGCGCCATGCCCGGCACGTGGAAGGAGCACCCCCGTGAGACACCAGACCGCGATCGGGGCTGCGGCGTTGTCCGCCTGCCTCGCCGTGGCGTTGTCCGCCCCCGCCACAGGTGCGACCACCCGCACCGCACCCGCCAAGCCCGATCCACGCACCGTCGCCGCCGGTTCGGCCGACCGCGTCGTCGCGGCGCAGCCCGCCACGTTCAAGACGGCGGCCGAGGACGAGATCTACCGCACCGGGGTCGTGTCCAGCCTGAACGGCCTCCAGCACGTGTCCTACCAGCGGACGCACGCCGGGCTCCCCGTGTTCGGCGGCGACTTCGTCGTCACGACCGACGCCGGCGGCGCCGTGCTGAGCAGCTCCGTCAGCCAGACCAAGGCGCTCGACGTCGACACGACGGCGAAGGTCTCGGCGGCGCAGGCCGCCAAGACGTCCCGCGCCCGCGTGTCCAAGGTCGAGAGCGCCTCCGCGCCGCAGCTGACGGTCATGGCGGAGGGCGCCGGACGCCTCGCCTACGAGACCGTCGTCACCGGCGTCCACAAGAAGGCCCCGACGAAGCTGCACGTGTTCGTCGACGCCAAGAGCGGCAAGGTCGTCCGGACGTTCGACGAGGTCACCCACGCCGCGCCCGACGACCGCAGCTTCTACCACGGGACCGTCGACGTCAGCACGGCTGCCACGTCCATGCAGGACCCGACGCGCAACGGCCTCCGCTGCGGCGGCCAGAACGGCCAGACGTTCACCGGCACCGACAACGTGTGGGGCAACGGCAGCGGCACCGACCTCGAGACCGCCTGCGTCGACGCCATGTACGCCGCCCAAAAAGAATGGGACATGCTGAAGGAGTGGCTCGGCCGCAACGGCATGAACGGCAGCGGCGGCGGCTTCCCGATGCGCGTCGGCCTGAACCAGGCCAACGCGTTCTGGAACGGCAGCTACACCAACTACGGCCGTAACTCCGCCGGCACCAAGCAGGCCACGGGCATGGACGTCGTCGGCCACGAGAACGGCCACGGCATCTTCCAGAACACGCCCGGCGGCTCCAGCGGCGGCAACGGCAACGAGAAGGGCGGCATGAACGAGTCGGCCGGCGACATCTTCGGCGCGCTGGTCGAGTTCTACGCCAACGAGCCCGAGAACCTCGACCCGCCGGACTACCTGGTCGGCGAGGAGGTCGACCTGGTCGGCCGCGGGCCGATCCGCAACATGTACAACCCGTCGCTGGTCAACAACGACCCGAACTGCTACTCGTCCTCGATCCCGCGCACCGAGGTGCACAAGGCGGCCGGCCCGCAGAACCACTGGTTCGTGCTGCTCGCCGTGGGCTCGAACGGCACCCCGGCCAGCCCGACGTGCAACAACTCGACCGTCACCGGGATCGGCATCCAGAAGGCCGGCAAGGTCTTCATGGAGGGCCTCAACCGGAAGGTGACGGCCTGGAGCCACGCGCGCGCCCGCCTGGAGACCGTGAACGCGGCCAAGCAGCTGTTCCCCGGCTCCGCGGCCGAGTGCAACTCGGTGAAGGCGGCCTGGAGCGCGGTGAGCGTCCCCGCGCAGTCCGGTGAGCCCGCCTGCTGAGTGACCGCCGGTTCCTGACCGGCATCGAACTCGCGGCCCGTGACGGGGCCCGCTCCCCCGTCGCGGGCCGCTCCCCTTCCCTGGAGGAATCTCATGAGATCGCGCACTATGGCGACCGCCGCGGCGGCCGCTCTGGCCCTATCCGCCCTGCTGCCCGGCGCCGGCGCGTCAGCGTCCCTCGAAGCCCCCGTCGCGCCTCCGGCGGCACGCACCGCCGCGCCCGACATCCCGCTCGCCAACGTCAAGGCGCACCTGTCGCAGTTCCAGAGCATCGCCAGCAGCAACGGCGGGAACCGCGCCCACGGCCGTCCCGGCTACCGCGCGTCCGTCGACTTCGTGAAGGCCAAGCTGGACGCGGCCGGGTACACGACGTCCATCCAGTCGTTCAGCTACAACGGCGCCACCGGCTACAACCTGATCGCGGACTGGCCGGGCGGCGACGCCAACAACACCCTGATGGTCGGCGCGCATCTCGACAGCGTCAACGCGGGCCCCGGCATCAACGACAACGGCTCCGGCTCCGGCGCGAACCTGGAGGTGGCGCTCGCCGTCGCCCGCGAGGGCTACAAGCCGTCCCGGCACCTGCGGTTCGCCTGGTGGGGCGCCGAGGAGCTCGGCCTCATCGGGTCGACGTACTACGTCAACAACCTGCCGTCCGCCGAGCGGTCGAAGATCAAGGGCTACCTGAACTTCGACATGGTCGGCTCGCCCAACCCGGGCTACTTCGCCTATGACGGCGACGGGTCGAGCGGCAGCGGCGGGCCCGCCGGGTCCGCGGAGATCGAGCGGGTGCTCCGCGCGCACTTCGCCACGATCAACGTCCCCGTCGAGGACACGGCGTTCGACGGACGCTCCGACTACGGCCCGTTCATCCGGTACGGGATCGCCGCCGGCGGCCTGTTCACCGGCGCCGAGGGGCGCAAGACGTCCGCGCAGGCGCAGAAGTGGGGCGGCCAGGCGGGCGTCGCGTACGACCGGTGCTACCACGCGTCCTGCGACACGACGTCCAACATCAACGACCCGGCGCTCGACCGCAACGCGGACGCCATCGCGTACGCCGTCTGGACGCTGGGCGGCAGCGCCGGCACACGGTAGCCGCCCCGACCGGACGACCCGACGCCGCCTGGAAATGCAGACGGCGGATGTCTCCGTATATGCCGGGCAAAGCGCCGGTCTCGTCGCGGAGTCCGCGGACGCGGGCGCGGGCCGTCTCGTCGAGGTCGGCCACGACTCCATCGAGATCACCAAGTGAGGCATTTCATTCGCGCAGCTCAATGAGGCTTTTCAGAATTTTCGATGGCCTCGTTCAGCGATGTTGAAAATCCAGTGGCGGATGGATCCGTTGACACCCGACCCGCCGCCACGGTCCAATTTTGGACAGCCCGACACCACTCCCAAGGGCTGACCTAAGGCGGTCGCACGGTACGAATCTCGGCCCGGCCCGTGTACCGCCGCCCAGACGGGGCCCCGCCCCCCGCCGGGCCCCTGGCGCCCTCGTCCGGCCCTTCGCCGGACGGGGGCCCGGGGCCCTCAAATCCCCTCCGCGCCGCCGGCGCCGGAGTGGGATGTCGGGCGCAGGGGTCACAATGGGGGCATGTGCCGCAGTATCAAGACTCTCCGCCCGCCCTTCACCGACGACGTGACCGACCAGGACGTCCGGGCGGCAGCGCTCCAGTACGTCCGCAAGATCTCCGGGTTCCGCGCGCCCGCGTCCCACAACGCCGAGGCGTTCGAGCGGGCCGTCGAGGAGATCGCCGAGAGCACCGCCGTGCTCCTGAACTCCCTGGAGATCCGCGGCCGCCGCGCAAGCTGACCCCGCCGGGCCCTGCTCGGCCCCGGCGGCCCCTGCTCGGCCCCGCCGAGGATTTACTCGGCGGCGACCAGCTCGGCGATCTGGACGGTGTTGAGGGCCGCGCCCTTGCGGAGGTTGTCGCCCGAGCAGAACAGGGCGAGGCCGTTGTCGACGGTCTCGTCGCGGCGGATGCGGCCCACGTAGGTCGGGTCCTGGCCCGCGGCCTGGAGCGGCGTCGGGACGTCCGACAGCAGGACGCCGGGCGCGCCGGCCAGCAGCTCGCTCGCCCGCTCAGGGCTCATCGGACGCTCGAACCGGGCGTTCACCTGCAGCGAATGCCCGGTGAAGACGGGGACGCGGACGCAGGTGCCCGACACCTTCAGGTCCGGAATCTCCAGGATCTTGCGGCTCTCGTTGCGGAGCTTCTGCTCCTCGTCGGTCTCGGCGAGCCCGTCGTCCACGATCGACCCCGCCATCGGCAGCACGTTGAACGCGATCGGCCGCACGTAGACGGACGGCTCGGGGAACTCCACCGCCGAGCCGTCATGGGTCAGCCGGTCCGCGGTCTGGACGACCTTGGTCGCCTGGTCGTGCAGTTCCGCGACGCCCGCGAGCCCGCTGCCCGACACCGCCTGGTAGGTCGAGACGACGAGCGCGGTCAGCCCGGCCTCGGCGTGCAGGGGCCGCAGCACCGGCATCGCGGCCATCGTCGTGCAGTTCGGGTTGGCGATGATCCCCTTGGGACGGCGCGTCGCGGCGTGCGGGTTGACCTCGGCGACGACCAGCGGGACGTCCGGGTCCATCCGCCAGCCCGAGGAGTTGTCGATCACGACGGCGCCGGCGGCGGCGACCTTCGGCGCCAGCTCCTTCGACGTGGTCTTCCCGGCCGAGAACAGCACGATGTCGAGGCCCGAGTAGTCGGCGGACGCCGCGTCCTCGACGGTGATCTCGGAGCCGTTCCACGGCAGCCTGCGTCCGGCCGAGCGGGCCGAGGCGAACAGCCGCAGCTCGTCGACCGGGAACCCGCGTTCGGCCAGGATCTCGCGCATCACGCCCCCGACCTGGCCGGTGGCCCCGACGATCCCGATTCTCATGCCGCTCCCTCTGGTAGATCGCTTTGACCTGGAGTGTCGCCCAGGACGTTCAGGTCGTCCAATCAATAACCCTACGCAGCGGGGTCAAAGCTCCGGGACGCCACCCTGAGCCGCCAGTGGTGCATTCAGGGGCGAATCAGGGCGAATCCGGATGTCAGGGTTACCCGGCACTGGGCATGATCGAGGCATGGACATGAACAAGGACACCACCACCGCCACCATAGCCGGCGAGGCCGGCACGGCCGGCGAGAAGAAGCTCAGACGCACCCGCGACGACCGGATCCTCGCCGGGGTCTGCTCGGGCGCCGCGCGCTTCCTCGGCGTCGACGCCAACATCATCAGGGCCGGCCTTGCGGTCTTCACCGTCTTCGGCGGCGCCGGGATCGCGCTCTACGCCATCGGCTGGGTACTGATCCCCGAGGAGGGCGCCGAGAAGACGATCGCCGAGGACATGATCAAGAAGGCGAGCGACTCCCCGGCCGTCCAGGACGCCGTCAAGAAGACCAGGGACGCCTTCAACAAGCCCCGCACCCACGCCTAGACGTCAACGGGCTAGGGGCGCGAGAGCCGACCAGAGACACGAACGGGGGCCAAGGCGGCGAGCCGCCTACGAACGGGGCCAAGGCGGGGAGCCGCCCAGTAACACGGACCAAGGGGGTCAAGGGGCGGGAGCGGATCGGCTGACGCCGGACAGCTCGTCGTCGCCCGCGGGGGGCGCGGCGACGACGACGGGCTCGACACGCTCCCGCATGCCGGCGATGACGCCGCCGCGGACCTGGTTCCAGCCGAGCGTGAGCATCGCGGCGACCGACAGCCCGAGCACGCCGGCGAGCGACACCACCGTCTCGGGCCCGAGCACCTGGGCCGCCGCGCCGCCGACGAGGATGCCGACGCCCTGTCCGGCGAGGATGCCGGACTGGGCCAGGCCGAACGCGCGTCCCCGTCCCGACGCCGGCACCGCGGCCACGAACGCGGCGTTGGCCGCGAGCTGGTAGGCGCTGCCGACGCCCGACAGCGCCCACAGCGCCACCACGCACCACAGCGGCGGGCGCAGGCCCGCGCCGATCAGCGGCAGGCAGGCGAGCATCGACATCCAGCCCATCGCGTGCAGCCGGTTCGCCGGACGGACGAACCGGCTGAACAGGAACGCGCCGATCACCATCCCGGTCGGCATCGCCGACAGCAGCACCCCGACCGTGACCGCGCCGCCGCCGAACGTCGCCGCGTACGGCGCGGCGAGGCCCTCGGGGATCACGTAGAACGCGCACAGCCACGCGAACAGCACCAGCGACCGCAGCACCGGGTCGCCGAACACGAGCCGCACGCCGTCCCGCGTCCCGCGCCAGAGCCCGAACGGCTCGCGTTCGCGCCGCCGCGGCGCTCCTCGCCGCCGCAGCCCGCCGATCAGGATGACGGCGGACGCGCCGAACGTCAGCGCGTCCAGCGCGAGCGCCTCGTACGTCCCGACGACGGCGACGATCGCGCCGCCCGCCAGGAAGCCGAGCATCTGCGTGCCCTGGTGCGTGATGTTGTTGATCGCCGACCCGGCCACGTACCGGTCGCCTTCCAGGACGTCCGGCAGCAGCGCCGCACGGGCCGCCGAGAAGGGCGCCCCCAGCAGCACGGTGAGGAACACCAGCGCCGACAGCGCGCCGACCGGCATCTCCAGCAGCGCCATGACAGCGACCAGGCCCGCCCGCACCACATCGCAGACGATCATGACGGTGCGGCGCGGGAACATGTCGGCCAGCCCGGACAGCACCGGCCCGCCCACGATCGGCGGGATGTACGTCAGCGCGTACACCAGCGCGGTCAGCAACGCCGACTTCGTGTGGTCGTACACGAGCACGGCCAGCGCGACCTGGGCCAGCTGGTCGCCGACGAACGACAGCGCCTGCGCCAGCCAGAGGGCGCGGAACTCGCCCACCGCGAACACCTCGCGGTAGGTCGCCTGCTCCTCCGGCGGACGGCGGTGCCGCCCGGTCTGCCTTCCCGCCACGCTCGCTCCAGTTCAGCCCGCCCGGTGTTGGACGGCCCTCCCATTAACTCACGCTGCGTGGCTTTGATGTGACCTACAGTGCACAATTCCTCGTCCCGGCCGGCTATTTTCAGCCGCCGAACCCGGCATGTACGAGGAAAGGGTCAGTAGCCGAGCTCGTGGAGCCTTCGGTCGTCGATACCAAAATGGTGAGCGATCTCATGCACCACGGTGATCCTCACCTCTTCCACCACGTCGTCCGGGGTGTCGCATATCTGGAGAATCTCATTACGGTAGATCGAAATGTGATCGGGCAGGACGGCGCCGTACCAGTCGCCGCGTTCGGTGAGGGGTACGCCTTGGTACAGGCCGAGCAGCCCGCGCTCGGGCGCCTCGTCCTCGACGACGATGACGACGTTGCGCATGTGCGCGGTCAGCTCGGGTGGGATGGTGTCGAGGGCCTCAGCGACCAGGTCCTCGAACTCATCGCGCGACAACTCCATCACGCCGACAATTCTGCTCGACAGAAGGGGATCACGTGCCCAAGGTCCGCGCCGAGTCGACCGAACCCCCCGCGACCCGCGCCCGCCGCGCCGCACGCGCCGCCGCCAACGCCTCGCGCGCCGCCCGCCGCCAGACCGTCCGCGCGTCCCGCGCCACCGCCCGCACCGCCGCCCGCGCTTCGCGCCGCGCCGCCCGCGGCCCCCGCGCCATCGCCCGGAGCACCACCGCCGCGTCCCACGCCGTCCGCCGCCGCACGGCCCCCGCCGCGGCCCGCGTCCGGGCCTTCTTCGACCCGGTCGTCCGCCGCGCCCGCCCCATCCTGACCAGCCGCTGGACGCGCCTCCTCCTCGTCCTCGCCATCGGACTCGCCGCCGCCTACGCCGGCCTCCTCCTCGGCGGACGCTACGTCACCCCAGTCGGCCCCACCGACGTCGAACTGTCCCTCCGCCCGTCCCTCCACGGCGGGACGACCCTCGAACTGCCGCCGCTCGGCTCCCTCCAGCTCGACACCCACTGGGGCCCCGTCGCCCTTGAGGCGAGTTTGACCGACGTCCGTCCCGAACAGGCGCAGAAGCTCATCGAGAACGACGCCGAGGTCGACCGGCTCACCGACCAGATCGCCGACCAGATCGCCGACGGCGTGAAACAGCTCCTCGTCCGCGCCGTCGTCCTCGCCCTCCTCGCCGGCTTCGCCGCGGGCCTCGTCCTGTTCCGCTCCCTGCGCCGCGCCCTCCTCGGCCTCGCGTCCGCCGCCGTCGGCCTCGTCGCCCTCACCCTCCTCACCTGGACGACGTTCAACCCCCACTCCATCGCCGAGCCCCGCTACACCGGCCTGCTCGCCAACGCCACCCAGATCGTCGGCGACACCCGCAGCCTCGTCGAACGCTTCTCCGCCTACCGCGCCCAACTGGCCCGCCTCGTCGGCAACGTCTCCGAGCTGTACGCGGCCACCTCGACCCTCCCGACCTACGAGCCCGACCCGTCCACGATCCGCGTCCTGCACGTCTCCGACATCCACCTCAACCCGGCCGCGTGGAACGTAATAAAGTCCGTGACCACCCAGTTCAAGGTCGACCTCATCATCGACAGCGGCGACCTCATGGACCACGGCAGCAAGGCCGAGAACAAGTTCGCCGGCGAGATCTCCGACCTGAAGGTCCCGTACGTCTACGTCCGCGGCAACCACGACTCCAAGGAGACCCAGCGCGCCGTCGCCCGCGAGAAGAACGCCATCGTCCTGGACGACGCCACCCGCGAGGTCAAGGGCCTGCGCGTCTACGGCGTCGGCGACCCCCGCTTCACCCCCGACAAGAGCACCCGCGACGACTTCGTCGGCGCCGACCAGATGCGCGCCGAGGGGACCCTCCTCGCCGAGAAGCTCCGCGCCTCAGGCACGACACCGGACCTCGCCGTCGTCCACGACCCGAACGAAGGCGAAGCCTTCTCCGGCCTGACACCCCTGATCCTCTCCGGCCACGCCCACGCCCGCTCCACCAAACTCCTCCCCACCGGCACCCGCCTCTTCGTCCAGGGCTCCACCGGCGGCGCCGGCCTCCGCGGCCTGGAACACGAGAAGCCCACCCCGATCGAACTCTCCGTCCTCTACTTCAGCCGCGCCACCCACCGCCTCCAGGGCTGGGACGACCTCCGCCTCGGCGGCCTGGGCCTCACGTCTGTCTCTTATACACCTCTGACGCTGCCGA
>NZ_SMKT01000242.1 GCF_004348735.1 Actinomadura sp. KC06
GGTGGTGGTCCGGTGGGCGAATTCGGAGGCGGCGGTGCGGCGGGCGAACTCACCCGCCAGGGCGCGGCCCAGGACGTCGTCGTCCGGATGGTGTTTTTCCAGGTAGGCGAGGGCCTCGGCGAGTTCCCCGGCGGTCAGTCGGCGCACCGGTTTCGCGGCCCAGCGCGGGAGCGCGGGATCCGGACGTCCGGGCGGCGGCGCCGCGCGCGGTTCCGTGTTCACGTGTCACACCCTTTCCTTTTCGGCGGCGCGGCGGCGGGTGACGCATTAGCCGCCTCGAATAGGATCGCCGCGTGCATTGGTGGAGCCAGCAGGCCTTTGACGCCGCCGCGGAGGCGCAGGCCGCCGATCCCTCGCCGGGGAATCTGATGGCGGCCGCCCAGGTGCAGGCACTGGTCTCGGTGGCGGAGGCATTGCACCGCATCGCGTCCGTCCTGGAAGAACGGGACGGCGCCGAAAGTGCGCCGCATCCCCGCTCGCCCCGTACGGGCCCGGCGGAAAAGCGGTCGGCGCCCGTCCGGCCGGAATAGTGAAATACCGGTGCACCCGCGGGGAGCACACCGGTATTTCATGGCGTCTCAGACATCGCTGAAGGATTTGCGTTCCGTCCTGCCGTTCGAGCTCGCGGCGAGGCGGGAGGTCTTCGCGGTCGGCGGCCGCGCCGGGGCGGGGTCCGCGGCGTACTCGGCATCGGGCACCGGGGCGGTCGGCCGCTCATCGGGCGCGGCGGGGCGCGGCTCCTCGCGCGGACGGTCCCGCAGCCGCCGCGCCGCCTGCCGGATGGCGCGCTCGCCGACCAGGCGGGTCAGCTCCAGGCCCCAGCAGTCCAGCTTGTCGGCGTCGGTGAGGTCGTCGCGGCCGCTGAGCTCGGCGGCGAGCCCGCCGAGCCGCTGCGCCTCGGCCAGGTCGAACTCGCGCATCAGGTGGCAGCACAGCTCGGCGAGGGCCGCGTGGTCGCGCTCGAACGACAGTCCCGCCAGGTCGTTGTGCGACAGCCTGCTGAGCGCCCGCTTGCGTTCCAGCTCGCCGTCCGTGATCCGCAGGACGCCGTTGAGGAGCGCGATGGGGCCCGTGCCGACGGCTCCGCTCTGGGCGGGGGCGAACGACATGCGCAGCACGGCTGCGGAGCCGATCCCGGCGGCGATCACCTGGACGACCACGAGGCTCGCGGGGGGCATCGTCGCGGGGAGCCCGAACGTCCAGCCGGACGCGGTCACCGCGATCAGCGCCACGGTCGACGCGCTCGCGTTGACGAAGACGAACAGCAGCCCGCCCGGGGACAGGGCCGCGGTGATCGGCTTGTCGCGGTACCGCGCGACCAGTTCGGCGAGGCCGATCGCGCCGCCGATCAGGGCGGCGAGGAACATCTCGACGGTCATGGCCTTCCTCTACGCGCTGCGGGCGGCCAGCCGGCCGAACGGGGACTCCTCGGACCGGCCGCGGCGCGCCGGCAGCGCCGCGGGACGTTGCCGCGCCGCGAGCTCGGTACGGGTGACCTCCAGGAAGACCAGCAGCCATTCCCCGGGGCCCGCCGCCAGTCCGGTGTGGGTGCGCAGCGCCTGCTCGCGCGCGCCGAGAAATGCCAGCAGCCATCGGGTGGGGCCGGACGCCCTGGGGGCTCGAATTCGTGAATGCATGGGGAAGACCATTCCGGAGCCGCATCCGCAAGTCGACGTCCGCCGGGTCAAATCTTCGCGACCCGACCCGTTCGCCGCGTCCATTTCCGACGGGCCTGCCGTTACGCCGGAAACGTCCGGCGGCATGAGCTGATCTTCTTTCCATTGCCCGTCGGCCAATGCCGTTTCAACGGACGCGGGAACTCCTTGACGAAGAATTCCGGTTCCGCCGGGCGGTGGAGATCCCCGGCCACGTCCCGCTGAACGTCCCGGAGAACCGTCCGGGCCTGTGGCGGAAACGGCCGCGCTCGGGCAGGGGCGTGCCGTCGGGTTCCGGATCTGCCGTGTTGCGGAGACGCTCGGTGAATGTCAGGCGGTGGGGCAGGTGCCCCGGTATTCGGCGATGCCCCGGCTCCGGCGCCGACTCCGTTCCGGGTAGAAGAACCGCTCCAGGGCGCGAGCGGGAAGGACGCGAGCGAGAAGAGAAGGCTTTTGGCGTCCAGGGGTCATGACCACGGACTCCTGGGACGCGACGCCCGGTCGGGCGAACGGACGGAGGGGCCACTCCCCCGAAGTGACCCCTCTCCCCCCGTTCCGCTGCGCCGGCCCGGGCGCGTACACAGGACCGGCCGCTCCCCCCGAAGCGGCTCGCACCGGCCGTTCAGCGGATGCGTCGAACGTAGCGAGCCGCGGGCGGCGGCATCGCCGCTTCCGGCCCGTCCATCGATGAGCGGGCGGCTGCGTGCGACGAACGGAACACGCTCCGCGTCCGGCCGGTGGCGCAGCGCGACGGGAGATGCCCGGCATGCGGCGGTCACCCTGGGTAGCCTGTTTCGCGCGGCGTGCGAAGAACGCCCCGACAGGAGGAGCGCAGGCGATGTCAGGACAGGTGCGGCCGATCACGCTGGTGGGGACACCGGTCCTGCACCGGCCGTGCAGGCCCGTCGAGGACTTCGACGCGGCGTTGAAGGACCTGGTGGACGACATGCTGGCGAGCATGTACGAGGCGGAAGGGGTCGGCCTGGCCGCTAACCAGATCGGTGTGGACCTGCGCGTCTTCGTCTACGACTGCCCAGACGAGGACGGCGAACGGCGTAGGGGAGCCGTCGTGAACCCCGTCCTGGAGTTGCTGGCGCTGGAGAACCGGCGTCTGGACGATGGCGACGAGGGCTGCCTTTCCGTGCCTGGTCCGCATGCGCGCCTGGCCCGTCCTGACCGTGCGACCGTCCACGGCTATGACGTCAGAGGCACGGCTATCACGGTGGAAGGGACGGGCCTGCTCGCCCGATGCCTCCAGCACGAAACCGACCATCTCGAAGGCCGCCTCTACATCGACCGCCTTTCAGCACGCGCGCGCAAGAAGGTCCTCAAGGAGTACGAGTCCCTCCAGGCCGAAGCCGAACCCGACGCGCTCCCCGGCTAGGCGTCCCAGACGGGCAGGTGGACGGCCGACGGGCGGGCCGCGTCGCGGAAGACCTCGACGTGGACGCGCCGGGACGCGACGGCCCGGGCGGCGGGCTCGCCGGTGCCGTGGTTGCGCGCGAAGCGGGGGAACGCGCCGCCGGCCAGCATGACGCGGAGCCGGTGACCGGGCCGGAAGCGGTACGCGGTCGGGTGCATCTCGATCTCGGCTCTGACGACGCCCGGCGATGTTATGCGCAGAATGCCGTCGGTGACGTTGCGGGAGACGCCGTAGCGGTCGACGTCGCAGAGCCGGACGAACAAGTCGCCGTGACCCGTGCTCATCCGGACGTGGATCGTCGCCGAGACCGGCCCGATCAGGTCGAGATGCCTCTGTAATGGCGCGGAGGTAAGGACGACCACGTCGGCACGGCCCTCAACACGCGAATTGTCGCGCTGCCCGCCTCGGCCAGGTGACAGGAGCGGGCCGCCAACGGTCGGGGTGGGGTCGAGAGGGTCGTAGGTGAACGTGGCGGGCTCAACGTCGGCGGGGACGTCCCAGACGAGAGATTGTGCAAGGTAAAGCGGTGTGGGACGGGTTTCGGGCGGGGGCCACTGGTCGAAGTCCAGCCAGCGGTCAGCGTGCTGCAGATGGAGCCTTACCGGCGCCTGGCGGAGTTGGGCTTTGTCACCGTTCAGGTGAGCGTCCAGCCAGGAGAGCTGGTCGTGGAGTGTGGCTCGAAGGGATTGCTTGTCGTGTCCCCAAGGGCCGATGGTGATGCGGACTTGGCGTCCGGCCGCGTGAAGGGCTGCGAAGTCGCGGAGCTGGCGGCGGAGGAAGAGGTCCCACCAGCCCGTCACCATCGTGGTGGGTGTGGTGGTCGCGGGAACGGCGGCGCTGTGGTCGGTGGCTTTCCAGAACTCGTCGCCGGGTTCTGCGTGGGCCGTGACCTCGCGGAGGAACGGTTCGGGACGTCCGATGGCCGCCTCGTCGGCCTCGCCTACGGGCAGGTGCCGCATCGCTTGGCGGACTCGTCGTTTGTGGAACGGCTGCCTGGTTCCGTCCTGCGTGCCCATCGATGACGACCACGCGAGCGTGTTGTGCAGGGCGAGCGCCCCACCCGGATAGAAGGAACTCACGAATTCGGACGCGGTGACGCCGACGCCCATCGCTTCCAAGGGCGGGTCTGCATAAGGCGCCACCGCCCACTCGGTGAACCCCAGATAGCTGGCCCCGACCATGGCGACCCTGCCATCGCACCACGGTTGGTCACGAAGCCACTTGAGCGTCGCCAGCCCGTCGTCCTTCTCATGGTGAAAAGCGCGGAACTCGCCACCCGATCCGTGCACGCCGCGCACGTTCTGCACGACGACCTGGAAACCGCGCCGTGCGAGCAGCCCGGCGAACAGCCGGATGACGGGCTGCCGCTTGCCGTACGGGGTGCGCATCAGCACGACCGGCAGCGGGCCCGAGCCGCGCGGACGGTACAGGTCGGCGACGAGCACGACGCCGTCCGGCATGGGCGCCCGCACGTCGCGGACGACCCCGTAGGGCCGCGGCGCGGCCTCGGGAAGGCGGAGGAGGCGCTCCATGACCCGTCCGGTGAAGGTCATCGGAGCTCCTTCGCCGTGTTCTAGATTGCAAGAATGATCGCAGTGCTCGACGCCCCGTCCAACCTCGGGCTCCGCCCGCCGCGCGAGGGACACGAGCCGGGGGTGCGCCGCCTGGCCCGTGCGCTGCGCGGGCACGGCATCCTCGGCCGCCTGAACGCCGAGGACGCCGGCCGCGTGGACCCGCCGCCCTACGTGTTCGGCCCGGACGAGGAGACCGGCTACCTGAACGGCCCGGGCATGTCCGACTATTCGGTGCGGCTCGCGTCACGCGTAGGGGAACTGCTCGACACGGGACGGTTTCCGGTCGTGCTCGGCGGCGACTGCAGCATCCTGCTCGGCCCGATGCTCGCGCTGCGCCGCCGTGGCGTGTTCGGCCTGGCGTATCTGGACGGGCATGACGACTACTCGCCACGGCGGGATCCGGCCACCTGGGCGGGACGGCTGACGGCGGGCGGGATGGCGCTCGGCCTGGTCACCGGCCACGGCCCGGACGCGCTCGCCGACCTCGGCGGGCTGCGCCCCTACGTGGCCGAGGAGCATGTCGCGCACATCGGCGTCCAGCGGGAGCCCGAGGACCACGAGATCGCCGACCTCGCCGCGTTCGACGATTCGCGCATACGCCGCTATCCGATCGAGTACGTCCGCGAGCACGGAGCGGACGCCGCCGCCGAGGGAGCACGAGCGCACCTGGAGGCCGCGCCCATCGAAGGGTTCTGGATTCACCTGGACGCCGACATCCTCGACCAGAGCGTCATGCCGGCAGTCGATTCACCCAACCCGGATGGTCTGTCGTTCGAGGAACTCACGTCTGTGCTGACGACACTGGCGGCGAGCCCGCGCGCGCTTGGCTTCCACGTGGGCATCTACGACCCCGAGCTGGACCCGGACGGCATGGCAGGCGCGGCACTAACGGACACGATCGTCACCGCGCTCTCCGAATCCGGTGTCGCCTAGGTAACCAGCAGACGCTCGTATTCATAGAGAACGCTTGCGAATTCGCCTGTCGGCACCTCGCACGCATGCCCAGGAAGCCACAGATGTTCCAACCGGACGGTCTGCACGTCCAGCCGTAGGCGACACGCGTTCCCCGAGTGCTCCCAGCCAGGACGCGCGTTACGTACAACGTCCAGATGATGCCGATGGGTCTGGACGTCATGAAGCAGGAACGCCATAAGGACGTGACGCTCCCCATACACCGACGGCGCGAACGCACCCGCGCTCAACGCCGCCCCCTCCAGGTCGACGCCAGAGTCAGCCAGCGCTGGGAAGAACACCCGCACGTGCTGAACAACGCCACCGACCTCTATCGGCTCACAGGGGAGACGCAGAACCGCCTCCGGGTCGACATAGCCGTGCACAGGGACACCAGCGACGACACCTGACCACGCTCCTGGCACCGCGCTGATGAAGCGTGCCTGCGTCAGGGTCTTCCCCAGTTCGGCCATGAGCCGTTCCAGGTCGATGCCACGCGGCATGAACGTCTTCGTGCCGCTACGTAGGCGTGTTCCGGACTCGTCCAGGACGGCAAGGTCGGCCCAGCACGCACCGGAACCGGTCTCAAGCACGCCATGCGGAAGGCACGCGTCCGGGTGCGGGGTGAGCCCGGCGACGTCCTCCAGGACGGCACGCGGCGTCTGAACCAGGCCCCAGCCCTGCGTCCGGGGCGACACGCCTCCCAGAGCGAGCGACGTCGCCATCGGTTCACCGGACGACGCCTCGCTCAGCGCGCGTTCGAGGTTGCGGCGGCTCTGCAGGGCGCCGACCTCCTGGAGGTACTCGTCCAGGCATTTCCGCAGGACGGCCGGGTCGAGATCGCAGGACGCCCATCCGGCGACGTCCCGCACCTGGACGATCGTCCCGTCGAAGTCGAGGCGGTGGTAGCGGTACAGCTCCTGCCACGGCTCGTTCAGCTCACCCGGGTCGCCGGGCTCACCGCTCACCCGCCCCCGGGCGCGGGCGATCGCGGACACGTCCTCGCCCAGGTCGTTGATGAGGAAGTCGCGCAGCGGGGCGTGCAGCGGGTCGGTCTCCACGGAGACCCGCACGCCGTCGCTGCGGAATCGCACCGGTAGCGATATCGCCATCCGGGTGATTATGCCGATAAGCGAAGATCATCACCTGTGTGGCGGAATGTTAGGCCCGATCAGGCCGCTCCACCGTCGCTACAGCGGCTCGTCGGCCAGGTAGGGCGGCGCGGGCTCGTACTGGATGTAGCGGCGCACCGTCCGCGCGTGGTAGCGGCCGTGGATGCGTCCGATCAGCCAGAGGGCCATGTCGATGCCCGCCGAAACGCCCTGGCTCGTGACGAGATTGCCGTCCACGACGTAGCGCGCGTCACGTACAACCGTCACGTCGCCACGCGCCTCTAGGGCGTCCTCCCACGACCAATGGGTCGCGACCCTCCGCCCCTTCGCCGGACCAGCCGCATGCAGCAAAACCGAGCCCGTGCACACGCTGGTCACCCAATCCGCCTGCTCGGCAACCTTAGCTATCCAGCCCGTGACGGACGGGTTCTCCAGTTGCGCTTCGCGTGCACCACGCCCGCCAGGCACTAGGAGAACGTCCAGCTTCGGATGGTCGTCCAGGACGTGGTCTGGCAGGACCCTCATCCCCTTATTGCAGCGGACAGGACCAGACTCCTCAGCGATGAGCACCGCCTTGTCGTCCTCCCCGCGCACCATCGCCGACGCGGTGAACACCTCCCACGGACCCACGAAGTCCAGTTCTTCGGCGTCCTCGAAGACCAGCAGCCCATACGTGGTCACAACTACACCCTCTCCTTCAAAAGGCCAGTTCCTCTGAACCGTTCTCTGTAGTCGGACGGCGCGACGCCCACATGCCGGTGGAACGCCCTGCGCAGCGTCTCGCCCGTCCCGAAACCGAGCCTCCGCGCCAGCGCCTCGACGGGCTCGTCACCCTCCGCCAGCGCCCGCCGCGCCGCCTCGACCCGCACCCGCTCGACGTACGCGGCCGGCGGGACGCCCAGCTCCGCCGTGAACCTCCGCTGCAGGTGCCGCGCGCTGAGCCCGGACCGTCCGGCCAGGTCGGCGATGCTGTGCCGGGCGCCCGGATCGGCCTGGACGGACGACACCGCCGCCCGGATCGGGTCCGACGCGGGCTGCGCCGACCACAGCGGGACGCTGAACTGCGACTGGCTCCCCGGCCGCCGCAGGAACATCACCAGCTCCCGCGCCACCTCGTGCGCCAGGTCCCGCCCGTGGTCGTCCTCGACCATCGCCAGCGCCAGGTCCATCCCGGCCGTGACCCCGGCGGACGTCCAGAAGCGCCCGTCCCGGACGAAGATCGGATCGCAGTCGACGTCCAGGCGCGGATACTCCCTCCTCAACTGCTCCTCGCGCTCCCAGTGCGTCGTGACGCGACGTCCGTCCAGCAGCCCGGCATCGGCGAGCAGCAGCACCCCGCTGCACACGGACGCGACCCGCCGCGCACCCGCCGCCGCGTCCGCGACCCAGCCGACAAGAGCCGCGTCCTTCAGCGCCCGGTCGACCCCCGTCCCACCGGCCACCAAGAGCGTGTCGACACCACCGGGGTCGAGATCGCCGATGCCGGCCCCGGCATGGACGGGCAGCCCTCCGGAAGCGGCCACCGGCCCCGCCGCGGGCCCGACGACCAGGCACTCGTACCGCCCGGTGATCCGGAACACCTCATGCGGCCCGGCCAGGTCGAGCACCTGGAACCCGTCATAGATCACGAACGCGACGCGCATGCCTCCAGGCTGTCGCCGTGCCCGCGCTGGCGTCAACGACGGGTACCCCACACATCGCGCCACCGCCGGATGAGGGCCCCGTCACACAATTACCGGGTTGACACAATTGGGACGGCTATGGCTAACTCTTAGGCATGGAGCTGTGATCATTCCTCCGGTTGAGCCGCCCGCCTGATGCCGCGGGCCCGCTCCCGACCACCTAACGGCGCCACCACCGCACCCACACTGCGACCAGCGCCGTCATGCCGCAAGAACTCTTTATCGGCCCCATTGTGGCCGAATTCGAACGTGCCCGGAGGTGTCCTTTCCATGCGTGCTCCGAAAAACCCCGAAGCGAACCCGTTCGCCAAGTCCAAGAAGAAGGGCAAGCGGAACAACACCGACTTCAGGTCGGCGAATTTCGCGAACAACCGGCGCAACGCCCGGCAGATGCCCACCCGGCAGCTCAACCGGGGCCGCTGAGCGGCTCCCGGCCCCGGTCCTCGGCGACCGGGGCCGGGAACTCCGCCCACGTGACCCCCCGGCCCTCGTCCAGCCGGAACCCCCAGCGGGACGAGAGCGCCTCCACGATCCGCATC
>NZ_SMKT01000243.1 GCF_004348735.1 Actinomadura sp. KC06
ACTCCGTCCGCGCCGCAGGCGCCGCCGGGCGACCCGCCCGGGTCGCCCGTCGGCGCCTGCGGCGCGGACGGAGTCGACGGGCTGGGCGCCGGTGTGCCGGCTCCCGGTTCGCTCTTCCCGACGTCCGGGCACGGCACCGGAAGCGGTCCGGCGGGCGGCGGGGTCTCGGCGGCCAGCGCCCGCAGCCGCTGCAGGTCGGTGCGCGGGTCGTACTCCTTCACCGGCGGGACGACGCAGTCGTTGCCCGAGGTGGCGACGACGGTCAGGTAGCCGTTCAGGTAGTCGCCCTTCACGGCCTTGAGCGCCTCGTCGGTGAACGGGTAGGTGAGCAGGACCTGCAGCGACTTCGGCAGATCGCGGCCGGAGTCGGCGAGCTTGCGCAGGATGACCGCGAGGGACCGCAGGTCGGCGACCGTGTTGTCCTTGCTGGCGTTGATCGTGTGGACGGTGATGTCCGCGAGCCTCTCCAGCTTGCGCAGCATCTCGAGGAGCTGGGCGCGCTGCTCGTGCAGCACCTTCAGGCCGGGCGACAGGCCGTCCAGGACGGTCGCGACCTGCCCGTTGCGGGACGCGACCGTGGACGACAGCCGGTTGAGGCCGTCCAGCGCGTCCACGATGGCCTGGCGGTTCCGGTTGAGGGTGCCGGTGAAGGCACTGAGGCTCTCCAGCGCGGAGCGGACCTTGTCCTCCCGGCCGCCGAGCGCCTGGTTCAGCTCCCGGTTGATCGTCCGGATCTGCGGGAGCCCGCCGCCCGACAGCAGCAGCGACAGCGCGCCGAACACCTCCTCGGTGTCGGCGTTGCGGGTCGTCCGGGCGAGCGGGATCGTCGCGCCGTCGGCGAGCCGCTGCGGGGACGGCGCACTGGTGGGCGCGGCGAGCTTGATGTACTTCTCCCCCAGCAGGCTGGACTGCTCCAGGTTCGCGATCGCGTTCGCCGGGAGGCGCACGTCGCCGTGCACGATCACCGTGACCTCGGCGTGCCAGGCGCCCTTCGGCAGCGCCACCTTCTTCACCCGTCCGACCGGGACGTCGTTGACCCGGACGGCCGCCTGCGGGACGAGGTTCACCGCGTCCTCGAACTGCACTTTCACCGTGTAGGGGTGGTCGCCGACGTCGGCGCCGCCGGGCAGCGGGATGTCCTCGATCCGGGTCGAGCAGCCCGCGGCCAGGACGGCGGCGGCGGTGCAGGCCGCGACGACGAGCTTCGGCGCGCGCATCAGCGGCCTCCCTCTCCGCCGGAGCCGGACCCGGAGCCGGGACCCGCGTAGGTCGGCCCGGCGGCCGGCAACGGCAGCGCCGGGACTCCGGACGTCTCCGACGGCGGCACCGCGACCAGCCCGCCCTTCTCCAGCCGCTCGCACTGGTCGCGCAGCGCCCCCGTCGCGGACGCCGCGGCCGCGCAGACCGGGCTCGCCTCGGCGGCGGGCGGGTCGACGCCCGCCTGGCCCGGACCGCCGAACGCCTTGGTGATCTCCAGCAGGTTGCCGCGCGTCATCAGCGACCGGGTGTTCGGGTCGTAGGCGTTCAGCGCGTTCTGCGTCAGCAGCGGCGCGGTGTCGAGGAGCTCGGCGAGGGCCGCGCGCTGGTCGACCAGCACCTGCGTGATGCGGGCGAGCTTGTCGACGTTGCCCTTCAGCAGCCTGCGGTTGTCCTCGACGAAGTCCTTCACCTGCGGGAGCGCCCGCGCGAGGAGTTCCAGCGCCGCGCCGAGCTCCTCCCGGTCGGCGGCGAGGAAACCGCTGACCTCCGCGAGCTGGCTCTCCGCCAGCCTGATCCGCCCGTCGTTCGCCCGGAGCATCTCGCTGAACTTGTTGAGGTTCGCGACGGTCGCGTACAGGTCGTCGCTGGAGTCCGACAGCGTCTGCGATGCCTTGCCCAGGTCGGCGATCGTGGTGTTGAGGGCCTTGCCGTTGCCGGCGAGGTTGGCGGCGCCGACGCGGATGACGTCCGACAGCGCGCCCTGCGCGTTCACGCCCTGCGGCCCGAGGTCGGACGAGAACCGCCGGACGGCGTCGTAGAGCTGGTCGAGCTCCATCGGGGTGGCCGTGCGGCTCACGTCGATGGACGCGCCGTCCGCCAGCTTCGGACCGCCCTTGTAGGCGGGGTCGAGCTGGACGTACCGGTCCGACACCAGGTTCGGCGCGATCACCACGGCGCGGGCCCCGGACGGGAGGTCGACCTCCTCGTCCACCCGCATGACGACCTTGACCTGCGCGCCGAGCGGCTCGATGGAGTCGATCGACCCGACCTTCACGCCGAGGACGCGGACGTCCGAGCCGGGGTAGACGCCGATCGCGGTGGCGAAGTACGCGGTGATCCGCCGGGTCGGGCCGCCGGTCAGCGTCGGGATCAGCGCGACCGCGGCCAGCAGGACGGCGACGATGACGAGCACCGCCGGGAGCCGCGTCCGGTGGTCGCGGATGAGGGACGGCAGCCGGGGCGGCTTCGCCGTGCGCGTGGCGGCCATGTCAGCGGCCTCCCGTCAGGCGCGGCGGTTCGCAGCCCTTGACGGGCGGCGTCCACTTGCCGTTCTCCAGGTAGTGCTTCGGGACGGTCCCGCACAGGTAGCCGTCCACCCAGCGGCCGCTGCCCATCGAGTTGCCGACGACGCGGATGTACGGGACGGCCGTCTCAAGCGCCCGGTCCAGGTTCTTCTGGTTGCGTTGCAGCACGCCGGTGACCTCGTTGAGGGACGCGAGCGCGGGCCCGAGCGTCTTGCGGTTGTCCTCGACCAGCCCGAGCAGCTGCTCGGCCAGCCGCCGGGTGCCGACGAGCAGCGTGTGGATCGCCTCGCGCCGCCTGCGCAGCTCGGCGAGCAGCAGGTTGCCGTCCTTGAAGAGGGTCTCGAACTGGGCGTTCTGCGCGGCGAGGGTGCCGGACAGCTTCTTGGTACCGGCGAGGAGCTGCGCCAGCTCGGCGTCCCGGGACGCGATCGTGGTCGACAGCGACGACAGGCCCTTCAGCGCCACCCGGACGCTCGCCGGGGTGTCCTCGAACGTCGTGGAAATCGTCTCCAGGCTCGCCGCGAGCTTGACGGTGTCGAGCCGGTCGAACGTCCGGCCGAGGTCCTCGAACGCGGTCGTGACGTCGTAGGGCGCGACGGTCCGGGCGAGCGGGATGGGCCGGTCCGGGTCCTGCTCGGCGTAGCCGAGCGGGTCGAGCTGGAGGTACTTCGACCCGAGCAGCGTCTTGATCATGATGGTGGCGCGGGTGGCGTCCCCGACCCAGGTGTCCTTGACCCGGAACGTCACCTCGACCCTGTCGCCCTTGAGGGCGACGCCGGTGACCTTGCCGACCTTGACGCCGGCGACGCGGACCTCCTGGCCGCTCTTCAACCCGGCGGCCTCGGAGAAGTGCGCGCGGTAGGTCGTCCCGCCGCCGATGACGGGCAGGTCGTCGGCGCGGAAGGCGAGCAGGCCGAGTACCAGCAGCAGGACGATCCCGACGACCGACACCGCGACCGGGTTGCGCTCCCGCAGCGGCTTGAGCCTCGGCCGCCCCTTTTTCAGGCGGGGCAGGGCGCGTGGCAGCGGGGCGGTGGGCCCGTTCGGCGGGGCGGTCATCCGCGGCACCTCGCGTCCTTGATCGGGATGCCGGTCGGCGGCGGCCGGTCCGTGATGTCGGACCCGGCGAACGTGACGCCGATCAGCTTGACCTCGCACTGGTAGAAGTTCATCCACGACCCGTAGGAGCCGGCGCGGCCGAGCGTCGCCATCTTCCCTGGCGAGCGCTCCAGGAAGCGCTCCAGCAGAGGCCGGTCGCGGTCGAGGTTGGCGCTGAGCCGGCCGAGCTGGACGATGTCGTCCTTCAGCGGCTGCCGGGCGACCTGGAGCAGCCCGGCGGTCGCGCTGGACAGCTCGCCGATCGACCCGACCGCCTGGCCGATCGGCACGCGGTCGGCGGCGAGCCCGGAGGTGAACCGGCGCAGCGTGCCGATCAGGTCGACGAGCTGCCGGTCCCGCGCGTTGACCGTCTGGACGACGCTGTTCAGGTTCGTGATGACCTGGCCGATGACCTTGTCCTTCGCGGCGAGCGCGGTGGTCAGCTCGCCGACCGTGCGCAGGAGGCTCTCGACGGTGCCGCCCTCGCCCTGCAGCACCTTGACGATCGACTCCGAGAGCCGGTTGGCGTCCCCGGGCGACAGCGCCTGCATCAGTGGCTGGAAGCCCTGGAAGAGCTGGGTCAGGTTGAGCGTGCCCTGCGTGTGCTGGACGGGGATCGTCCCGCCGGGTTCGAGTGCCTGGCCGGGAGCGCCGGTGCCCTGGCCGAGCGCGATGTAGCGTCCGCCGACAAGGTTGAGGTACTTCACGGCGGCCGTCGCCGACGCGGGAATCTGTCGGTCCCGGTCGACCTCGAACTTCACCCGGGCCAGCCGCCGGTCGCTGACCTCGATCTCCTCGACCTGGCCGACCTCGACGCCCGCGATCCGCACGCCGTGGCCCGGGTGCAGACCGGCGACGTCGGTGAACTTGGCGTAGTACACGGCGCGGTCGCCGCTGGTCGCGCCGGTGATGCTGGACGCCAGCAGCGCGGTCGCCAGCACCGTCACCGCGATGAAGACCAGCGAGCTGACCAGCGGGACGCCGAGCCCCTTGACCCCCTGTCCGGTGAGCCTCATCTGACCGTCACCTCCGTGCCCCGGTAGATCGGGCCGACCAGCACGCTGGACCAGTCCGGCAGCTCCTCGGGGACCTCGGCGAGCGCGGGCCCGGCGAGCTCGTTGACCAGGTCGTTCTCGGACGCCGAGTTGGCCGGCCCGAGCCCGCTCCCGGCCGCGCCGCCCCGGCCCGGCACCCCGCCCGCGGGCAGGACCCGCGTCCCGGCGGCGGCCAGGTACGGGACGCTCGGGCAGCGCGGCCCGCCGCCCGCGCCGTACCGGGGCGTGTCCTTGCCCGGCAGGTAGCGGCCCTTGTGCGGGACGGACACGACGATGCCGTGCGCGCCGGGCCGGTCGGTGCCCTTGCCGAGCACCCGGTCCATCTTCGGGACGAAGTCCGCGAGCGTGCGGAACGTGCAGGGCGCGGCCGGTGCGTACCGGGCCATCAGCTCCAGGCTGCCCCGGCTCTCGGCCGCCAGGTGGATGATGGTGCCGGAGTTGGCGTGCATGAAGTCGAGGAGCTTGTCGGCCAGGCGGGACACCTCGGGGTAGAGGGTCGCGAGCGCGGCGCGCTGCTCGGCGATGGTGCGGCTGGTCACCGTGAAGTCCGCGAGCGCCTGGAGCAGGTCGGGGGCGGCGTCCGAGGCGTGCCGGGAGAACTCCGCCAGCTCGGCCAGGTTGCGAGTGAGCGCCGGAACCTCCGGGTTGAGTTTGCGGAGGAAGGCGTCGAGCTGCTCGAAGTTGCGTCCGATCTGGTCGCCGCGTCCCTGCAGCGCGGTCGCCATCGCGTTCAGCGTCGCCGACAGCTTCGCCGGCTGGATCGTGTTCAGCAGGTCCATCGTGTGGTTGAGGACCTCCGACAGCTCCACCGCGTTCTCGCTGCGGTCCTCGGAGATCACGTCGCCCTCCGCGATCGGCCGCGCCGACGTCCCCGGCGGCGGAACGAGCGACACGTACCGGGCGCCGAACACCGTCGTCGGCAGCAGCCGCGCCTGGACGTCCGCCGGGACGCGGCCGGCCAGCTCGGGTTTCAGCGCCAGTTCGAGCTTCGCGCCCGTCCCGTCCGCCGTGATGGAGCGGACCTCGCCGACGACGACGCCGCGGACCTTCACGTCCGCCAGCGGGTGCATCTCGTGCCCGGCGGTCGAGGTGCGCAGCGTCACCGTCGTCACCTCGGTGAACCGCTTGTCGTATATCGCGATCGAGAGCCAGATCAGCAGCGCCGGGACGAGCAGGAACGCCACCCCGGTGAGGCGCTGCCCGGCCACGTGCCGGGTGGTTCGTCGCGGCATGTCAGCCCGTCACCTTCACCGTCGTCGTCGCGCCCCAGATGGCGAGGCTGATGAAGAAGTCCGTCACGCTGATCAGCACGATCGCGGTGCGGACCGCGCGGCCGACGGCGACGCCCACGCCGGCGGGGCCGCCGGCCGCGCGGTAGCCGTAGTAGCAGTGGGCCAGGACGACCATGACGCTGAAGATCAGCACCTTGGCGAACGACAGCATTACGTCCTCGGGGGCGAGGAAGATGTTGAAGTAGTGGTCGTACGTCCCGGCCGACTGCCCGTTGAACCAGATCGTCACCTGCCTGGACGCCAGATAGGAGCTGAGCAGCCCGATCCCGTACAGCGGGACGATCGCCACGGTGCCCGCGATGATCCGGGTCGTGACCAGGTACGGGACGGACTGGATGCCCATGCCCTCCAGCGCGTCGATCTCGTCGTTGATTCGCATCGCGCCGAGCTGCGCGGTGAAGCCCGCGCCGACCGTCGCCGACAGCGCCAGCCCGGACACCAGCGGCGCGATCTCGCGGGTGTTGAAGTAGGCGGACACGAACCCGGTGAACGCCGCCGACCCGATCTGGTCGAGCGCCGCGTACCCCTGGAGCCCGACGACCACGCCGGTGAACACCGTCATGCCGATCATCACGCCGACGGTGCCGCCGATGACCGCGAGCGCGCCGCTGCCGAACGCGACCTCGCCGAGCAGCCGCAGCGACTCCTTCATGTAGCGGCGGACGGCGCGCGGCGTCCACAGCAGCGCCCGGACGTAGAAGCCGAGCTGGTCGCCCGGCCCGTCCAGCCAGGAGACCAGCTTCACCGGACGGAGCCGCCGCGCCCCGGGGACCGCCACGTCAGGCTCCCTTCGGCGGGACGACCTGCAGGTAGATCGCCGTGAGCACGAGGTTGACGAAGAACAGCAGCAGGAACGTGATGACGACCGACTGGTTGACCGCGTCGCCGACGCCCTTCGGGCCGGGGCTCGGGTTCAGCCCCCGGTAGGCGGCCACGACGCCCGCGATGAACCCGAAGATCAGCGCTTTCAGCTCGCTGATGTACAGGTCGGGGAGCTGCGCCAGCGCGGAGAACGAGGCGAGGTAGGCGCCGGGCGTCCCGTCCTGCATCAGCACGTTGAAGAAGTAGCCGCCCGCGACGCCGACGACGGAGACGAGCCCGTTCAGCAGCACCGCGACGGCCATGCACGCCAGGACGCGCGGGACGACGAGGCGCTGGATGGGCGAGACGCCCATCACCTCCATCGCGTCCATCTCCTCGCGGATCGTCCGGGAGCCGAGGTCGGCGCAGATCGCCGAGCCCGCCGCGCCGGAGATCAGCAGCGCCACGATCAGCGGGCTGGCCTGCTGCACCACGGCGAGAACGCTCGCGCCGCCGGTGAGCGACTGCGCGCCGAGCTGTTTGGCCAGCGACCCGACCTGCAGCGAGATGACGGCGCCGAACGGGATGGACACCAGCGCGGTCGGCAGGATCGCGACCGACGCGATGAACCAGAACTGCTGGATCAGCTCGCGGACCTGGAACGGGCGGCGGAACGTCATCGCCAGCACGGTCCCGGCGAGCGCGAACAGCCGTCCGACCTGGCGGAGCGCGCCCGCACCGGGCACCACGGGTGCGGCGGCCGCGGGCGTCGCGGGATCGAGGCCCGAGCCGTCGGGCGCCGCGGTCTCAGGACGCGCCATGACCGATCCCCTCCTGCCGCCGGCTCCGGTTCGCCCGGATGGCCTGCTGCGCCTGGGGCGAGAGCCGCGGGAACATGGCGTCCACGCGCAGCGCGTGCCGGAACTCGCCCTGGCGGGGCGGCATCCCGGGCGTCGGGCGGAGCTGCGGCGGGATCTCGATCGTGCGGCGCCGCGCCGGACGGTCGGCGACCGCCGCGGCCTCGGCGGCGAGCAGCGCGGCGTCCTTCTCCTCCGACATCCCGATCGGGCCGCGGACGTCGCCGTGCAGGAACTGGGCGACGGCCGGCTCGTCGCTGGTCAGCAGCGCCTCGCGGGGCCCGAACGCGACCAGGTCGCGGCGGTACAGCATCCCGATGTTGTCGGGGACGGTCGAGGCGATCTCGATGTTGTGCGTGACGATCAGCATCGTCGCGTCGATCCGCGCGTTGACGTCGATCAGCAGCTGCGACAGGTGCGCGGTGCGGACGGGGTCCAGCCCCGAGTCCGGCTCGTCGCACAGGATGATCTCCGGGTCGAGGACGAGCGCGCGGGCGAGCCCGGCGCGCTTGCGCATGCCGCCGGAGAGCTGGCCCGGCAGCTTGCGCTCCTCGCCGGTGAGGCCGACCATCTCCATCCGCTCCAGCACGATGCGGCGGATCTCGGCCTCCTTCTTGCGGGTGTGCTCGCGGAGCGGGAACGCGATGTTGTCGTAGAGGGTCAGGGAGCCGAACAGGGCGCCGTCCTGGAACATCAGGCCGAACCGCTTGCGGGCCTCGTAGACCTTGCGGTCGCGGTCGTTGACCATGTCCACGCCGTCGATCAGGACGCGTCCCTCCTCGGGCTTGAGCAGGCCGATCAGCGACTTGAGGAACACGGTCTTGCCGGTGCCGGACGGCCCGAGCAGGACGCTCACCTCGCCGGCCGGCAGCGTGAGGGTGACGTCGCGCCAGATGACCTGCGGCCCGAACGCCTTGGTCAGGCCCTCGACGACGACTTCAATTCCCAAGGCACACCACCGCTCGCCGATAAGCACGTCGCGAGGAAGTTACGGCCGAGTAGCCCTCGCATGCAATAGGGCTTCGCAGGATTCTGGACGCAATTCGATGAATGGCGTCCAAAATTGTCACCGGGTTAGTATTCGAGCTCCGGAAACGCATCACCGGTGATTACCTGGCGGTAACTTGAGGGGGTTCGCGGCCCGGCCGGCCCGTCCCGCCCGCACAGGTTTGTCAACGAGCCAGCAACCGAACCCCGTTCTTGTCACTTCGCGCGCAAAAGCGCGCCGTCCCCCGTGCCGCCGGGCGCGAAAGCCTTGCCAGCGGCGGGTGGCGACTTTATGTTCGCGGTGTTCTCAACCCCGCCCCCGGGTGTCGCC
>NZ_SMKT01000244.1 GCF_004348735.1 Actinomadura sp. KC06
GCGGGCGGGTGGTCAGGGTTAGGGGGCTCGCATGAGAGGTCTTGTGCGGGGTACGGGCGGGGTGCCCGGCCGGATGGGCGCCCGGGACGCCGAGCCGGGTGGGCTCGACGCCCGGGCCCGTGGGAGCGGCGGCGCCATCGGGGAAGGTCCGTGCACCGGTCGTGTGGTGCAGGGTAAGGCGCCGCCGCCCTGCATACGAGATCATCGCTCACTCTTCGTCAAGAGTCACCCTTCTCGCGGGATTCCTGGTCAGGAATCACCCGCTTTGGCCTTCGGGGTCTTCCGTCCGGCGGGCTTGGCGGCAGCGGCCGGAGCGGCGAGGTCGGCGGCGTCCGGGGCGGGTGCGGCGGCAGCGGCGGGCTCGGCCTCCTTGTCGATCTTCGGGCCGATGCCGAGCTTCTCCTTGATCTTCTTCTCGATGCCGTCGGCCAGGTCGGGGTTGGTCTTGAGGAAGTTGCGGGCGTTCTCCTTGCCCTGGCCGAGCTGGTCGCCGTCGTAGGTGTACCAGGCGCCGGACTTGCGGACGAAGCCGTGCTCCACGCCGAGGTCGATCAGGCCGCCCTCGCGGCTGATCCCCTGGCCGTAGAGCAGGTCGAAGTCGGCGACGCGGAACGGCGGGGCCATCTTGTTCTTGACGACCTTGACGCGGACGCGGTTGCCGACGGCTTCGGTGCCGTCCTTGAGGGTCTCGATGCGGCGGACGTCCAGCCGGACGGAGGCGTAGAACTTCAGCGCGCGGCCGCCGGTGGTGGTCTCCGGCGAGCCGAACATGACGCCGACCTTCTCGCGGAGCTGGTTGATGAAGATGACGGTGGTCTTGGTCTGGTTGATCGCGCCGGTGAGCTTGCGCAGGGCCTGCGACATGAGGCGGGCCTGGAGGCCGACGTGGCTGTCGCCCATCTCGCCCTCGATCTCGGCGCGGGGGACGAGCGCGGCGACGGAGTCGATGACGACGATGTCGATCGCGCCGGAGCGGATCAGCATGTCGGTGATCTCCAGGGCCTGCTCGCCGGTGTCGGGCTGGGAGACGAGCAGGGCGTCGATGTCGACGCCGAGCTTGGTGGCGTACTCGGGGTCGAGCGCGTGCTCGGCGTCGACGAACGCGGCGATGCCGCCCAGCTTCTGGACGCTGGCGACGGAATGCAGCGCGATGGAGGTCTTGCCGGAGCCTTCGGGGCCGTACACCTCGACGACGCGACCGCGGGGCAGGCCGCCGATGCCGAGCGCGATGTCGAGGGCGATCGCGCCGGTGGGGATCACTTCGACGGGGGCCCGGGCCTCCTCGCCCATCCGCATGACGGATCCCTTGCCGAACTGCCGCTCGATCTGGGCGAGTGCGGTCTCGAGAGCCTTCTCCCGGTCGTTCGCTGCCATGTGAGATGTCCTTCTCGTCGTGACTGTCGGCTCTCGGCCGCTGCTTGCGATGTCGACGGCGACGTTACGGCGGGCCTCCGACACTTTCGAGACTCCGGTGGAATTGTGGATGACGCCGTATCCCCGCACTACCATACCGAACATCAGTTCGACCGACGTCCGATACGCCGATTCGGGCGGAATCTCCGTGCGCTCCACGGTTCTGACCCCGTACGCTGGCGCCGTCCACGGAGGGTTCCCATCATGACGCTGACCGTTCTCTTCTGCGTCGATCCGCTCCACCCTCGGCGCGTTGACCCCCATTTCTCCCGCGAGGCCGCGGCCGTCCGCGACCACTACGGCGAGATCGCCCTGATCGACCATGACGCTCTGCGGCGCGGCGACGTGGACGACGCGGTGCGCGCGGTGCCGTCCGATCTGGGTCCCGTCTGGTATCGCGGCTGGATGCTCACGGGCGACGAGTACGCCGCGGTGTCCGCGTTGCTGAAGCAGCGAGGGACGATGCTGCTCACGCACCCGGACGACTACCGGCGGGCGCATGAACTGCCTGGCTGGCACGACACGTTCGCCGGCCTGACCCCGCACAGTGTGTGGCGGCCCCTCGGCGTCGGTCAGGACCCTGGCGACCTCAGTGAGCTGGGTGAGCTCGTCAAGCCGTTGAGGGGCGGGCCCGGCATCGTCAAGGACTACGTGAAGTCGTGCAAGCACGAGTGGGAGGAAGCGTGTTTCGTCCCCGATGTGAAGAACCTCGCCCAGCTCCACAACATCGCGTCCAAGATGGTGGCGTTGCGGGACGACCATCTGGCGGGCGGTCTCGTCGTGCGCGAGTTCGAGGAGTACGACGGCGACGGTGAGGCGCGCGTGTGGTGGGTGGACGGCGAGCCCGCCCTGGTGGGCCCGCACCCAGACAGCCCCGGCATGGAACCCGATCCCGTGTTGGACGCGGTAGCGCCAGCCGTGCGCGCCCTGGGCTGCCGGTTCATCACGACAGATCTCGCACGTCGGACCGACGGCGCGTGGCGTGTCGTGGAGGTCGGCGACGGCCAGGTCAGCGATCTGCCGTCGTCCGTGGACGCGATGGACCTCTACGCGCATCTGCCCGTCCCCGACTGACCGCCCGGGCCAGCTGCGTCCCGCACCGCATTCCGCTGTAGGCCCCCCCGCAGAGCGTCAGGGGCGCGGCACCGCGTCTACTGCAGTCTTGAGGGGACGTTGAAGGTCGCGACGACGGCGTGCCAGACCTTCTTGGCGGATTCGCCGTCGGCGAGGGCCTGTTCGATGGTGCGGCCGTCCAGTTCGGCCATCACGTAGTCCTTGGCGACGCTTTCGGCGTAGGCCTCGCCGAACTGCTGCCGCATCCGATCCCAGAAGACTGTGAGCCGCACCTGTCCACGCTATCCGACAGAACGGTCCTGCAAGGACTGCCTGATCTCGCCGGGGACCGCAGGAGGAGCGCCCTGGCGGTACTGGCGGTGAAGCCCTGTCAGGTAGCGCTCGACTGCTTCGATGACGCGGGCCGTCCGGTAGGAGGGGAAGACGTCGAACGCGTGCTGTGCCCCCTTCATCTCGGCGTAGATGACGGGTGCCTCGGAGACGTCCCTTAGCCGTTCGACGAATCGGCGTGCCTCCGCCACGGGGATGAGCGAGTCACGGTTTCCATGGATGACGAAGAACGGCGGCGCGTCCTCGCGCAGGTACGTGACCGGGGACGCCTTGGCGTACACGTCGCGGTTCTCGGCGAACGGCCGCTTGACCACTATCCGTTCCAGGAAGTGCATCGTCCCCGCGGGCCGTGGCCAGGGACCGGCGTCGACGAGGTTGTAAATCCCATAGAAGGGCACTGCGCCCTGCACGGTGGTGTCGGCGTCTTCAAAGCCGGGCTGGAATTCGGGCTCGTTCGCGCTCAACGCGACCATCGCGGTGAGGTGTCCGCCTGCCGAACCACCGGTCACGCACAGGAAATCAGGGTCGGCGCCGTACTCCTCTGCGTGCTCCTTGTACCAGGCGACGAAGTGTTTCAGGTCGATGAGGTGGTCCGGCCAGGTGGCGCGCGGGCTGAGCCGGTAGTTGACGTTGAAGCCGACCCATCCCTGGACGGCCATGTGGTTGAGCAGCGGCAGTCCCTGCTCGCGTTTGTCGCCGATGATCCATGCGCCGCCGTGGATCTGCATGAGCCCTGGGCGCAGTTCGCCGCCGGAGCGTTCGCCTGCGTAGACGTCCAGCTTCAGGCGTAGCCGTCCCTCCTGCCGGTAGACGACGTTGCGTTCGACGTGCACGCCCTTGCGCGGAATCAGGCAGAGCGGCGGGACGACCAAGTGCGGAAGCGGGTAACGGGGTGCGCCCTCCGGATCCAGATCGAGGGGCGCTCCGCACTCGCGCAGGGTGACGACCGTACGGCGGGACGCGACGAGTGTGGCCGCGATGCCCGCCATGCCGAGGATCGTCAGGACGAGGCCCGTCCAGCCGGCCCAGCCGTTCAGCCCGCCTAGGGCTGCGGTGAGCGCGGTCGCGGCGGCCCAGGTGACGAGCACTTGCGGTGCCAGTTCGATGGTCAGCCAGCCGTAGAAGAAGCTCGGCGCGACCAGCACGGCGCTGCGCCGGGGGACGTGGGCGTTCACGGCCAGAAGCGCGATCAGGAGGCCGAGGGCGAGGAGGACGTAGGGCATCGGGACTCCCTGTGGGACTGGTGTCCTACCCGTAGACCTTGCCCGGACAAGCGCTTGCTTACAACGTGACGCACGCCACTCCGCCGCGTTCTGTCGGACCCGCGAGGCAGTATGGCCGCATGGGCGGTGACGTGCTCGAACGATTCTCTCCGGCGACCCGGGCCTGGTTCTCCGGGGCCTTCGCCGCGCCCACTCCCGCCCAGGCCGGCGCGTGGGAGTCGATTTCGAGCGGCGACAGCACGCTGGTCGTGGCGCCGACCGGGTCCGGCAAGACCCTGGCGGCGTTCCTGTGGTCCCTCGACCGGCTCGCCACGGCGCCCGCCGACGAGGATCCGCTGCGGCGCTGCCGCGTCCTGTACGTGTCGCCGCTGAAGGCGCTCGCCGTAGACGTGGAGCGCAACCTGCGCGCACCGCTGACGGGCATCCGGCACGCGGCGCGCAGGCTCGGCCTGCCCGAACCCGGCGTCCGCGTCGGGATGCGGTCGGGCGACACTCCCGCCGACGAGCGCCGCCGCCTGGCCCTCAAGCCGCCCGACATCCTGATCACGACGCCCGAGTCGCTGTTCCTGATCCTCACCTCGCGGGCGCGCGAGTCGCTGCGCGGCGTCGAGACGGTCATCGTGGACGAGGTGCACGCCGTGGCGGGCACCAAGCGCGGCGCGCACCTGGCGCTGTCCCTCGAACGCCTCGACGCGCTCCTCGAACGTCCCGCGCAGCGGATCGGCCTGTCCGCGACCGTCCGTCCGGCCGACGAGGTCGCGGCGTTCCTCGGCGGATCGAGGCCCGCGACGGTCGTCCAGCCGCGCTCCGACAAGGTCTTCGACCTCGACATCGTCGTCCCCGTCGAGGACATGGGCGAGGTCAGCCAGTTCGTCGACGACTCCGGCGCGGCCGACCCGCGCCAGCGCAGCATCTGGCCCCATGTCGAGGACCGCCTGCTCGACCTCATCGAGGCGCACCGTTCGACGCTCGTGTTCGCGAATTCGCGGCGGCTGGCGGAGAGGCTCTGCGGACGGCTGAACGAACTCGCCTACGAACGCGCCACAGGGGCTCCTCTGCCCGAGAACCACTCCCCTGCGGAAATGATGGCGGAGGCGGGGTCGTCCAGAGGTGCGCCGCAAGAAATCGCCCGCGCGCACCACGGTTCCGTCTCCAAGGAAGAGCGGGCCGGTATCGAGAACGCCCTGAAGGAGGGGCGCCTTCCTGCGGTCGTGGCGACGTCCAGCCTGGAACTGGGCATCGACATGGGCGCCGTCGATCTGGTCGTCCAGGTGGAGTCGCCGCCGTCGGTGGCCAACGGGCTCCAGCGGGTCGGACGCGCGGGCCACCAGGTCGGCGCCGTGTCCAAGGGCGTCATCTTCCCCAAGTACAGGGGCGACCTCGTGCAGACGGCGGTCGTGGCCGAACGCATGCGCGGCGGCGAGATCGAGGAGCTGCGCTACCCGCGCAACCCTCTGGACGTCCTCGCCCAGCAGATCGTCGCGATGGTCTCCATGGACGAATGGACCGTCGACGACCTGGATTCGATGGTCAAACGCGCCGCCCCCTACGCCACACTCCCCCGTTCGGCACTTGAGGCGACCCTCGACATGCTCGCCGGGCGCTATCCCAGCGACGAGTTCGGCGAACTGCGTCCACGCCTGGTCTGGGACCGTGTTACCGGTGTTCTGCGCGAACGTCCAGGAGCGCAGCGGCTCGCGGTGACCAGCGGCGGGACGATCCCAGACCGCGGCCTGTTCGGCGTCTTCCTCGTCGGCGAAAAGGCTTCGCGGGTGGGGGAACTCGACGAGGAGATGGTGTACGAGTCGCGCGTCGGCGACGTTTTCGTGCTCGGCGCCAGCTCCTGGCGCATCGAGGACATCACGCCCGACCGTGTGCTCGTCTCGCCCGCGCCAGGCCAGCCGGGCAAGCTGCCGTTCTGGCACGGCGACACCCTCGGCCGTCCCGCCGAGTTGGGCCGCGCGCTCGGATCGTTCACCCGCGAACTGGCCGGCCTGCCCGCCGACGACGCCCGCGAACGCGTCTCCGCCGCCGGGCTGGACGACTGGGCGTCCGCCAACCTCGTCTCGTACGTCAACGAGCAGCGGGAGGCCACCGGTCACATTCCCGATGACCGCACGATGGTCGTCGAACGGTTCCGCGACGAACTCGGTGACTGGCGCATGGTCGTCCACTCGCCGCTTGGCGCGCGCGTGCACGCACCGTGGGCGCTCGCCATTGCGGGGCGTCTGCGCGAACGCTACGGCGTCGACGCGCAGGCCATGCACGCCGACGACGGCATCGTCATCCGCATCCCCGACATGGACGAACCCCCCGGCCTCGACCTGGCCGTCTTCGATGCCGACGACATCGAACGCGTCGTCGTGGACGAGCTGGGCGGTTCAGCGCTGTTCGCGGCCCGGTTCCGTGAGTGCGCGACGCGTTCGCTGCTCCTTCCCCGGCGCCGTCCTGACAAGCGGATGCCGCTCTGGCAGCAGCGCCAGCGCGCAGCGCAGCTCCTGGCCGTCGCCAGCAAATACCCGTCGTTCCCCATCGTGCTGGAGACGATGCGGGAGTGCCTGCAGGACGTGTTCGACGTCCCCGGCCTAGTGCAGCTCATGCGCGACATGTCGGGACGCAAGGTCCGCATGGTCGAGGTGGAGACGCCTGAGCCGTCGCCCTACGCGCGTTCTCTGCTGTTCCACTACATCGGCGCGTTCATGTACGAGGGCGATTCACCCCTCGCCGAACGCCGCGCCCAGGCGCTCGCGCTCGATTCCGCGCTTCTCGCCGAGTTGCTCGGGCAGGCCGATCTCCGTGAGCTGCTCGATCCCGACGCGGTCGCCGAAATCGAACGCGAACTCCAGCGTCTCGCCGCCGATCGCCGCGCCCGCGACCTGGAGGGCGTGGCCGACCTCCTCCGCACCCTCGGCCCGCTCACCACGACCGAGGCCGCCGAACGAACCCTCCCCGCGGGCGTCCCCGCTGTCACACCCGAGTCCATTGCAACCGCCACCGAAGCCAGTGCGAGCACGTCCCGCAGCGACGACCCGGACGCCAACGAGACACGCGAAGCCACCCCCACCGGCGAGGAGAAGGCCGAAGGTCACGGCCACGCCGCCGGAAAGACCGGCTCGGGTGCGCCCGGCGCCGTGCTCGTGCAGGTGTCGCGATGGCTGGCGGAGCTTGAGGCGACACGGCGCGCGATCCGCGTGAGGATCGCCGGCGAGGAGCGCTGGGCCGCCATCGAGGACGCCGGACGGCTCCGCGACGCTCTCGGCGCGCCGCTGCCCGTGGGCGTCCCAGAGGCGTTCCTCGAACCGGTCGACGACCCGCTCGGCGACCTGATCTCCCGGTACGCGCGCACGCACGGCCCGTTCAGGCCGGGCGATCCAGCCACGCGCTTCGGCCTCGGCACCGCCGTGGTCGTGGAGACGCTGCGGCGGCTTTCGGGCGCGGGACGGGTCGTCGAGGGCGAGTTCCTGCCCGTCCAGTCCGTGACGGGCCCCCTCACCAGCGAATGGTGCGACACCGGCGTGCTGCGGACGCTCCGGCGCCGCTCCCTGGCCCGGCTGCGCGCCGAGGTCGAGCCGTCGCCGCCGGAGTCGCTCGGCCGTTTCCTCCCCGTCTGGCATGGGATCTCCGGCGGTTCCCGGCTGCGCGGGATGGACGCGCTCGTCCAGGCGATCGAGCAGCTCCAGGGCGCGGCGGTGCCCGCGTCCGCGCTGGAGTCGCTGATCCTGCCGTCCCGGGTGCCCGGCTACAGCCCGGCGATGCTGGACGAGCTGACGTCCGCGGGCGAGGTCGTGTGGGCGGGCCAGGGCGGACTGCCGGGCGGCGACGGCTGGGTGGCGCTCTACCTGGCCGACACCGCGCCGCTCCTCATGCCGGAACCCGCGGAGATCACGCTCACACCCGCGCACCAGGCCGTCCTGGACACGCTCGGCGACGGCGGCGCGCTGTTCTTCCGGACGCTGTCCGACCGGGTGAACCAGGAGCTCAGCGCCAACGACGCCGACCTCGTCATGGCCGTGTGGGACTTGGTCTGGGCCGGTCATCTCACCAACGACACCCTGGCTCCGCTGCGCGCGGCACTCGGCAGTGGCCGTCCTACGCATCGTTCTAGGACGACCCGTCGTGGACGCCCCGTTCTGCCGTCCAGGACGGGCCCGCCCACGGTCGCCGGACGCTGGTGGCCGCTCCCAGAACGCGAGTCTGGTGCGACGCTGCGCTCGCACGCTCTCGCCGAGGCGCTGCTGGAGCGGTACGGCATCGTCATCCGCGGCGCGGTCGCGGCCGAACGCACCCCTGGCGGGTTCTCCGCCGTCTACCCGGTGCTGCGCGCGTTCGAGGAAACCGGCCGTTGCCGTCGCGGATATTTCGTGGAGGGCCTCGGCGCCGCCCAGTTCGCGCTCCCGGGTGCCGTCGACCGGCTCCGCGCGCTCCGTCCGGCGTCGACTCCCCCGGACGACATCTCGGCGCTCTGGGAAAGCCCTCGCAAACCCGACAACCGGGCACTCATCCTGGCGGCCGCTGACCCCGCCAACCCGTACGGCGCGGCGCTGCCCTGGCCCGAACGCGACGACGAGGTCGCCAGCGGCCACAAGCCGGGCCGCAAGGCCGGAGCCCTCGTCGCCCTGGTCGAGGGACGGCTCGTCCTCTACGTCGAGCGCGGCGGCCGGACACTTCTGACCTGGGACGACGACCCCGACGTGCTACAACCCGCCGTCGACGCACTCGCCCTGGCCGTCCGCGAGGGCGTGCTGGGCAAACTCACCGTCGAACGCGCCGACGGCACCGCGATCACCGATTCCCCTCTGGCCGCCGCCCTGGAGTCCGCCGGCTTCCACCCAACCCCCCGCGGCCTCCGCCTCCGCGCCTGACC
>NZ_SMKT01000245.1 GCF_004348735.1 Actinomadura sp. KC06
GCGACGTCCAGCTGAAGGTCGGGCAGATCGCCGGGGGCGCGGAGGCCACGCCGCTCGCCGACGGCAGCCTGGCGATGGCCCGTCCCGGCGTCACGACCCCCGTGGTCGACGTGTACGAGGACTTCGCCTGCCCGCACTGCGGCACGTTCGACCGCATGCACGACCCGATGCTCAAGGAACTCGCCGTCTCCGGACGCGCCAAGGTCGTCTTCCACCCGATGGTGATCTTCAGCGAGAGCGTCCAGCCGGCGCACGGCAACGCGGTCCGCGCCGCGGCGGCGCTGCGCTGCGTCGGCGACGGCGCGCGCTGGCTCTCCTACCAGGACGCCCTCTACTCCCACCAGCCGGCGAGCCTGTCCACCGAGGGCTACGCGACGTCGGAGCTGATCTCCTACGCCGGGAGCCTCGGGCTCACCGGCGACGGGTTCACGTCCTGCGTCCGGAACCAGCGTTACGCCGAGAGCGTGAAGACCGTCAGCAAGGGCCTCATCGCGTCCGGGGTGCAGGGCACGCCCAGCGTGCGGGTGAACGGCCGCACGCTCGACAAGGCCGACACCGACAGCGCGGCCGCGCTGCGCCGCGCCATCGAGGCCGCGTCCTGACGGAACCGCGCCGCGGAGGGGCTAGTCTCACCGCGACGAGGGAGGTCGAACGCGATGGCGTGGAGCTGGCGTCTGGAGAAGGCCGACGGGCGCATGGTCGGCATGTCGGAGGAGACCTTCTCCACCCAGGCGGACGCGGAGAGCTGGCTGGGCGAGAACTGGCGGGGGCTGCGCGCCGACGACGTCGACACGGTGACCCTGCTGGACGGCGAGTCGGTCGTGTACGAGATGAGCCTGCTCGAACCCGAATGACGGGGGAGACGTGCGGGGGCCGCGGAGCCGGCGTGCTCCGCGGCCCTTCCGCGCGACGGTTCAGGGACGCCGGGGCGGGCTGACCGTCTTGGCGGGGTCGCGGATGACGACCGGGTCGAGGACGTCGTCGATCCGCTTCAGCACGCCCGTGTCCAGCTTCACGCCCGCCGCCCGCGCGTTGTCGGCGACCTGCTCCGGACGGGACGCGCCCACGATCGCCGACGCCACGTTGGGGTTCTGCAAGGTCCAGGCGATCGCGAGCTGCGCCATCGACAGCCCGAGATCGTCCGCGATCGGCTTCAGCTCCTGCACCCGGGCGAGCAGGTCGTCGGTCAGGAAGCGCCTGATCATGTCGGCGCCGCCCTTGTCGTCGGTGGCGCGCGACCCGGCGGGCAGCGGCTGACCCGGCTTGTACTTGCCGGTCAGGACGCCCTGCCCGATCGGCGACCAGACGATCTGGCCGACGCCCTCGCGCTCGCACAGCGGGACGATCTCGCCCTCGATGACCCGCCACAGCATCGAGTACTGCGGCTGGTTGGAGATGATCCGGTCGAAGCCCATCTCGTCGGCGATCTTGAGGGCGCGCTCGATCTCCTCCGCCCGCCATTCCGACACGCCGACGTAGAGGACCTTGCCCTGCCGGACGAGGTCGTCGAAGGCCCGCATCGTCTCCTCGAGCGGCGTCTCGTGGTCGAACCGGTGGGCCTGGTAAAGGTCGATGTAGTCGGTCTCCAGCCGGCGAAGGGAACCGTTGACCGACTCGACGATGTGCTTGCGTGACAGGCCCCGGTCGTTCATGCCGGGACCGGTCGGCCAGTAGACCTTGGTGAAGATCTCCAGCCCCTCGCGGCGCTGCCCCTTGAGCGCGCGTCCGAGGACCTCCTCGGCGCGCGTGCCCGCGTACACGTCCGCGGTGTCGAAGGTGGTGATCCCCTCGTCGAGGGCGGCGCGCACGCAC
The DNA here is from genome assembly GCF_004348735.1 of Actinomadura sp. KC06. Lineage (GTDB taxonomy): Bacteria > Actinomycetota > Actinomycetes > Streptosporangiales > Streptosporangiaceae > Spirillospora. The sequence continues at coordinate 1,813 of NZ_SMKT01000245.1, forward strand.
GCGCGGGCCGCGTCCTCCTCGACCTGGGAGCCGTGGGTGAGCCAGTTGCCGTACGCGATCTCGCTGACCTTCAGACCGCTCCGGCCCAGGTATCGGAACTCCATGGACACGACCCTAGCCCGCCGGTCGCACGGGTCAGATCTTGTCCTTCTCGCCGACCCGGACCTGCGGGTTCGGCACGCGGAGCCGGCGGATCTGCATGGCGCGCATCGCCGCGTACAGCCCGACGCCCTTCACGTTCTCGTCGGGGTACCGCTCGGCGGCGAGCCGCTTGATGCCGCGGCTCAGCAGCAGGCCCTCGGCGAACACGACGACGAGCAGCAGCGGCGGCGCGAACAGCACCAGCAGCCGGGCCACCGGGATCGGGAGCATGCTCAGCAGCACGATCGCGAACATGGCGTACATGAGGTACGAGCCCACCGTGCGGCGTGAGTCGACGTAGTTGCGGGCGAGCCTGCGAACGGGGCCCTTGTCCCGCTTGAGCAGGTGCTTCTCGTCACCCTTCGCCATGCCCTGGCGTGCCTTGGCGCGCTCGGACGCCTGCCGCTCCCTGACCTTCCGGTACGCCTCCTTGCGGGAGCCCGGGGCGGTGATCGGCTGGCGGTTGCGCTTCTCGGCTTCCTTGCGCTTGGGCGTGGGACGGCCCTTGCCTCCCGGCTTTACTACCTCAGGAGGATTCGCCGGGGCCTCCGGGGTACGACGCTTGAACACGGGATCAGACTACCGGCTGCGAACATCGTGGCTGCCTCGCGCGTTAACGCGTAGGGTGATAAGAACCCCAGCAGTGGTCATTGAGCCCAGTTCACGACTGAGGCGACAGCACGAAGGGACCGGCGCCGCGCGATGAGCGTGATGAAGCGAATGTCGATGATCTTCAAGTCCAAGGCGAACAGGGCCCTGGACCGCATGGAGGATCCCCGCGAGACCCTCGATTACTCCTACCAGCGACAGCTGGAGATGCTGCAGAAGGTCCGTCGGGGGGTCGCCGACGTCGCCACTTCGCGCAAGCGTCTCGAACTGCAGATCAACCAGCTCGAGCAGCAGCAGACCAAGCTGACCGACCAGGGCAAGAAGGCGCTGCAGGTCGGCCGGGAAGACCTCGCCCGCGAGGCGCTGACCCGCCGGGCCGGGCTGGAGAGCCAGCTGAACGACCTGCGCGGCCAGTACCAGCAGCTGCAGGGCGAGGAGGAGAAGCTGACCCTCGCCTCCCAGCGGCTGCAGGCCAAGGTCGACTCCTTCCGCACCCGCAAGGAGACGATCAAGGCGACCTACACCGCCGCCGAGGCGCAGACCAAGATCAACGAGGCGTTCTCCGGCATCTCCGAGGAGATGGGCGACGTCGGCCTCGCGATCCAGCGCGCCGAGGAGAAGACCGACACCATGAAGGCCCGCGCCGGGGCGATCGACGAGCTGCTGGCGTCCGGCGCCCTGGAGGACTTCTCCGGTCCGAAGGACGACATCCAGGCCGAGCTCGACCGGATGGGCTCCGGCCCCGGCGTCGACCTCGAGCTGGAGCAGCTCAAGGCCGAGCTGGGCCAGGCTCCCGCGCCGAAGGAGCTGAACCAGGGCACGCCGACCGCGCAGCCGCAGCAGCAGGACACCCCCCAGCAGGCCCCCCAGGTGAACTGGCAGGAGAAGCCCGGGGGTGCCCAGTGATCGTCCGCCTGATGGGCGAGGGCCAGCTGGACGTGGCCGCAGAAGACCTGTCCGCGCTCAACGCGCTCGACGACGAGCTGGAGTCGGCGATCGAGTCGGGCGACGAGACGTCCTTCCGCGCCGCGCTGCACGCGCTGCTGGAGAACGTCCGCAAGGTGGGCACGCCGCTTCCGCCGGACAGCCTCGCGCCGTCCGAGCTGATCCTCCCGCCGGCCGACGCGCACATCGACGAGGTCCGCTCGATGCTGGGGGACGAAGGGCTGATTCCCGACTGACACGAGCCCCCTGGCGCCGACCGAATTGGACAGTCAGGCACAAAATCCAGGTCCCGTGCGTTGTACAACTGAACACCATCGGGGATGCACAGGGGGTGGCCGCATGGCCAGAACGCGATACGCCTCCGATCGGGGGCTGACCTCGCGGATGCTCGTGACGATGTTCCTGCTGGGGCTGGTCTACGTCGTCGCCGTGGGGGCCTTTTTCGTGTTCCTGCCGCAGTGGGCGTTCATCGCGCTCGCCGCGGCGGCGGTCTTCCTGCTCGCCCAGTACTTCTTCTCGGACAAGATGACGCTGTTCGCCATGCACGGGCGTGTCGTCACCCCGGAGGAGGCGCCCGAGCTGCACGGCGTCGTCGACCGCATCTGCGCGATGTCGGACGCCCCGAAGCCGAAGGTCGCGATCGCCGACACCGACGTGCCCAACGCGTTCGCCACCGGACGGAACCAGAAGAAGGCCGTCGTCTGCGTCACCACCGGGCTGCTGCGCCGGCTCGACCCCGTCGAGCTCGAAGGCGTCCTCGCCCACGAGATGGCGCACGTCGCGCACAAGGACGTCGCGGTCATGACGATCGCCTCGTTCCTCGGCATCTGCGCGGGCCTGATCACCCGGATCGGCCTGCAGATCGGCCTGTTCGGCGGGTTCGGCCGCCGCAGCAACGACCAGAACACCGGGCTCATCCTGCTCGCCGTGGTCGCGGCGAGCGCGCTCGCCTACGCCGTCAGCTTCATGCTCACCCGGGCGCTGTCGCGCTACCGGGAGCTGTCCGCCGACCGCGCCGCCGCGCTGCTGACCGGCCGCCCGTCCGCGCTGGCCAGCGCGCTGACGAAGGTCAACGGGGAGATCGCGCGGATCCCGACGAACGACCTGCGGTCCGCGCAGGCGTTCAACGCGTTCTTCTTCACCCCGGCGCTCGGCAAGGGCTTCAGCGTCTCGTCGCTGTTCTCCACCCACCCCTCGCTCGACAAGCGGCTCGCCCAGCTCTCGAAGATCTCCGAGCAGCTCAGCAGGGGAGTCTGATCCGTGGGCTTCCTGGACACGCTCCTCGGCCGCTCCAAGCCCGCAAAACCCGACCTCGACCGGCTGTTCGCGCTGTCGACGGCCGCCGTCACGCTGGAGGCCGCGACGGGATTCGTCCCGACCGGGCTCGGCTCGGTGTGCTTCCGCGCGGCGGAGGGCGGCGCGTTCGCGCGGCTGCAACGCGACGTCCAGGAGCTGCTGGACGCCGACGAGGGCCCCAAGGTCGAGATCAGCACCGACACCTACGGCTACACGTGGCTGCTCGCGACGCACCGTCCCGACGAGCTGCCCGACCTCGTCACCGACCTGCACGCCGTGAACGCGACGCTGGAGTCCGGCGGGTTCGGCCCGCACCTGCTCTGCTCGCTGGCAGGCTTCCGCGGCCCGGACGGGCAGCGCCTGGCGCTCGTCTACCGCTACAAGAGCGGCACGTTCTACCCCTTCGCGCCCCTGCCCGGCGACAAGCGCGACAACGCGCTCGAACTGCAGGTGCGCGGCGCGGTGGGCGCCGATCTCCCCTTCGAGGACGACCTCGGCCGCTGGTTCCCGCTCTGGGGCGCCCCCGGCCTGTGACAGGCCCGTGACCAGCCTGTGTGTCTTCAGACGCTGAACGGCGTCCAAGATCGGCGTAATGTCAGGACATGGCGCCCTCCCGTGACGCACCCGACTCCGGGCTGACCTGGCGGATGCTCGCGACGGCGGCCCTGGTCGCGCTCGTGTACGCGGCGGGCGTGCTGCCCGCGTTCCTCGCCGGTCCGGTGTGGGGCGCGGTGGCCGCGGCCGTCGCGGTCGCCGTCGCGGTGCTCTCCGCCCGCGCCGCCGACCGGCTGGCCCTCTACGCGATGGACGCCCGCCTCGTCGCCTCCGACGAGGAGCCCGAGCTGCACGCCGTCGTCGACCGGCTGTGCATGTCGTCCGGCCTGCCGAAGCCGCGCCTCGCTGTGTCCGCGCTGGACATGCCGAACGCCTTCGCCGCCGGGTCGGGCCCGGGCTCGGCGGTGGTGTGCGTCACCGACGGGCTGCGCGCCCGCCTCGAACCGGCCGAGCTCGCCGCCGTGCTGGCCCACGAGATCGCGCACGTCGCCAACCGGGACGTGCTCGTCACCGCGATCGCCTCGTTCCCCGGCCTGTGCGCCGGGCTGTTCCTCGGCTGGTGGACGGACCTGATCACCGGCCGCGGCAGGTACGGCGCCGGACGCGTCGCCGCCCTGCTCGCCGGGGTCGTCCTGCTGCCGCTCGGGGTGGCGGCGGCGGTACTGTTCGCGGCGGGCACCCTCGTCGGGCTGGCCTTGTCCCGGCACCGGGAGCTGTGCGCCGACTCCACCGGCGCGGTGCTGACGGGCCGTCCCGGCGATCTCGCGTCCGCCCTCGGCAAGGTCACCGAGGTGATCCGGGACGCGTCCCGCGAGGATCTGCGGGCGCTGCGCCCGGTGAGCGGCCTGTGCGTGATCGCGGTACGCGGCGGCGGCGTGGACACGCTGCTGTCCAGCCATCCGTCGCTGGAGCGGCGCACGGAGCGGCTGTCGGTCATTTCCTGGCGGCTTGAGAGCGGCGGCTGACGTGGGCGTCCTGGACGGGCTGCTCGGCCGTCCCGCGCCGCCCGGCCTGCCCGATCTCGACCGGCTGTTCGCGCTGCCCGCCGCCGCGTCGGCGCTGGAGGCCGCGACCGGCTTCGCCCCGACCGGCGCGGGCGCCGTCTGCCACCGGCTCGTCGAGGGCGGCGCGTTCGGCGCGTTCGGCCGCGCCCAGCGGGACGTCGCCCGCCTCCTGGGAGCGGACGGCGGCCGCGAGTCGGGCTTGAGCGCGGGGCCCTACGGCTGGGGCTGGGCGCAGGTCACCCGGCCGCCGGACGCGTTCGACCGGCTCGTCGCCGACCTGCACATGGTCAACTCCACGCTGACCGCCGCCGGATACGGGCCCTACCTGCTGTGCTCGGTCGTCTCCTTCCGCCGCGACGACGCCAAGCAGCGGCTCTACCTGGTCCATTCGCCCGGACGCGGGACGTTCTACCCGTTCGCGCCCCGCCCGCCCGACGTGCCGTCGGCGGAACACCGCCGCAACAACACGGTCGAGACGAGCGCCCGCGACGCGCTCGCCGGCGAGCTGGACATCGAGCCCGACACCGGCCGGTGGTTCCCGATCTGGGACGCCCCCGGCCTGTGACCGGGCCTGCTCAGGGGAGGGCGAGCATCTGGTCGAGGGCGGCGCGGGCGTAGTGCGCGGTCTCCTCGTCCACCTCGATGACGTTCTCGACCCGTCCCGCCGCCAGCGACTCCAGCGACAGCACCAGGTGCGGCAGGTCGATGCGGTTCATCGTCGAGCAGTAGCAGACGGCCTTGTCGAGGAACATGACGTTCTTGTCCGGGTGGGCGTTCGCGAGCCGCCGGACGAGGTTCAGCTCGGTGCCCACCGCCCAGGACGAGCCGGGCTCCGCGGCCTCGATGGTCTTGATGATGTACTCGGTCGAGCCGATCTGGTCGGCGGCCGTGACGACCTCGTGCCGGCACTCTGGGTGGACGAGGACGTTCACGCCGGGAACGCGCGCCCTGACGTCGTCCACCGCCTCCTTGGTGAACCGCCCGTGCACGGAGCAGTGGCCGCGCCAGAGGATCATCTTGGCGTCCCTGAGCTGCCGCTGCGTGAGGCCGCCCTCGCGGCGGTGCGGGCTGTAGACGACGCAGTCGTCCAGGGAGAAGCCCATCTCCAGGACGGCCGTGTTGCGTCCGAGGTGCTGGTCGGGCAGGAACAGGACCTTCTTGCCCTTCCCGTAGGCCCAGTCCAGGGCGCGCCTGGCGTTGGACGAGGTGCACACCACGCCGCCGTGCCGTCCGACGAAGCCCTTGATGTCGGCGGAGGAGTTCATGTACGTGACGGGTATCACGTCGTCAGCGACGCCCGCGTCCTCCAGGACGTCCCAGCACTCCTCGACCTGGTCGAATGTCGCCATGTCGGCCATCGAGCAGCCCGCGCCGAGGTCGGGCAGGATCACCCGCTGGTGCCCGGCGGTCAGGATGTCGGCCGATTCCGCCATGAAATGGACGCCGCAGAACACGATGTACGGCGCCTCCGGACGGGCCGCCGCCTGCTGGGCCAGCTTGAACGAGTCGCCGGTGACGTCCGCGAACTGGATGACCTCGTCCCGCTGGTAGTGGTGGCCGAGCACGAACACCCGCTCGCCCAGGGCCGCCTTTGCGGCGCGGGCGCGCTCGACGAGCGCGGGGTCGGAGGCCGGCGGCAACTCGCCCGGGCAGTCCACGCCGCGCTCGGTGGCAGGGTCGGCGGCGCCGCCGAGCAGCAGCAGCGGAAGGTCGCGCGTTGGGGTGGTCACGGCGTGTCTCCCTTCGCGACGGGGGCTTATCGTCGCTTTGACGACTAATGATGGCACATCCGGGGGCCCACGATGATGTGACGTAGAACGCACCGTCCTCCAGCCCCCACCCACCACCAAGCAAACGACGAGCTCCGCTCGGCGCCCTTCTGGGCGTTAGAACCCGCCGGGAAGCGGAATGGGCCTGTGGCGAGGTACGTTGTCCTACGGGAAGGGGCGTACGCGTCCTGGAGGACAAGCGACAGGCCGCCGCCGCGTGCGGCGCAGCGAGACCCGGGAGCTGAACACATGACGGTTTCAGGCGAGACCACGCAGGAGACCACGCAGCAGGGCGTCGTCCTCACCGACGCCGCCGCCGAGAAGGCCAAGGGCCTGCTCGAGCAGGAAGGCCGCGACGACCTTGCGCTGCGTGTCGCCGTGCAGCCCGGTGGCTGCTCCGGCCTGATCTACCAGCTCTTCTTCGACGAGCGGGAAATGGACGGCGACCAGATCCAGGACTTCGACGGCCTGGCCGTCCGCGTCGACCGGATGAGCGCCCCCTACCTCACCGGCGCCACCATCGACTTCGTCGACTCGATCGAGAAGCAGGGCTTCACGATCGACAACCCGAACGCGTCCGGCTCCTGCGCGTGCGGCGACTCCTTCAACTGAGCCGACCCGCCTGACGCGCGGACCCGCCGCACGAGCGGGCCTGCCTGACGCGCGGGCCTGCAGGAAGGGTCCGCGCCACCGAGCGTCGAGGGGCGGGCCGGGCGTCAGCCCGGCC
>NZ_SMKT01000246.1 GCF_004348735.1 Actinomadura sp. KC06
CCTTATGCGGTCGTCGGAAGCGTCAGATGTGTTTAAGAGACAGCACCTGCACCGACCGCGCACGCTGCAGCTGCCGCCCCGACCCCTGCCACGCCCGCCGCGACCTCATCCACTGCCCCCACGGCCACCCTGTCGCCTGCTTCGCCCGCCACGACCCCCGCGACGAACGCCTTGGGCAACCGCTGTGCCCGGACTGCTACGACCACGACCACCACGTCATCTGGAACAACCGCGCGGGCGAACTGTGGCGACGCACCAAACAAGCCATCACCCGCCGCCTCAACCAACTGGCCCGTCAACGCGGGCTGGCCCCGGTCCGGGTCTCTCATGGCAAGGTCGCCGAATTCCAGGCACGCGGCGCGGTCCATTTCCATGCCCTGCTTCGCCTGGACGGCATCGACCCCGACGACCCGACGCTGATCGTCCCACCGCCGTCCGGGATCACCGCCGCCGATCTCGACGACGCGATCCGCTACGCCGCAGTGCGCATCGTCTACACCACCGACCCTCACCCGGACCGGCCCGGCGGCTGGCCCATTAACTGGGGTGAACAGGTCGACGTCCGTATCATCAGCCTGCACGGCGAGTCCGTCAGTGACGCCATGGTGGCCGGTTACCTCGCCAAATACGCCACCAAAGGCACCGAGATCACCGGACACACCTCCCGCCGCCTCCACGCCCACAACATCGGCCTGTACGCCGACTCCCAGGGCGGCCACACCGAACGCCTCGTCCACGCGGCCTGGACCCTCGGCGATTACCCCGGCTTCGAGTCCCTGCGCCGCTGGGCGCACATGCTCGGCTTCGGCGGCCACTTCCTCACCAAAGCCCGGCACTACTCCCTCACCTTCGCCGCCCTGCGCGCCGCACGCATCCACTACCGCCGCACCCAACCCCAGGGCCCCGAGCACTCCGACGAACGGATTCAGCGTCAAGACGACCTTGACACCGAAACCACGATCGTCCTCGCCCGCCTGTCCTACGTCGGCACCGGCTGGAAAACCACCGGAGACGCCCTCCTGGCCAACACCGCCGCCGACCAAGCCCGCCGACGACACCAGGCTGGACGCGAAGAACTCGCCCATGAACTCGCTGCTGAAAGTTCCCTTGCTGCCTGATGACTGGAGATCAACGCATGGACCTTGCACGTGATCGGACCTGGACGCCAGATGAAGTGGCCCGCTTCCTCGGCGTCCCGAAAGCCACGCTCTATCAATGGCGCTATCTCGGCATCGGCCCTAAGGCCAGCCGGGTTGGCCGTCACCTGCGCTACCTGCCCGACGATGTCATCGCCTGGTTCCGGGAGCAGCAGAACGCGGCATGAGCATCTACGACCGCTGGCACAAGACCCACCCCAAGCCCGGTGACCAGCCGTGCCGGGAACACAGCCGCGGGAAGTCCCGGCTATATCCCAGTGCTGATCACTTCAAGGGTGACCGGTGGCAAGTCCGGTGGCGGGACGAAACTGGACAGCAGTGCAAGCGGAACTTTCCAAAGAAGGCCGGAACCGATCCCGAGACCTGCGCGGAAGCATTTGATGCTCAACGCAAAGCCGACACTGACCGAGGTGAGTGGATCGACCCTCGCCTTGGACGCACACCGTTTCGTGACTACGCCCCAATCTGGATGAAGTCTCGGCTGCACAAGCCCAGCACTATTGAGACTTATGAGGGGCACCTACACAATCACATCAATCCGGGATTCGGCGGCCTCGGCCTGGCCGCCATCCGTCCCACCCTCGTCCAGCAATGGGTGCGGGACCTACAGGTCGTCACGGGTCTGGCTCCCCGGACCATCGGCACCATCTACGGGATCTTCGCCAGCATCATGCGGGGCGCACTGCGGGACGGATACCTGCGCAAGAGTCCGTGCGTGGACATCCGGTTGCCTGAAGTACACCCGACCGTTGTCCGTCTGCTGACCCCCGCACAGGTCCTCGCCCTGGCCGCTGCAATGCCCGACCGGTACGGCATCCTCGCCTTGCTTGGCGCTGGGCTCGGCCTGCGGCAGGGTGAAGCCTTCGGGCTGGCCCTCGACCGTGTCGACCCCGGTACTGAGATGGTCACGGTAGATCAGCAAGTCGTTGTGATCGATCGGAAACCGGTGCTGGCTTCGCCCAAGACTCCGGCTTCTCTGCGGGACGTCCCGTTGCCGGCCTTTGTGCTCGACGGCATCACGCGGCACGTCGAGCTGCTCGACCTCGCTCCCGATGCGGTGCTGTGCCGGACGCCACGCGGGACCTTGTTCCGGCGGGACTACTTCAACAAGAACATCTGGAAGCCCGCCATTGGGAAGGCTGGTCTCCCGGACGACACCACGTTTCACGACCTGCGGCACACCTTCGCTAGCACGGCTTTGGCTGAGGGCGTGCCAATCTCCGAGGTGTCGCGGTGGCTCGGGCACAAGTCCATCACCATCACGGTGGACCTGTACGGGCATCTGGTGCCGGAGGCGAGTGGGCGTGCCCGGGACGCGTTGGATGAGGCGTTCAAAGCGGCGGTTGTGCCCTGAATGTGCCCTGGGCGATCTTGAATCCTGTTGCGGCCCTGGTCAGAGGGTTGGCGGGCGGACGAGTCGGCCTGTAAGCCGGGTTCTGTGCCTGCCGCCCCTTGGGGCGGCGGGTGACGGCCATCCATCTCGGGCCGCCGTTGCCGGCGGCCTCCAGCGGTCTACCCGCAGGCTCGGGCGGGCCGCCCTCAGGCGCCTGCGCGGAGCCTTGCGGCCCCTTCTTGACCTTGCTCCGGGTGGGGTTTACCGAGCCGCCCACGTCACCGTGGACGCTGGTGAGCTCTTACCTCACCGTTTCACCCTTACCACCGGCGGACCGGCGGCGGTCTGCTTTCTGTGGCACTGTCCCGCGGGTCGCCCCGGGTCGGCGTTACCGACCACCCTGCCCTGTGGAGCCCGGACTTTCCTCGACGGGGATCGCTCCCCGACGCGGCCGTCCGGCCGGCTCGTCCGCCGTACTTCAAGGTTAGTGGGTGCGCGCGTCACTCGCGCACCCGCTTCATCACGGGTGTGCAAGTTGACTTGCGCACCCTCACGGGAGGGTCGTCAGGGCCTCGTCGAGGCGGGATTGGGGGAGGGCGTGGTCTTCCATCTCGCCGGAGAGGAAGCGGTCGTAGGCGGCCATGTCCAGGTGGCCGTGGCCGCAGAGGGCGGTGAGGATGACCTTGGGCTCGCCGGTCTCGACGCAGCGGCGGGCCTCCTCGACGGCGGCGGCGAGGGCGTGGGTCGGTTCGGGGGCCGGGACGATGCCCTCCGTGCGGGCGAACAGGAGGCCCGCCTCGAAGCATTCGCGCTGCGGTTTGGCCTCGGCCTCGAAGAGGCCCAGGTCGTACATGTGGGAGAGCAGCGGGGCCATGCCGTGGTAGCGGAGGCCGCCCGCGTGGATGGGGTCGGGGACGAAGTCGTGCCCGAGCGTGTGCATCTTGAGCAGGGGCGTCAGGCCCGCGGTGTCGCCGAAGTCGTAGGCGTAGCGGCCGCGGGTGAAGGACGGGCACGCCTCGGGTTCCACGGCGCGGACGACCGGGTCCATGCGTCCGGCCAGCTTCTCGCGGAGGAACGGGAAGAACAGGCCCGCGAAGTTGGAGCCGCCGCCGGTGCAGCCCACGATCAGGTCGGGGACGTCGCCGACGGAGGCGAGCTGTTCGAGGGCCTCCTCGCCGATCACCGTCTGGTGCATCAGGACGTGGTTGAGGACGCTCCCGAGCGCGTACCGGGTGTCCTCGGGCGCGGCCGACTCGACCGCCTCGCTGATCGCGATGCCGAGGGAGCCGGGCGAGTCGGGGTCGTCCGCGAGGATCTTCGCGCCGGACGCGGTGAGCGGCGACGGGCTGGCGTGCACCTTCGCCCCGAACAGCTGCATCATCGAGCGGCGGTACGGCTTCTGGTCGTAGGACGCGCGCACCATCCAGACCTCGCAGTCGAGCGCGAACTGGGCGCAGGCGAAGGCGAGGGCGCTGCCCCACTGGCCGGCGCCGGTCTCGGTGGTGAGGCGGCGGACGCCCTGGCGGGCGTTGTAGTACGCCTGCGGGACGGCCGTGTTCGGCTTGTGCGACCCGACCGGGGACACGCCCTCGTACTTGACGTAGATGCGCGCGGGCGTGCCGAGGGTGCGTTCGAGGCGGTGCGCCCGGATCAGCGGGGTCGGGCGCCAGAGCCGGTACACCTCGCGGACGTCCTCGGGGATGTCGACGAAGCGGTCGCCGGTGACCTCCTGCTCGATGAGGTCGGTGGGGAAGAGGGGCGCGAGGTCGCCGGGGCCGAGCGGCTCGCGGGTTCCCGGGTGGAGGGGCGGTGGCGGCGGCGCGGGCAGGTCGGGGACGACGTTGTACCAGCGCCTCGGGAGCCTCGACTCGTCCAGCAGGATCTTCGTGGTCACGGTTCCTCCCCAGGTCACGGTGCCTCTCGCGCAGCGTAAGCGGCCGGGGATCAGGATTCCAGGTGGTGGACGTCGTTGAACGCGCGGAGCGACGCCGGGCCGTCGGCGTACCAGTCGATGGACGACAGCGCCGCCACGTCCAGGTGCATCCGGTAGAGGGACGTCATGGGCGCGCCCAAAGCGTCCTTTACCAGGAGTTTGATGGGCGTGACGTGCGAGACCACCAGGACGGTCTGCTCGCGGTAGCGGACCTTCAGCTTGTCCAGGGCCGTCCGGACGCGGCGGGCGACGTGCGCGAAACTCTCCCCGCCCGGCGGCGCGACCTCCGGGTCGGCGAGCCACGCCTTCAGCTCGGCGGGCCACGCCTCGCCCGCCTCGGCGAACGTGAGCCCCTCCCATTCGCCGAAGTCGGCCTCGCGGAAGCCGTCCTCGACGCGGACGTCCAGGCCGGTGACGGCGGCGATCTCGGCGGCGGTGTCGCGGCAGCGGGACAGCGGGGACGTGACGATCGCTTCGAGCCCGCGGTCCTTGAGGGCGAGCGCGGCGGCGCGGGCCTGGGCGAGGCCGTGCGCGGTGAGGGGGATCTCGCCCGTCCCGGCGAAGCGCTTCTCGGCCGACAGCGGCGTCTCGCCGTGCCGCAGGAGGATCGTGGTCGTCGGTGCGGCGGACGGCGGCGTCCACGACGGCGGCGGCTCCGGCTCCCCCGGCGTCTCCTCGATCTTGCGGACCCATTGCTCGCCGCGGGCGGCGGCGTCCATGGCCTCGTTCGCGAGCCGGTCGGCGTGCGCGTTCCGGTTCCGCGGGATCCAGGCGTAGGACACCGAGCCGAGGCCCCCCGCGACGTCCCGCGCCTGGAGCGCCAGCGGCACCATGTCCGGGTGCTTGATCTTCCAGCGGCCCGACATCTGCTCGACGACGAGCTTGGAGTCCATCCGGACCTCGACCCGGGCGGACGGGTCGAGCTGCGCGGCGGCCGTCAGACCCGCGATCAGGCCCCGGTACTCGGCGACGTTGTTGGTCGCGTGCCCGATCGACTCGGCGACCTCGGCCAGGACCTCCCCGGTGAGCGCATCGCGGACGAGGGCCCCGTATCCGGCCGGGCCGGGGTTCCCGCGCGACCCGCCGTCCGCCTCGACGACCAGCTTCCGCGAACTCACAGGCCCGATTCCGGAGTACGGATGAGGATGCGGCGGCATTCCTCGCAGCGGACCACCTCGTCCTCGGCGGCGCTGCGGATGCGGTTCAGGTCGACGGTGTTCAGCGCCAGGTGGCAGCCCTGGCAGGCGCCGCGGAACAGCTTCGCCGCGCCGACCCCGCCGAACTGGCCGCGCAGCTTCTCGTAGAGGGCGAGCAGGTCGTCCGGGACGTCCTTGGCGACGGCGGTGCGCGCGGCGCTGGTCGTCCCGGCCTCCTCGTCGATCTCCCGCAGGGACGCGTCGCGGCGCTCGGTCAGCCCGGACAGCTCGTCCTGCGCGGCGGACCGGTCGGTGCGGAGCGCGGCGACCTTCCCCTCGGCCTCCTCCGTCCGCTCCATGATCTCCAGCACGACCTCTTCCAGGTCGGACTGGCGGCGCTGCAGCGACTCGATCTCCGCCTGCAGGCTGCCGAGGTCCTTGGCGGACGCCACCTGACCGGAGTCGAGGCGCTTCTGGTCCCGGTCGGCGCGGGTGCGGACCTGGTCGACGTCCTGCTCGGCCTTCTTCTGCTCCCGCTCCAGGTCGCCGACCTCCGTCTCGGCCGCCACGATCGCGTCGCGCAGCCCGGTCAGCCGGCCCTCGAGGCGCTCGATCTCCGCGAGCTCGGGCAGCGTCCGGCGGCGGTGCGCCAGCCGGTCCAGCGCGGCGTCGAGGTCCTGCAGGTCGAGCAGGCGAAGCTGGGCTTGCGGTGCGGCTTTCACAGTGCTCCTTCGTCGTGGAGGCGCCACGCGTCGGTGACGAGCGTGGACACCCGGGTCTCCAACTTGCCCGCTTCGGGGGAGGCCGCGGCCAGGCGCCGTCCGGCGTCGGCGAGCCAGGGCCACTCCGTCGCCCAGTGCGCGGCGTCCACCAGGGCCGGGCCGCCGTGCTCGGCGAATTCCGACGCCGGGTGGTGGCGCAGGTCGGCGGTGAGGTAGGCGTCGACACCGGCGGCCCGCGCGGTGTCGAGCAGCGAGTCGCCCGCGCCCCCGCACACGGCGACGGTCCGGACGAGGCGGTCCGGGTCGCCCGCCGCGCGGACGCCCCAGGCCGTGGACGGCAGCCCGGCGGCCACCCGTCGGGTGAACTCCCGCAGCGTGACGGGCGCGTCCAGCTCCCCGATCCGGCCGAGGCCGCGGCGGGGATCGTCATCGGCGGGGACCATCGGGCGCAGCTCTCCGGCGAGGCCGACCGCCCGCGCCAGCGCGTCCGACACGCCGGGGTCGGCCCGGTCGGCGTTGGTGTGCGCGGTGTGCAGCGCCACCCCGTTCGTGATCATGCGGTGGACGAGGCGTCCCTTCGGCGTGGTCGCGGCCACCGAGTGCACGCCGCGCAGCAGCAGCGGATGGTGCGTGACGATCAGGTCGGCGTTCCATTCGAGTGCCTCGTCGAGCACAGCGGCCACCGGATCGACGGCGAACAGGACCCGGCCGACCTCCTGGTCGGGGACGCCGCAGACGAGCCCGACGGCGTCCCACGGCTCGGCCCACGCCGGCGGATAGAGATCCTCGAGAGCCGCGATGACATGGGAAAGACGCACGTCCCGCAGGCTACCGCGCCCAGCCTCCGCCAACGAGCGTCACTCGGGGGTGCCGGGGTCTGAAACGATGGGCGAGGGGGCACCCCGACAGAGAGGAGTACGCCATGTCGGCTTCCGGCGCCGCCGCGGAACCGGAGCCCGCAGAGCCCACCGCAGAACGTCCGTACATGCCCGGCTACGGCATCCAGGGACCTCAGCAGGGAAGCGGCCTGCTCCCGTGGTCCTGGGCCGTGGAACGGCTGATGGCGGCGCGCAACTTCTGGCTGTGCACCGTCCGGCCGGACGGACGCCCGCACGCCATGCCGGTGTGGGGCGCCTGGTCGGGTGACGCACTGCTGTTCAGCAGCGCCGTCCCGTCCCGCAAGATGGTGAACCTGCGCGCGAACCCCCGGGTGACGGTGACCACGGAGGAGGCGGAGAACCCGGTCGTCATCGAAGGGCTCGCGGAGGTGCTCACCGAGAAGAGGGACCTGCAACGCTTCATCGACCTGGTCAATTCCAAGTACGCCACCCGATATCGTGTGGACTTCCTGGACCCAGAGGTGAACGCGACCGTCGCGGTGCGGCCACAGCAGGTGTTCGGGCTCCGCCAGGGAGACTTCACCGGATCTCCCACCCGGTGGTCGTTCACGACCTGAACGTCCGCCGGGATCATTCTGGAGACTCACCGCGTTGGAGAGTGTGTGAAGCCACCCTTTCGCCGCCGCAAGCGCGTCAAGGGCCGCGCCATGGGCAACCGCCCCGAGCCGGCCGAGCAGGAGACCGTCGAGTGGCCCCGTGACGGCACGGGCAAGTCGACCATGATGGGCGCCATCCGCGGCGACGGCAAGACCGGTGCGGGCTTCGGCGGCGGCATGTTCGAGGACCTCGCGTCCGTGTTCGAGGGCTCGAAGAAGATCAAGGTCGAGGAGCAGGAGCGGCAGAAGCTGCTCCGCAAGGACGACCACGAGCAGACGGGGTCGGGCAGCTCCCGCGACGACCTGGCCTCCGGCAAGATCCGCATCCGCCGCACCCCGCCGCCCGACTGAGAACGCCACTCGAACATTTGTTCGAGTCCGGGTTATCCTGCCGTTGTGAGCACCTACGTTCCGCCCGGCTGGCCCTCGCAGGTGCACCCACCGGGCTCCGACCGATTCGAGGACACCGCCCTGGCCTGGCTGCTCGAGCTCGTCCCGCCCGAGTACCGCCGGTACGGCGTCCTGCGCCGCTACCCCATCGCCCTCGCCCGCATGGCCCGTCACCACGTCGGCGCGTCCGTCGAGGCGGCCCGCGAGGGCTTCCGCACCGCCCGGGTCGATCTCGGCGACGTCGTCCCGCCGCACGGCATCGAGTCCGTCCTGGACACCTACCGCCGCGAGGGCGCCCGCCTCGTCGCCCTCCTGCAGGGCATCGAGCTCGTCGAGACGGCCCTGCGCGGCCTCGCCGAACCGGACGACCCCGCCCATCGCCGCCCCTTCACTCCCAAGCTGTGACCGTCCCGTTGACGCTGAGTCGCGGCGTGCGCAAGCCTTGACCCGACGTTGACGGGAGGCGGAGTCCGGTGAGCGCACCACCTGGGTGGTACCCAGATCCGGAGTTGATGGGCCGCGAACGCTACTGGGACGGACAAACCTGGACAGACCAGTCCCGCCGC
>NZ_SMKT01000247.1 GCF_004348735.1 Actinomadura sp. KC06
GGGTGCGGGCGATGTTCGGGGTGGCGGAGCGGTGTCCCTATTCACCTATTCCGATTGATTTAGTAGGTTATGCGCGTGACCAGGAACGACATCACCGCCGAGGCCCTGACGCTGACGCTGGCCGACGCCCGGCGGTTGCGTGCCGACCGCGCCCGGCAGGTGGCGGACGTGCTGCGCCGCCAGGTGCTGTACGGCGAGTTCCGCAGCGGCGCGCTGCCCGCCGAGGCCGAGCTCGTCCGGGAGTTCGGCACGTCCCGCAACACCGTCCGGGAGGCGCTGGACCTGCTGCGCGCCGAGGGCCTCGTCGAGCGCTGCCCCGGCGTCGGCACCCTCGCCGTCGCCGAGAAGTACCCGCACGGCCTCGAGCGGCTCCTCGGGCTCGCCGAGACGCTGCGCGAGCACGGCGAGGTCGCCAACGAGGTCCGCACCACCGGGCTGATCACGCCGTCCCGCGAGATCTCGGCCCGGCTGCGGCGGCCGCCGGGGGAGCCCGTCGTCTACATCGAGCGGCTCCGGCGGCTGAACGGGCTGCCGCTGTCCCTCGACCTCACCTACATCGCCCGCGACCTGGGGGAGCCGCTGCTCGCCGAGGACCTGGCCCGCACCGACATCTTCGTCCTGCTCGAACGCATCGCGGGGCAGCCGCTCGGGCTCGCCGAGGTCACGCTGGAGGCCGTCAACGCCGACCCGCACTCGGCCGCCACCC
The DNA here is from genome assembly GCF_004348735.1 of Actinomadura sp. KC06. GTDB lineage: Bacteria > Actinomycetota > Actinomycetes > Streptosporangiales > Streptosporangiaceae > Spirillospora. Next base: position 707 of record NZ_SMKT01000247.1, read on the forward strand.
TGGACGCCCCGCGCGACGCCGCCCTGCTGGTGCTCGAACGCCTCACCCACCTCGCCGACGGCCGCCCGGTCGACCTGGAGTTCATCCGGTTCCGCGGCGACCGCATCGCGATGAGCGGCACCCTCCGCCGGACCCGCCCCTGACCCCCTGACCGCCGCGCCCAGCCCCTTACAGGAGAACCCATGTCCCTTGTGGAGCACCGCGCCGACGTCCCTGTGACGGTGGACGAGGCCCTCTGCATCGACGGCTGCACGCTGTGCATCGACGTCTGCCCGCTGGACGCGCTCGCCGTCCACCCCGAGACCGGCAAGGCGTACATGCACGTCGACGAGTGCTGGTACTGCGGCCCCTGCGCGGACCGCTGTCCCACCGGAGCCGTGACCGTCAACATGCCGTACCTCCTGCGCTGAAGGACGCCCGATGAGACTCCCTCTACTCAGAACCCTCGCGCTCGGCCTCGTGCCCTTGCTCGCCGGGTGCACCGTCGCCGGCAACGCCTCCGCGGGCGGCGGGTCCGGCCAGATCGTCGTGGGCTACCAGTCGAAGACGATCAACACCGTCACCGCCGGGACGCTGCTGCGCTCGCTCGGCTTCTTCGAGAAGCGCCTGAAGGAGCTGGACGGGAAGCACTCCGTCGTCTGGCGCGACTACGACACGGGCGCGCCGATCACCGCGCAGATGCTCGCCGGGAAGATCGACATCGGCTCGATGGGCGACTACCCGCTGCTGATCAACGGCTCGCGTGCGCAGGCGCAGGGCGGCGACGCCGAGACCCAGTGGGTGTCGGTGACCGGCTACAACCTGCGCGGAGCCCTGAACAGCGTGGTCGTCGCCCCCGGCTCGAAGGCGAGGACGCTGCGCGACCTGGAGGGCGAGACCGTCTCGGCGAGCGTCGGGTCCGCCGGGCACGGGACGTTCGTCCAGGCGGCGCGCAGATACGGGCTCGACCCGGCGAAGGACGTGAAGGTCGAGAACCAGCAGCCGACCGTCGGCGCGTCCGCGCTCCAGTCGGGCGCCGCCGCCGCGTTCGCGCAGTTCGTCGCCTGGCCTGGCCTGCTGGTGAACAAGGGCCAGGCCAAGCTGCTCTACGACGGCGGCGACCTGAACGTGCCGACCTTCCACGGCGTGGTCGTCCGCAAGCGGTACGCCGAGGAGAAGACCGAGATCCTTCAGGCGTTCCTTCGCGCGCAGATCGACGCGACCAACTACCTGCACGCGCGTCCGCTGGAGGCCGCGGAGTCGGTGGCGGCGACGACGGGACTGCCGGTGGAGACCGTGTACCTCTACAACGGCGCGGGCGGCGTCGCCACGTTCGACCCCACCATCAAGAAGGAGTTGCGGGACGCGTTCGTCCAGGACGTGCCGTTCCTCAAGTCGATCGGTGTGATCCAGACGCCGCTGAAGGTGGACCCGTTCGTCAACGACGCCTACATAAGGAAGGCGGTCGGCGCGTCCTACGACCGGCAGGCCGCTTCCACGGCGAACCCAGCAGCCGTCACTGGCACCGACGCTGTCTGCAACAAGAAGGTGGACGATCCCAAAACAGCGGGCGAGGTGTGGGTCAAGGGCGAGCCCAAGACGCGGCCGGTTGCCGATCCCGTCTGCCTACTGAAGAACGTGCGGGCGCTCCAGAGCGAGGGCAAGCAGATCAGGGCCGTGTACATCCCGGATACCGCGGCTGGAACGCGGTGGTTCGCCGACAAGGACATCTGGGTTGAGGACCCGTCCGCGAAGGCAGCGGAAAGGTTCAAGCCGTTCGCCACCCCGGAGGGCGCGCAGAAGTACGTCTCCGCCCACTCCGGCGCGAAGGTCGTCCCGTACGAAGAGGCGGTGCGGCGCGCATGAACGGCCTGTACCGGTGGCCCGTAAGGGTGGCGTCGCTGCTGGCCGCCGTCGCGGTGTGGCATCTGGTGACGGCCGCCGATCTGCGGCTCTGGGTCCGGTTCGACCGGTTCCCCGGCCCGGTCGAGGTCGTCCGCGAGTTCGGCCGCCAGGTGGAGCAGGGGCAGTTCTGGCAGGACGTCGCGCAGAGCCTCGTCAGGATCCTCACCGGGTTCGCGCTCGCCGCCGTCCTCGGCATCGCGCTCGGTGTGGCCACCGCCCGCTCCCGGTGGGCGGGGGACGTGCTGCAGCCGCTGTTCGAGGTGGCCCGCCCGATCCCCGCGATCGCGCTCGTGCCGGTCGCGATCCTGCTGTTCCCGGCGAACGAGCAGGGGATCGTGTTCATCACGTTCGCGGCGGCGTTCTTCCCCGTCCTGGTCAGCACCCGGCACGCGGTGAAGGCGCTCCCGGTCGTCTGGGAGGACGCGGTGCGCACGCTGGGCGGCGGGCGGTGGCGGGTCCTGGTCCGCGTCGTCCTGCCGGGGGTGCTGCCGGGCGTGTTCGGCGGCCTGTCCATCGGCATGGGCGTGGCGTGGATCTGCGTCATCTCCGCCGAGATGATCTCCGGCGACTTCGGCGTCGGCTACCGGACCTGGCAGGCGTACACGATCGTCGACTACCCCGGCGTGCTGGTCGGGATGGCCACCATCGGGCTGCTCGGCTGGCTCACGTCCGCGTCGGTGGAACTGGCCGGACGCCGCCTCACCCGGTGGCTGCCGAGGGAGGAGCGGTCATGAGCAGCGAAGCGCACCGGGGGGTGCGGGGGGTCGCCCCCCCACGAGAAGCAGGACCGGGGCTCTCGCTGCGGGCCGAGCGGGTGACGCTCGGGTACGGCGGGCGGGCCGTCGTCCGCGGGCTCGACCTGGACGTGGCGGCGGGCGAGATCCTCGTCGTCGTCGGGCCGTCCGGGTGCGGGAAGTCGACGCTGCTGCGCGCGTTCGCGGGGCTGCTCCCGGCCGTGTCGGGGCGCGTCCTCGCGGACGGCGCGGCCGTCACCGGCGCGTCCGCCGACCGGGCGCTGATGTTCCAGGACGACGCGCTCCTGCCGTGGCGGACCGCGCGCCGCAACGTCGAGCTGGCCCTGGCGCTGCGGGGCGTCCCGCGCCGGGAGCGCCGCGCGGCGGCGGAGCGGTGGCTGGGCCGGGTGGGGCTCGGCGACGACGCCGGGCGGCTGCCGCGTGAGCTGTCCGGCGGGATGCGGCAGCGCGTCCAGCTCGCCCGGACGCTCGCCGCCGGGCCCCGGGCGATCCTCATGGACGAGCCGTTCGGCGCGCTGGACGCGCAGACGCGGGCGTCCATGCAGCGGCTCCTCCTGGACGTCCTGGCCGACGCCCCCGCCACAGTCGTGTTCGTCACCCACGACGTGGACGAGGCACTGCTGCTCGGCCACCGCGTCGTCGTCCTCGGTCCGGCCGGTGTCGCCGCCGAGTTCGCCGTGCCCGCGTCCCGCGACGAGGTCCTCGCCGCGCTCGGGGCCGGCGACCAGGTGAAGGAGGCCGTCTGATGGAGATTCCATCCGTGGCGGAGCGCCGGGAACTGAGCTGCGACGTCCTGGTGATCGGGGGCGGCACCGCCGGGACGATGGCCGCCATCACCGCCGCCGAGCACGGCGCGTCCGTGCTGCTGCTGGAGAAGGCGCACGTCCGGCACTCGGGTGCGCTCGCCATGGGCATGGACGGCGTCAACAACGCGGTCATCCCGGGCAAGGCAACGCCCGAGGACTACGTCGCAGAGATCACCCGCGCCAACGACGGAATCGTCAATCAGCGGACCGTCCACCAGACGGCCACGCGCGGTTTCGACATGGTGAAGCGGCTCGAACGGTACGGCGTGAAGTTCGAGAAGGACGAGCACGGCGAATACGCGGTCCGAAGGGTTCACCGGTCGGGTTCGTACGTCCTGCCCATGCCGGAGGGCAAAGACGTCAAGAAAGTGCTCTACCGGGTGCTGAGGCAGCGTTCCATCCGGGAGAAGGTGCAGATAGAGAACCGCGTTATGCCGGTGCGCGTCCTGACGTCGGACGGACGCGCCGTAGGCGCCGTGGGCTTCGACACCCGCAGCGGTGAGTTCGTCACCGTCTCGGCCGGTGCCGTGATCCTGGCGACGGGCGCGTCCGGCCGTCTCGGGCTTCCCGCGTCCGGCTACCTGTACGGGACGTACGAGAACCCCACCAACGCGGGCGACGGCCACGCGATGGCCTACCACGCGGGCGCCGAGCTGAGCGGCATCGAATGCTTCCAGATCAACCCGCTCATCAAGGACTACAACGGGCCCGCGTGCGCCTACGTCGCCAACCCGTTCGGCGGCTACCAGGTCAACGCCGAAGGGACGCGGTTCGTCGACTGCGACTACTGGTCGGGCCAGATGATGGCGGAGGTCAAACGGGAGATCGACTCCGCGCGCGGCCCCATCTACCTCAAGCTCACCCACCTGCCGGACGAGACCCTGACGGCGCTCGAAGGCATCCTGCACACCACCGAGCGGCCGACGCGCGGCACGTTCCATTCGGGACGCGGCCACGACTACCGCACCCACGACGTGGAGATGCACATCTCCGAGATCGGGCTGTGCGGCGGGCACTCCGCGTCCGGCGTGTGGGTGGACGAGCACGCCCGCACCACCGTGCCCGGCCTGTACGCGGCGGGCGACCTGGCGTGCGTCCCGCACAACTACATGATCGGCGCGTTCGTCTTCGGGGACCTGGCGGGGGCGCACGCGTCCGCCCACCCCGGTCCCGGCGCCGAGCTGCCCGAGGACCAGATCCGGGCGGCGCACGAGCTGATCTACCGCCCGCTGCGCAACCCGGACGGGCCGCCGCAGCCGCAGGTCGAGTACAAGCTCCGCCGGTTCGTCAACGACTACGTCGCGCCGCCCAAGACGCAGGCGAAGCTGGACATCGCCGTCGAGACGTTCACCCGCATGGAGGCGGAGATCGCCGGCATGGGCGCGCGGACCCCGCACGAGCTGATGCGCTGCGCGGAGGTCACGTTCATCCGCGACTGCGCGGAAATGGCGGCGCGCTCGTCGCTGACCCGCACCGAGAGCCGCTGGGGCCTCTACCACGACCGCGCCGACCTGCCCGAACGCGACGACGCGGCGTGGATGTACCACCTCAACCTCCGGCGCCGGGACGACGGCGCGATGGAATTCGTCAAGCGGCCGGTCGCGCCGTATCTGGTGCCGGTCGGGGAGTTCACCGTCCCGGAGCCCGGAGGCGAGCCGGTCGTGCTCACCCCGGCCCCCGCGGCGCCGCTCGTGGCCGCGTCCGTGCCCGCGTCCCCGGCCACGGCGGCGCGTGCGGCTGTGGCGATCGGGCGCTCGCCGCGGCTGCTCGAACTCCAGGAGCTGGCCGAGACGGGGCCGGGCGTCGGCGCCATCGCCCCGTACCTCGGCGACCCCGACCCGAAGGTGCGGCGCGCGGCCGTCGCGACGCTCACCGAGGTCGCCCCGGACGGCGTCGCCGCCGCCCTGGCGACCGCGCTCGCCGACGCGCACGGCTCCGTCCGGCGCGCCGCCGCGACCGCGCTCCGCGAACTGGTCGAGGTGCTGCCCGCGACGCCCGCCGTGCGGGACGATCTCGCGCCCGCGCTCCGCAGCGAAGACCCGATCGTCCGCGCCGCAGTCCTGGACGTCCTGCGCGCTCTCCGGCTCGGCTCCCCGGCCGTGTTCGGGGACGCGCTCGGCGACGCCGACCACCGCGTCCGGCTCCAGGCCGTCCGGGGGCTGGTGGCCCACGACGCCGCGGACGAGGTCGCCCGCGCCGCGGCCGATACGTCCCGCGAGGTCAGGGTGGCGGTGGCGCACGGCCTCGGCACGATCGGCGACCCGGCGGCGTCCGAGACGCTCGGTGCCCTCGCCGGCGACGCGGACGACCTGGTCAGGGCGGCTGCCTTCGAGGCGCTGGCGGGCATCGGCTGCCCGCATCCGCTGGACCTCTCCGCCGCCGGCGCCCTGCTCGACCCGGCCTGGCAGGTCCGGGCGGGCGCCGCGCGGGGCTTGGCCGCGGCCTCCGCGGACATCGCGCCCGACCCGCTCGTCAAGGCGCTGGACGACCCGCACCTGGACGTCCGCAAGGCCGCCGTGATCTCGCTGGCCGCGTTCCGGGACGTCACCGCGGTGCGCGACGCCCTGAGCAGGGCGCAGGACGACCCGGACGCCGACGTCCGCGCCTACGCCCGCCGCGCCCTCAGCGAAGCGCCGTGAGGGCGATCAGCGCGGCCGTCGTGGCGGTCTCGACGAGCGCGCCGAGGACGTCCCCGGTCACGCCGCCCAGCCGCCGCACGGCGTGGCGGAGCAGCAGGAGCGCGGCGCCCAGCGCGACGATCACGGCCGCCACCGCGTGCAGAGCGCCGCCGAGCCCTCCGGCGCCTGTCCCGGCCGCCGCCGCGGCCACCAGGACGACGGCCGTGACGGTGAGCGCCGCCCGGGTCGGCACAGAGCTCGCCACCAGCGCGCCGAGCCCGTCCGGGCGTGCGGACGGGACGCCGGTGCGGCAGGCCCACGGGAGGGCGAGGCGGCCCGCGACGGCCGCGACGATCACCGCGACGGCCGGGTCCGGGGCCGTGGCCAGGGCCGACACCTGGATCAGCAGGGCCACCAGCAGGGCCACGACGCCGAACGGCCCGATGTCCGACCGCTTCATGATCGTCAGGGCCTCGGCGGCGGGGCGTCCGCTGCCCAGGCCGTCCGCGAGGTCGGCGAGGCCGTCCAGGTGCAGCGCCCGGGTGATCGCCGCCATCGCGGCCATGGCGAGCGCAGCCGCGACCAGGCCGTCCAGGTCGAGCAGGTCGCCCGCCAGCAGGACCAGCGCGGCGGCGCCGCCCACGATCAGCCCGACGGACGGTGCCAGCAGCATCGCCGCCCGCGCCGTGCCCCGGTCGACCCGCTCCGACCCCACCGGAACGACGGTGAGCAGCGTCACCGCCAGCCGCAGCCCGGCGATCATCCGAGCTCCAGGACGCGCCCCGCGACGACCAGCGCCGCCTCCTCCGACTCGGCCGCGAGCCGCTGGTTGAGAGCGCCCAGCACGTCGCGGAACGCCCGCCCGGACGCGGTCGTGGGCACGAGCGCCAGACCGACCTCGTCGCTCACCGCGACCACCCGCGCCTCCGTCCCGCGCCACGCCGAGACGAGGTCGTCCAGGAGCGGGTGGACGAGGGAGGGGGCGTCCCATGCGGCGACTTCGTCCATCGCCGCCGCCAGCCACGTGCCGATGCCGTCCACGAGGACCGCCCCTGTCTCGTGCTTCAGGACGCTTACGAGATCGGTCGTCTCGACGGTCCGCCACCATGCCGGACGGCGGAGCCGATGCGCGGTGACGCGTTCCGCCCATTTCGGGTCGTCGTCACGCACCGGCCCGGTCGCGACGTAGAGGACGTCCGGGCACGCGGCCAGACGGAGTTCCGCCTCGGCAGACTTGCCCGACCGCGCCCCACCAAGGAGCAACGTTCGATGCGGGCCGTGATGTGGGCGATTCCAGAACGCCAAGCGGCGCTCAAGCTCGCCCGCTGACGACACGCGGTGGTCGACGTGGATCGCCGCTACCTCCGTCTTGGCCGAAACCGCCCCGACGTGGCGCAGATAACCCAAGTGCTCCGGTGAACCGGCCAAGTCCAGCAGGACGGCGTCGTACTCCACCCCCTGCACCGGCTCCGGCCTCGTCCCCGGTCCGGACGCGACCAGCGCCCGCCCTCCGTGAGGACCGCGCACCTCGAAACCGCCGGGGACGTCCGTCCGGGAGCAGTCCTCCAGCGGGACGCCGTCGACGGCGGCGCGCACCGGCTCGTGCCGGACCCCGGCGGCGCGCAGCCGGTTGCAGGACGCGCACCGGCAGCCGGGCACGGGCCAGCCGCCCGGAGCGGCGATGCCGCGAAGCTCGATGTCCATCTTGGTCGGAACTCTACGGTTACGCTCACCTGGAAGGATCACGACGCCCCATCAGGAGGTCCAGGTGGGCTATCCCCCGAACGCGCCGTGGCCGGGCGGCCAGGGCCAGGGCGCGCAGCCGCCCCACGGCGCGCAGCCGCCGTACGGCCCGCCTCCCGTCCCGCCGAGCGGCCCGCCGCCGCCCGGCGGCCCCGGCTGGCAGCCAGGCGCGCCCGGCC
>NZ_SMKT01000248.1 GCF_004348735.1 Actinomadura sp. KC06
AGGTGTGTATAAGAGACAGGCGGTGAGGGCGGCGACGACGAGGGCGGTTCCGGCGTACCAGAGGTAGTGGCCGACGACTTCGTCCCAGAGGTGGGCGACGTGGCCGGGGGCGTCGTTGCCGACGGAGTTGGCGGCGAGGTGGATGCCGTGGCCTTCGACGTAGGTGATGGCGCCGATCAGGTAGAGGGCCCAGGTGCGGCGTCCGGCCCCGGCGGTGTGGAGCGCGGCGGCGGCGGTGAGCAGGACGGCGTAGGGGGTGAGGATGTCGATCCAGTCGGCCCAGCGGGTGCGGTCGACGGTGCCGAGCCCGGCGAGGCCGAAGCCGACGTGGTGAGTGAGGCTGTAGAGGATCGCGCTGGCGGTGAGCCAGTGGAGCGGGCGTCCGCCGCGGGTCCGGGGGCCGCGTCCGTCCGGTGCCGCGTGCGCGCCCGGGGCGGCGGGCTGCGCGGGCGTGGCCGCGGTCGCGGGTGTGCCGGGCGGTGTGTCCGCGGGCGTGGACGGAATGGACGTCATGGACGCTCCCCGTGTCGTGGCGAGTGTCCATCATGGCCCGGCGGGCGGCCGGGCGTCGCGCAGGGGCCGGACAGGCGGGCCGGGCCCGCCGGGCCCGCAGGGCGTCAGGCGGGGAGGAGGGTGCGGGCGAGGGCGTAGGCCTCGGTGAGGTCGGTGCCGCGGTAGTCGAGCGCGGCGATGTCGGCGAGATGGTGGTCGGCGTTGACGGCGACGGTGTTGGCGAGGTGGCGGAACAGGGGCGCGTCGGACATGGAGTCGCCGTAGGCGGTGCATTGGGCGGGGGTGAGTCCGTGGCGGGTGCGCAGTTCCTCGGTGATGCGGACCTTGTCGGCGGGGGTGAGGATGCCGGCGGGGTCGAGGGCGCCGGTGAACGGCATCGGCGGGAAGCGTGAGGCGATGACGTCGTCGAAGCCGAGGTCGAGGAGGTGGCGGGCGAAGAAGTCGGGCGACATGGTGATGACGGCGGAGTGCTCGCCGCGGGCGCGGATGTCGGCGCAGACGTCGGCGATGCCGGTGAGCCAGGTCGCGGCGGTGTAGGCGGTGGCGACGTCGGCGGGGGTGAGGTCGCGCCAGAGGCGGTGGATCTCGGTGGAGAAGGCGCGGGTGTCGATGTCGCCGGCGGCGAAGCGGGTCTCGAGGGCGTGGAGTTCGGTGAGGGTGCCGAGGTGGCGGGCGATTTCGAGGTTGGCGGTGGTGCCGGTCAGCAGGGTGCCGTCCATGTCGAAGATGTGCAGGTGTCCCACGGGTTCTGCAGTGTGGTGGACGGACGTCCCGCGGCGCGAGCCGTTTTCCGGGGGGCGTGTCCTGGTCAGTGGTCGTCGCGTGTGGGCCAGAGGGCGTAGGAGAGCAGGACGGCGGCCCAGATGCCGAGGGGGACGGCGGGCCAGTAGAACGTCCACTCCCCTTCCCGGAGCGCGGACACGGCCCAGATGACGGTCATGATCGCGGCGCCGCCGGCCCAGTAGCCCCATTCGTCGCGCCAGGCGCGCTTGTCGGCGTGGGCCTTGGCGGTGCGGCGGGCGGTTTCGGCGCGGTCGCGGGCGGCCTTCGAGGGGGGCAGGTCGGCGGTGAGGCGGTGCAGGTCGCCGTAGGTGGTGGCGGCGAGGGCCCGGTCGAGGCGGCGGTGGTGTTCGGCGGGGTCGAGGGCGCCTTCGGCGAGGGCGTCGCCGAGCCGCTGGACGGTGGCGTCGCGGTCGTGGTCGGCGGCGCGGAGCTGGTGGTCCATGGTGTGCCCCCTGGTGGTGGCGTGGTGCGTGGCCTGGTTCCAGGGTGGCGCGGTGCGGGGCGGTGGCGCTTCGTCCGCGGTGACGAACCCGGTGTACATCGTTCGCAGGACGCGGGGGCGGCCCTGCCGAAAGTGGGGGGTGGTGCTGGTCTTTCGGGGGATTCGGGGAGGGTTCGTCTTTTCTTAGCGTCGGGTTCATGGATGCGGTGATGGGGCTGGTGGACACGGCGGTGACGTCGCCGTGGTTCTACCTGGCGTTGTTCGTGCTGGCGGCGCTGGACGGGTTCTTCCCGGTGGTGCCGAGCGAGAGCGTCGTGATCACGGGGGGTGTGTACGCGGCGTCGGGGCAGCCGGAGCTGGTGCTGGTGGTGGTGCTGGCGGCGCTGGGCGCGTTCACGGGCGATCACGTGTCGTATCTGATCGGGCGGGGGTCGCGCGGACGGGTGCTGCGGGCGTTGCGGCCGGGGTCGCGGCGGCATTCGGCGTTCGGGTGGGCGCGGCGGACGATGGCCGAGCGGGGCGGGCTGATCCTGGTCGTGGCGCGGTACGTGCCGGGTGGCCGGACGGCGGTGACGCTGACGATGGGCGCGGTGGGGTTCAGGCTGCGGTCGTTCGTGCTGTTCGCGGGGGTCGCTGCGGTGTCGTGGGGCCTGTACGGGGGGTTGCTGGGGTATGTCGGCGGGCACGCGTTCGAGGACGACCCGCTGAAGGGCGTCGCGGTCGGGATCGGGCTGGCGCTGTCGGTGACGGCGGTGGTGGAGGCGGTCCGGTTCCTGCGGCGCCGCCGGAGCACGTCGGCCGCATCGGACGCGTCAGGCGTATCGGGCGGGCGCGACGCGGAGGTCCCCGATCGGGTGGGGCCGACGCCGGGGGCGTGATCGTCGCCCCTGGGTTCGCGTTTGGTGCCAAGGTTGCCGACAGATGACCCTAGGGTGAACTTCAGCGGTCTGTGCAGTGTCTCAAAGGTGTCGGGCAGGGGCCGTTTCGAGCGTGAGGGAGAGCATGCGAGCGCCGGATTTCAGCGCCGATCTGTACCGCGACATCACCGGATTCGCCGAGGACACGCCGCCGTGGGTGCATTCGGCGGCGGAGGTGGGGACCGACGGTGGCCTGCTGCTGTTCGCCGCGCTGTTCGTGGCGGGCTGGTGGCGGGCCCGGGGACGGGACGCGCGGTCGATGGGCCTGGCGCTGGCGGCGCCGTTCGCGGTGGTGGCGGCGTATCTGGTGAGCGAGGTGTCCAAGACGTTCGTCCAGGAGGAGCGTCCGTGCCGGGCGGTGGCGGGGGCGGTGCACATCGCGGCGTGCCCGTCGCCGGGCGACTGGTCGTTCCCGAGCAATCACGCGACGATCGCGGCGGCGTCGGCCGCGGCGATCGTGGTGGCCTGGCGGGCGCTGGCGCCGCTGGTGCTGCCGCTGGCGGCGCTGATGGCGTTCTCGCGGGTGTTCGTGGGCGTGCACTATCCGCATGACGTGGCGGCGGGGTTCCTGGTCGGGGTCGTGGTGGCGCCCGCGGCGGCGCTGGTGCTGGTGGCGGTGTCGCGTCGGCCGGTGGAGGCGCTGCGCGGCGTGTCGGCGGGCGCGGCGCTGCTGGGCGCGGGACCGGTGACGGCCCCCGCCGCCTCATTGCCGGGTGCCTCAATGCCTGGCGCTCCGGGGACGGCGGCGGGCGGCGTCCAGCGGGGCGTGCCGGTGCATGCGGGAGCGGCCTCGGTGCGGCCGGGCGGCGGCGGGCCGGACGCGCCGGTGACGGCGCCCGAGGTGACGATGCCGGACGTGATGGGCGGCCTGACCCGCCGCGGGGGGCCGCTCCCCTAGCACCCCAGCCGCCCAGCACCCCAGGCGCCCCGACACTCCAGCACCCCAGCTGCCCTAACGCCGCGCGGCGGCCAAGACGCCGCCGGACGGGGTCGGAGGCCCGAGTGGCGGGAGTGCGTCAGGTGTTGTCTTCGATGCCGTCGACGAGTCCGGCCTCGTAGGCGATGACGGCGGCCTGGACGCGGTTGCGGACGTCCAGCCGGGTGAGGATCGCGCTGACGTAGGCCTTGACGGTGCCCTCCACGACGTGGAGCCGCGCGGCGATCTCGGCGTTGGACAGCCCGGCGCCCAGCAGGGCCAGGACGTCGCGTTCGCGGGGTGTGAGCCCGGCGGTGCGGCGGCGGGCGCGGGCGCCGCCGGACAGGCGGCCGCCGCCGAGTTCGGTGATGACGCGGTGGGCGACCTTCGGGGACAGGTAGGCGGCGCCGCCGGCGACGGCGCGGACCCCGGCGATGAGTTCGCGGGGGTCGCCGGACTTGAGGAGGAAGCCGCCGGCGCCGCCGGACAGGGCGCGGGCGATGTACTCGTCCTCCCCGAACGTGGTGAGCATGATGACGGCGGTCTCGGGCGCGACGCGGCGGAGTTCGGCGGCGGCGGCGAGGCCGTCCAGGCGGGGCATGCGGATGTCCAGGAGGGCGACCTCGGGGCGGTGCCGGAGGGCGAGGTCGACGGCCTCGCGGCCGTCGGCGGCCTCGGCGACCACCTCGATGCCGGGGTCGGCGGTCAGGATCGCGCGGACGCCCGCGCGGATCATCGCCTCGTCGTCGGCGAGCAGTGCCCGGATCACTCGGCGTCCTTCCGCTGCTGGCGGGCGCTGAGCTGCCCGGTGTCGTAGGAGTCCTTGCCGGTGAGGCGGCCGCCGGTGAAGCAGAGCCGGTAGTAGCGGTTGACGCCGACGAGGTTGGCGTCGGGCCGGTAGTAGCGGCAGTCGGCGTGCGCGGGTTCGGGGACGGTGGCCTTGACGACGCCGGAGCCCATCGCCTCCATGCGCGGCAGGGCGTCCTCCACGTCGGTCTGCGGGGCGCCGAGGCGCAGTTCGGCGTAGTCGGCGGGCGCGAGGACGGAGTTGAGGGTGGCGTAGACGTAGTAGCCGGTCATGATGGCGCCGAGGGCGGCCATGAGCGCGGCGGGGACGGCGATCGCGGTGATCAGGCCGCGGCGGACCTGGCGGCGTTCGCGGGCCAGGTGGCGGGCCGATTCGGAGGACCATTCCCCCGTGCCGGTCCCGGTGAGCCCGAGGGCCCCGCGCAGTGCCGCCCCGGCCGCGGACGGAGCCGTAGGCGGTGCGGCGGCCGGGCGGGTGGCGGGCGGTGCGGTGGGCAGGTCGGCGGTGACGGAGAAGCCGCCCGCCGGGGTGGGTCCGGCGCGGAGGGCGCCGCCGAGCAGGCGGACCCGTTCGGTGAGCCCGGTCAGGCCGTGCCCGCCGGACGGCAGCAGCGGCGGTTCGCCGGGCGGCGGCTCGTTGGCGACCACCACCGTGATCACCCCGCCGCCCGTCCCGCCGTCGCTTTCGTTGTCGCCGTTGTCGCTGTCGGGTGGTGGTTCGCGGTGGGTGAGGCGGACGGTGACGGCCGCGCCGGGCGCGTGTTTGGCGGCGTTGGTGACGGCCTCCTGCACGACGCGGTGGGCGGCGAGCGCGACCATCGGCGGCAGGTCTCCCGGCACACCGGAGTCGTCGGCGAGCCGGACGGGGACACCGGACGCCCGCGCCCGTTCGACGAGCTCGGGAATGCTCTCCCCCGCAGGACGCACCGGCGCCGCGCCCTCGGCGTCCTGCGCGGAGTCGTCCGGGGCGGTCTCCTCGCGCAGGACGCCGATGATCTCGCGGAGCTGATCGGTGGCTTCGGCGGCGCCGGCGCGCAGCTGCGCGGCGGCGGTGCGGTGCCGGTCGCCGAGGCCGGGGTCGACCTGCAGGGCTCCGGCGCGGACGGCGATGAGGGCCAGTTCGTGCCCGAGGGAGTCGTGCATGTCCTGGGCGATGCGGGCGCGTTCGCGGAGCCGTTCGCGTTCGGCGATGATGCGCTGCTCGTGTTCGAGGCGCTCGGCGCGCTCCCATCCGGCGTGCAGGAGTTCCTGGTACTGCCGCCAGTAGCGTCCGACCAGCCAGGGCAGGACGCCGAGCAGGACCAGCCAGATGGACGAGGGGAACCAGGCGGTGACGTCCATGCCGCGGATGATCGCCAGGGCCGCGCCGCCGACGAACACGGCGACGAACCCCCACAGCAGCGGCTGCGCGCGGGTGGTGCGCAGCCCGGTGAGGTAGGCCAGGACGGGCATCGCGAAGGTGAAGTTGCCGTGGACGGCGATCAGCGCGATCGCGGTGAGCAGCGCGACGGTCGGCCAGGCGCGGCACACGGCGATCGCGGCGGCCAGGACGCCGAGCCCGGCGACCTGCAGCCACCACGACGCCCGGCCCGGCTCGGGCGGCGTGATCCCGCCGGAGGCGACGGGGAACGCCAGGATCGCGTACATGACGACGTCCTTGACCCGCGCGGACCGCGACGGGCGGCGGACGGCCCGGCCGACCGCCGGGCCCAGCGCGGCGGGACGTGCGGCGTGGGCCGCGCCGGCGATGCGGGCCGTGAGGCGGGCCGTGCGCAGGCGCGCGGGATCGTGGACGGTGGTCGCCGGGACGTTCACCCGTCCCACGCTACAAGCAGGGTGAACTGCGGCGTTACTGACGAAAGTCAGGGATATCGGCCCCGGCCGCCGGGGGCGCCGTGCCGGTTCCGGGGCGTCCGGCCCGGCCGCGCGGTGATCGCGGGCTGGCGGCGGCGGGCGCGGGCGGGGCCGCGGCTGAACTACGGTTGGCGCGTGACCGAGTCCCCGGCGCCTCCGGAGCGCCAGCCCCCGCCCGCCGGGCCCGCCGCCCGCGCGGCGCGGCGCCCGGCGTGGGCGCGGCGGGCGCGGTGGCCGCGCGGGCAGGCCGCCGACGCGATGTTCGCGGTCGCGGTCATGGCCGCCACGCTGGTGATGAGCGTGCAGGCCGAGAGGCCCGAGGACCGCGCGCTGTGGCCCGGCGGGTTCGCGATCATCGTGGTGGCGACGCTGGCGCTGGCGGTCCGGCGGCGGTATCCGGTGGCGGTCCTGGTGGTCGGGACGATCGCGCCGCCGGTGTACTACCCGCTGGGCTACCCGGACGGGCCGATCGCGCTGGTGCTGTGGGTGGCGCTGTTCACCGCGGCCGCCGAGCGGCGCCTGGCGGTGTCGCTGGGCGCGGTGATCGTCGTCAACGCCGGGTTCGTGATCGTGTCGGTGGCGCGCGGCGGCGAGGACGGCGGCGACCCGGAGGCGGTCGTCGACGCGCGCGGCGTGGCGTCGCTGTCGCTGGGGCTGCTGCTGGCGGTCGCGCTGGGGCAGTACGTCCGCACCCGCCACCTGCGGGCCGTGGCCGCCGAGCGGCGCGCCGCCGAGGCCGAGCGGACCCGCGAGGAGGAGGCGCGGCGCCGCGCGATCGCCGAGCGGCTGCGGATCGCGCGGGAGCTGCACGACGTCCTCGCCCACCAGATCTCGCTGATCAACGTGCAGGCGGGCGCGGCGCTGCACCGCCGCGACGACCCCGCCCGCGCCTACGCGGCGCTGGAGGCGATCAAGTCGGCGAGCAAGGAGACGCTGCGGGAGCTGCGCGGGGTGCTGGGCGTCCTGCGGCAGGTCGACGCCGACGACACGGGCGGCGCGGGCGGCGGGCCGGCGGCGCCGCAGCCGTCGCTGGCGCGGGTGGTCGAGTTGCTGGAGCAGACCGCGGCGGCCGGGGTGACCGTCCGCCGCGCGGGCGACCTCGCCGACCCCGAACCGGCCGACCCCGAACCGGCCGACCCCGACCACCCGGAACACCCTGAACACTCCGATCAACCCGATCATCCCGATTCCGCCGACCCCGGTGCGGGCGGGCGGGAACGCGGGGTGCGGGCGCTGGCGGAGCTGCCCGCGCCGGTCGGGCTGGCCGGGTACCGGATCGTGCAGGAGGCGCTGACCAACGCCGTCCGGCATTCGGGCGCCGCGACGGTGACCGTGGAGGTGCGCCGCGTCCCGGGAGCGGTGATCGTGCAGATCGACGACGACGGCCCTGGCCCCGCCGATCCAGCCGACCCCGGCGGGTCGGGTGGGAACGGGCTGCGGGGCATGCGCGAGCGCGCCGCGTCCGTGGGCGGGGAGATGACGGCGGGACCGGGCCCGGCGGGCGGGTTCCGGGTGTGGGCGCGGCTGCCGCTGGGCGGACCCGGCGAGGAGCAGGAGCAGAGGGAGGGGATCGCGTGATCCGGGTGATGCTGGCCGACGACCAGACGCTGGTGCGGGCGGGGTTCCGGTCGATCCTCGAGGGCGAGGACGACATCGAGATCGTCGCCGAGGCCGGGGACGGGGAGCAGGCGGTGCGGCGGGCGTCGGAGCTGCTGCCCGACGTGGTGCTGATGGACATCCGCATGCCCGTCCTGGACGGGCTGGAGGCCACCCGCCGCATCATGTCCGACCCGCGGCTGGATGCCGTCCGCGTGGTGATCCTCACCACGTTCGACCTGGACGATTACGTCTACGGCGCGATCAAGGCCGGGGCCAGCGGGTTCCTGGTCAAGGACACCGAGCCCCCCGAGCTGATCCACGGGGTGCGGGTCGTCGCGCGCGGGGACGCGCTGCTGGCCCCGACGGTGACGCGGCGGCTCATCGCCGAGTTCGCGTCCCGGATCACCGCTCCGCCGCCCACGGTGGAGCTGAACTCGCTCACCGACCGGGAGCGGGAGGTGCTGGAGCTGGTCGCGGCGGGCCTGTCGAACGAGGAGATCGCCGGACGGCTCGTGCTGTCCCCCGCCACCGCCAAGACCCACGTCAGCCGGATCCTGGCCAAGCTCGGCGCAAGGGACCGGGCGCAGCTGGTGGTGCTGGCCTACGAGACGGGCATGATCCGTCCCGGATGGCTCGGCTGACCGGCCCGGGCCGCAACCGGGCCGGTCACGGCGGTGTTGAACGGATGTGACGGTTACGGACGAAGCCCTGCACCACCACGCCCCGCCGC
>NZ_SMKT01000249.1 GCF_004348735.1 Actinomadura sp. KC06
CAGCGGGGGCCGGGGGAGTTGGGGCCCTTGTAGTTGTCCATGGCTTCCTTGGCGCGTTGCTGCTGGACGCCCAGTTCGTGGGCGAGGGTACGCATCTGGCCGGCGAAGCCGTTGGCGATCTTGTCGAGGGACGCGAGGGCCTTGGCGGGGTCCATGGCCTGGCCGTCGTCCTTGGCCGGGAACAGGTCGGACCCGGCCTCCTTCACCTTGGTCTGGAAGTCCTGCGCGGCGGCGTTGACCGCGGTGCGGATCTCCTCGCTCAGCTCGGCGGACGACAGCCGCAGCGCGCGGGGGTCGAGGTCCAGCTTGGTCAGACCGCCCTCCGACTTGAACTCGGCGACGATCCGGCCCTCGGCGGCCTCGCCGCGGCCGACCGCGGCCTGGATGGTCTCCTGCATTTTGGAGAAGTCGCCGATCTGCTGCTGCATATCGCGCTGGAAGCGCTCGAAGTCGGGTCCGAGGCTGAACTCGGCCATCGAATCCTCCTATTCCTGGTGTGCGGTCTGGATGAGGCGGGTGCCATGGCGGCGGTTGATGAAATAGCCGCGGCCGACCGGCAGTGCGTGGCCCTTGACGTTGCCGAGCACGACTCCCTCGTCCTTGTTACCGGACATCAGAAGGCCGGGTGACCCCATTTCCTTGATGCGTTGCAGGACCGGGTCGTACATGGCGCGTCCGGACCCGCCGAACGCGCGGGACACGATGACGTGCAGCCCGATGTCGCGGGCCTGCGGGAGCAGCTCCGCGAGCTGCGCGACCGGGTTGGCGGACGTGGCCACCAGGTCGTAGTCGTCGATGATCAGGTAGAGGTCCGCGCCGCTCCACCACGACCGGTCCCGCAGCTGCTCGGGCGTGAGGTCGGCGGGTGGGAGCCGCGCCTGGAGCGCGCCGACGATGTCCTTCACCAGGCCCTGCGCGGCGGCCGAGGACGCGGCGTAGCCGATCCGGTGCTCGGTGTCGGCCGCGTCCAGCAGCGCCCGCCGGTAGTCGATGAAGATCATCCGCGCCTGGTCGGGCGTGTACCGCTCGATGATCCCGCTGGTGATCATGCGCAGCAGGTTCGACTTGCCGCACTCGGTGTCGCCGATCACGAGGAAGTGCGACTCGGCCTGGAAGTCCAGGAAAACCGGCGACAGCGTGTCCTCGTCGATGCCGATCGGGATCCGCGAACCGCTCTCCTGGGCGCTCGGCATCGAGGAGACCGGAAGCACGGCGGGCAGCATCCGGACCTTGGGCGCGCCCGGGCCGTCCCAGTTGCCGGCGATGGCGGCGACCAGCTTCTTGACGCCGTCGGCGAGCGTGGCGTCGTCCGTCTCGCCGTCGATGCGCGGCAGCGCCGTCAGGCAGTGGTGGCCCTCGCGGGTCAGGCCGCGGCCCGGCTTGCCCTCCGGGACGTTCCCGGCCAGCTTCCGGTCGATCTCCGACTCGTACGGGTCGCCGAGCTTCAGCTCCAGCTTCGTGCCGAAGAGGTCCCGGACGTTCATCCGGAACTCCGACCACTTGTTGACGGTCGCGATCACGTGGATGCCGTAGCCGAGACCGCGCGCCACCAGGTCCGTGATGACGGGTTCGAGGTTCTCGAAGTCCTGGCGGAGGGTCATCCAGCCGTCCACGAGGAGGAACACGTCGCCGTAGCCGTCGCCGGTGATCTCGCCGGACGCGCGCATCCGCCGGTACGTCGGCATCGAGTCGATGCCGCGCTCGGCGAACTCGCGTTCCCGCTGCTCCAGCAGCGCGGTGACCTCGGCGACCGTGCGGCGGACGCGGTCGCCGTCCAGGCGGTTGGCGATGCCGCCGACGTGCGGCATGTCCGCCATCGCCGCGAGCGTCCCGCCGCCGAAGTCGAGGCCGTAGAACTGCACCTGCTGGGGCGTGTGCGTCATCGCGAGGGACGCGATCAGCGTCCGCAGCATCGTGGACTTGCCGGTCTGCGGCGAGCCGGCGATGCCCGCGTTGCCCGCCGGGCCGGACAGGTCGACGTACATCGGGTCGCGGCGCTGGTCGAACGGCTTGTCGATGATGCCGACGATCGCGTGCAGCCGGTTCCGCCAGGCCTCGTGCTGCGTCGTGAGGCCGAGGCCCGGGACGACGGCGAGCGACGGCAGCAGCTCGTCCAGCGTGGGTGGCGCGTCCAGCGGCGGCAGCCAGATCGCGTGCGCCGGCGGGCCGTGGTTCTCCAGCTGCCCGACCACCACGTCGAACAGCGAGGCCTGCGTCTCCTCCTCGGGCCCCTGCTGTTGCTGCTGGTTCTCGATGACGTGCGGACGGATGTAGTCCGGAATGTACGGGACGATCTGCCGGATGACCTGCGGGCCGCCCTGGTCCTTCGGCTGCAGGTCCTCGGAGGCGGGACCGGACACGTACGCGGCGCGGAACCGGGTCATCGACTCGGTGCCGAACTTCATGTAGCCGTGACCGGGGGCGGACGGCAGCTCGTAGGCGTCCGGGACGCCGAGCACGACGCGCGACTCCTGCGCGGAGAACGTCCGGAGACCGATCCGGTACGACAGGTGCGTGTCGAGGCCGCGGAGCTTGCCCTCCTCCAGACGCTGCGACGCCAGCAGGATGTGGACGCCGAGCGACCGTCCCAGCCGTCCGATCATGACGAACAGGTCGGCGAACTCGGGCTTGGCCGACAGGAGCTCGGAGAACTCGTCCAGCACCAGGAACAGCGTCGGCATCGGCTGCAGGTCGGCGCCCTGCTCGCGCGCCTTCTCGTAGTCGCGCAGCGAGGCGTAGTTGCCCTGGGCGCGCAGGTACTCCTGGCGCCGCACCATCTCGCCGTGCAGCGCGTCGTACATGCGGTCGACGAGGGGGAGCTCGTCCTCGAGGTTGGTGATGATCGCGGAGACGTGCCGGAGGTTCTCCATCCCCAGGAACGTCGCGCCGCCCTTGAAGTCGACGAGGACGAAGTTGAGCACCTCGGACGAATGGGTCAGCGCGAGCCCGAGCACCAGCGTCCGCAGCGCCTCGGACTTACCGGAGCCGGTGGCGCCGATGCACAGGCCGTGCGGGCCCATGCCGCCCTGCGCGGACTCCTTGATGTCCAGGTGGACGGGCCGTCCCTCGGTGTCGACGCCGATGGGGACGCGCAGCCGGTTGCGCGGCGCCCGCGGCCGCCACGTCTCGCGCGGGTCGACGCGGAACGGGTTCTCGATGCCGAGCAGCGAGGTGACCGTGGTGGCGCCGGACAGGGCGTCCTCCATCGGGCCGGTGGACGCGCTCGCGCGCAGCGGGGCGAGCTGGCGGGCCAGCGACTCGGCCTGCTGGAGGGTGATCGAGTCGGGCTTGCCGATGCGGGTGGCGACGTCCTTGCCGGTGCGGTCCTTGGTGAGGCGGGAGACGGCCTGCTTGGTGATGCCGAGCCGGAGCATGGTCGCCTCGGGCGTCGGCGCGACCGAGCCGGTCAGGTCGATGATGCAGACGCCCTCGACGCCGTCGGCGGCGAGCTGGGAGTCATAGGACGCCTGCCCGCCGTCCATGATGACGATGTGGTAGGGGAGGTCGTCCTGCGACAGGCCCGGCTGGAACCGGGGACGGTCCTTGACGTCCTGCCCGAACATGGCCTCGAGCGTCGTCATGCTCTCCGCCATGAGGCGGACCGGCCCCGCCGCGTCGTGCTCGGTGGGGTGCAGGTTGTGCGGGAGCCACTTGATCCACTGCCACCACGGCATCCGCTCCCGCGACGCGCACACCGTGATGCGCACGTCGTCGGGGGAGTGGAACGTTGCGATCTGCACGATCAGCGCGCGGACCATCCCGTACACGGCCTCGGGATCTCCGGACGGGACGATCCGGGAGAACGACCGCAGCGACAGCGAGATCGGCAGGTTCGGGACGTTCGCGTGCGTCCGCACGAACCGGCGCAGCGCGCCCGCCGTCATGGGTTCGAGGTCCTCGATGGGCTTCGTCTCCGGCGCGATCAGCTGCACCGCGAGCTTCTGCGCGCCGCTGGCCAGCCGCACCTGGATGAAGTCGTCGTCGGACGGGCGCCGCTCCCACAACCGGGCGCTCATGGCCAGCGACCACAGCGAACCGGGGTCGGGGCTCGCCCACTCCAGCGCCTCGCGCTGCTGCTTCGCCGCCCTGCGGACCTTCTTGCGGACCTGCCCCAGGTAGCGCAGGTAGTCGCGGCGCTCGTTGTTGAGCTTGACCTTGCGCTCGCCGCTGCCGCGGCCGACCTGGCCGAGCATCATGCCGAACATGGAGACGGCGAACATGCCGCCCGCCACGTACTGCAGGGTGCCGCCACCGCGGCCCGCCATCATGAAGACCATGGCGCCGGAACCCGCCAGCATCGGCAGGTAGGTCAGCACCGCCTGCATGCCCTGGGGGATCAGTTCCGGTAGTTCCGGCGGCGATTCGAGCAGGATTTCTCCCCGCGGCATTGGCGGGGGGTCGCGCCGCTCCCTGCGCCGGACGATGTCCGTGCTCACGCTAGTCGTCCTTTCCATCGCACACTGTCCTGAGCAGCGCGCGGGGTGCGCCGCCGGTCTCCCGGTGTCCTGCTGCTTGCCGTAGTCACGATCACGCGCCTGCGTATCACGATCACGTGGTCGTGCGATTACTTGAACGATATGAATCGTAGAGGCATCAGATCTGGCATGCGAGTCACATCGAACCCATCAGTGACCGGTCCGGTACACGCCGGACCCATCCAGACATTAGGGTTGGCGCCGATCACACCACCACCGTCCACGTCATGATGAAGCACGAAGATCCCCCGGCGACCGAGGTGACCCGCATGGCACCATGCAGGTGCTTCGCCCCCCGTCCGAACCGCGGACACCGTCCGAGCGCCGGACAACGCCCGATTGCCGGACACCGCCCTGAAGCCGGGCAGCGCCCGGCGCCCGGGCACCGCCCGACCAATGGGCACTGCCCGACCACCGGGCACGGTCCGTCCGCCGGACCGGGTCCGAACACCGGAAGATTTGCGAGGAAGTCGTGAGTGCGCTCCCAGGAGCTGACCTCTGCCGGATCACGGTCGTCGGACCGAGCCGGCGGGTCGACATCGCGCTGCCGGCCGACGCGACCTTCGCCGAGCTCTACCCCACGATGCTGCGCTACGCCGGCCAGAACCTCGCCGACGCCGGTCTGGCGCACGGCGGCTGGGTGCTGCAGAAGCTCGACGAGGCCCCGTTCGACCCCGCCAGCACACCGGCGCAGGCCGGTATCCGCGACGGCGATCTGCTTTACCTGCGCCCCCGGATGGCGCAGATCCCCGATCTCGTGTTCGACGACGTCCCCGACGTCGTCGCGACCGGGGTCAAGGACCGGCCAGGACGCTGGCGCCAAGACTCCACCCGCAGGTTCGCCATCGCCTGGGGCGTGGCGGGGCTGGTCGTAGGAGCGCTTGCGCTGCTGCTGGCCGGGCCGCCCTGGATGGGCTCGTCCTGGATCGCCCCCGCCGTGGGCGCCGGCGTCATCTCGCTGCTCCTGCTGGCCGCCGCGATCTCGCTGTCCCGCGCGCTCGGCGACGCCGGAGCCGGCTCGGCGCTCGGATACGCGGCGCTGCCCTACGCGTTCATCGCCGGGCTGCTGGCACCGGCGAACAAGGACTCGCTGCTGGACATCGGCGCGCTGCACCTGGTCGCCGGATTCGGCGCGGTGGTGCTGGCCGCGACGATCGCCGGGTTCGCCATCGCGGATGGTCTGCCGGTCTTCTACGGGGTCGCGATCGCCGCGCTGCTCGGGACGGCCAACTGCGCCGTCCCGCTGGTGTTCGACATGGACGGCGCCGGAATCGCCGCCATCACCGTCACGGTGGCGCTCGCGCTGACACCGCTCTTGCCGGGCGTCTCGTTCAAACTCGCGAGAGTCCAATTGCCACCCGTGCCCGGCAGCGCCGAGGAACTGCGCCGCGACACCCTGATGGTGGACGGACGCGCCCTCCTGGAACGCACCGCCGTCGCCGACCGGTTCGTGACCGGCGGCGTTTCTGCGATCGGGCTGGTCGCCATCGGCGCGATCGTCCCGCTGTCGTTCGACGGCGGATGGGTGAGCCCGGTCATGTGCGTCGTCCTGTCCTTCACCGTCCTGCTGCGGGCGCGGATCTTCCGGGCCCGGGCGCAGAAGCTGTGGCTCCTCATCCCGGGGGTGGCGGGGCTCGGCACGCTCGCCGTCGCCACCGCGCTCGACGCCGACTCCCAGGTCCTCCTGCTGGTCGGTGTGCTGTTGCCGACACTGGTGGTCTCCGCTATCGCGACCGGCGTGGGGATGTGGCTGCCCGGTAACAAGCTGACCCCGTTCTGGGGCCGTGCGGGAGACATCCTGGAAATCCTCTTCGTGGTGGCGCTCGTCCCGCTCGCGCTCGGCGTCGCCGGGGTCTTCGAGTACGTGCGCACCGTGGTGAGCTGACGGGGGAGGCACGATGCAGACCAAGAGGGATCTGCTCCAGGCGCACCGCCTGATGACCCACCGCGCGTCCCAGGCCCTGATCCTGGCCGAGCCCGACTATCCCGAGGCGCCGCTGCGCAAGATGAACATCGGCACGTTCGCCGGGATCATGGTCGCGATCCTCGTCGGCGCCGGGTTCGGGATCGTCGGCCTGCTCTTCGGCGGCGGCAACAGCGGGCTGGACAAAAAGGGCATCGTGCTCATGGAGAAGGAGACCGGCGCCCATTACGTCTGGTGCACCCCCAAGGGCTCGCAGAAGGACGTGCTGTGCCCGGTGGCCAACTACGCCTCGGCCAAGCTCGCCGCGTCCCTCGCCGGCGGCGGAAGCGGCGCGGCCCCCGAGCAGAAGTCCGTCTCCGCCAAGTCGCTCTCGGACTACCCGCGCGGCCCGATGATCGGCATCCCGGGCGCGCCCGACTCGGTCCCCGCGGCCAAGCGGCTGGTCGGCGGCCCGTGGTCGGTCTGCGTCCGGCAGAACCAGCAGGGCGGGACCGGGCAGTCGGTCGTCTCGCTGGTGGGCGGACGCGACGTCGGCGGCGAGCCGCTCGACCCGGCCATGGGCGTGGTCGTCAGCACGGGCGCGAACAACAACTGGCTGATCTACAAGAACCAGCGGATGCGCCTGTCGCCGGCGGGCCTCACCGTGCTCAGCGCGTCCGCCCCGGCCCAGGTGTCGCCCGGCTTCGTGAACGCGCTGCCGGCCGGTCCCGACTTCGCCCCGCCGAACATCCCCGGCGCCGGCCGCCAGCCGCAGTTCGCCGGGGCCAACGGGGTGGTCGGTCAGGTCTTCCGGGTCAAGGGCGTCGGCGGCGGCGACCAGCCCTACGTCCTGATGCCGGACGGGTACGCGCCGATCAGCGTCCTGCAGGCCGCGCTCATCCAGAACTCGGCCGCGTACCGGCTCCCCAAGGACACCCCGCTCGACGGCGCGATGGTGACCAACCACCGTTCGGCGCAGCGGGTCATGGACGAGCGGCTGCCGCAGTCGCAGATCACGGTACGGCCGTACGAGGCGAAGCAGTCGCTCTGCGTCGTCTACCCCAACCCCGGGAAGGGCTCGAACGACGCCAAGCTCACCATCGGCGGCGGCGCTGACCTTCCGATGCCTGTGCAGGCGTCCGGCGGAGGCGTCGACAACGTGGTCCTGCCGCCGGGAAGCGCGGTTCTGGCCGGTGTGCTGCCGGCGACCGGCGCGGTCGAGTCGATCAACACCTACGCCCTCGTCGCCGACGACGGCCGCAGGTACGCGCTGAAGTCCGCGGAGACCGCCAAGGCGCTCGGATACACCATCTCCGGAGACAAGAACGACTCCGTACCGGTTCCCGCCAACCTGCTCAACCTCGTGCCGCAGGGGCCGCCATTGGACCCGCAGCGGGCACTTGAACCCATTCAATCGAGTGGTGCCGGTACGTGATCAATCGGATGCCGCAGAGTGATCAGGATAAAAGGGCAAGTTTCCCAACGTAGCGCAGAATCTTGATACGATCGCCGCGCGTTACGGTCATTACGGAGGGATGCCGTGAGTCAAGCCTTCAGCACGGACTACGCCACCATGCAGCAGGCCCAGGCGATGTTCCAGGCGAAGCATCGGGAGATGGTCTCGCTGCTGGACTCGCTCGAAGCCGACCTGCAGAGCGGCCTGGCCAGATGGGAGGACGACGCGCGCGACGCCTACTTCGAGGCGAAGGGGAAGTGGGAGCGCGTGGCACGGCAGCAGGCGGACACGGTCAAGGAGTTCGGCCAGGCGGTGGGGACCGCCCAGCAGAACTACCAGTCCGCCGAGGGAACCAACACTCAGATGTGGGCCTGACGGCCCGCGCTCCCAGGTCAGCGGGCTTCGGCCGACCCCTTTCGTCCGATGTGGTCTTCCGTAAGCCGCATCGCTGACCATGCACCGTTCCTGCACCGTAATGTCGCTTTACGAGGATGTGCGTTGTGCCCGACCATGGAGTTCAAAGTCGACCGGGTCGACGATGAACAACGGGGGCTCGCGTCGCGTCGAACACAAGTAGAACCAAGTCGGGAAGGATGACTGATGAGCCAGAAGTCTTCGGTCGACAGAGCAGAAATGGCCCAGGCGGCCCAGCGGGTCGAGGAGGCGGCGCAGGACCTGCGGAAGATCCAGGCGGATCTGGGTCAGGAGCAGT
>NZ_SMKT01000024.1 GCF_004348735.1 Actinomadura sp. KC06
CACCCACCGGGCCCCGGATCCAGGACGGCCACCAGCCGATGAGGCAGGCCAAGTCGAGGCCGTCCCCGAAACGTGACGACCGCTAATGGATGTGCGCGAAGCCACCCGTCCTCTCAGGCATTTCTCTTACAATGGTGCGCTGCATGGATGCGCATCTCCGCGAATTTGCATCTCCGGCCGGGTGAAGGAGGGCGGGACGGCGGGAAAACGTTCGCCGAACTCCGGGATTTCGATCTATGGTGCGGTGCAATGTAGCGGGGCGCGGGTGGGCGGCTCAGCGGGCACCCCACCGTGGTGACTAGTCGAGAGGGTCGTATGGACGAGACGGAGCCGATGCCACCGGCGCCGAAAAACGGCGCCAGCGCGACTGAGGCCGATGAGGAGAAGGTTCTCCGGGAGTTGTACGGCGAGCCCGACGCCGATGGGTTCTTCCACGCATCGGACGCTGGATGAGCGCCGCGCGCATGCTCGCTGAGGCGCGCAGAACGATCGGGATGTCGGGCCGTCCTAACGCGATCACCCGCGAGTACGCGTCCAGGCACGGGAACGGGTTCCTTCGTGCCGAGTGGTGCGATATGGCTGTCACGTATTGGGCGCGGCGCAGCGGGAACGCCAAATCCGTCCTGCCGGGCGGGGACAGGGCCTTCACGGTGTGGCACGCGCAGGATTTCCAGAAGATCGGCCGCTGGCACGGCGGCACGGCCGCGAGCGTCAACCGGGCGAAGCCCGGCGACATCGTGTTCTTCGACTGGGGCGCGACGGACTCCATCGGGGCGATCGACCACGTCGGCGTGGTCGAGAAGGTCCTCGGCGGCGGGCGGGTGCAGACCATCGAGGCCAACACAGGGGACGCGGTGCGCCGGCGCGTCCGGGCCGCCGGCGTCATCGCCGGGTACGGGCGCCCGGCCTACGGCTCGTCGTCCGGCGGGTCGTCATCGGTTGAGGAGGATCCGTTGATCGGGCTGAAGAAGGGTGACAAGGGAGAGGCCGTCAAGGCCCTCCAGGAGCTGATCCGGGCGGCCGGGCAGGGCGAGGCGCTCGGGAAGACGGACAGCGAGTACGGCCCGAAGACGGCGGAGGCGCTGCGGCTGGTGCGCAAGTCCGTGGGCTCGTCGGCGAAGCCGGGGTTCGGGGACCAGGTGGACGGCTGGGCGTACGCGCAACTGTTCACGGCCCTCGCCCGCACGCAGGGACGCGACTGAACGGACAGCGTCATTCCCGTACGGCCCGCCACCTCTCGGTGGCGGGCCGTTCCTTTCCCCGTCACCGGACGGCCAATGAGCCGGCGCTTTAGCGTGCCATTTCGGTCGCATTCATTCATCGAGCCAGCCGGCGATCTTCATCTTGCCGCCACCGGCCCGTACCTGTACCCCCGGCGGCGCGATCTTTAATCTCAATCTGTGCCCTGAGCAGCGCTCTCCAGGTGCTTTCGCACTGCCGAACCGAGTCTATTACGAGTGCTCGGGTCGGCATGTGTTCCCCGACAGAGGAGCAGAAGAAAAAGTGAATGCACGTGGCAGTGGATTCGCCATCAGCCGCCGTGGCGTCCTAGGTGGAGGCCTCGGGGTGGCGGGCATGGTGGCCCTGAGCCGGCTGACCCCGGATCCCGCGCAGGCGTCCCCACGGCTTGCCGGATACCCCTTCACCCTCGGCGTGGCCTCCGGCGACCCGTGGCCTGACGGCGTCGTCCTGTGGACGCGGCTGGCGACGACCCCACTGGCCGACGACGGACTGGGCGGCATGCCCGGCAAGGATGTGCCCGTCCGCTGGGAGGTGGCCGAGGACGACTCGATGCGCCGGGTCGTGAAGCGCGGCTCCGTTCTGGCCACGCCGGAGCTCGCGCACTCCGTGCACGTCGAGGTCAAGGGCCTCAGACCCGGCCGCGAGTACTGGTACCGGTTCCATGTGGGCGGGGAGGAGAGCCCGATAGGCCGCACCCGCACCGCTCCGGACCCGTCGGCCGCCGCCCCGTTCACCCTCGCGTTCGCCTCATGCCAGCAGTGGGTGGACGGCTTCTACACCGTCTACCGGCACATGGCGGCCCAGGACCTGGACGTGATCTTCCACCTCGGCGACTACATCTACGAGGGCGCCTACGGCCCCACCGGCGGTGTCCGGAACACGCCCCTGTCCCCGGCGCACAACGCGCGGCTGTTCACCCTCGCGCAGTACCGCCTCCGCTATTCCTTGACCAAGAGCGACCCCGATCTCCAGGCGGCGCACAGGAGCGCCCCGTGGATCGTGACCCCGGACGACCACGAGGTCATCAACGACTGGGCGGACGAGAGCGTCCCGGGGATCAGCCCGGAGAACGTCCTGCGCATGCGCGCCGTCGGTTTCCGCGCGTACTACGAGAACCTGCCGCTGCGGCCGTCCTCGATGCCGCAAGGCCCCGACATGCAGATCTTCCGCAGGTTCCGGTACGGGAAGCTGGCGTCCTTCTTCGTCCTGGACGGCCGCCAGTACC
The DNA here is from genome assembly GCF_004348735.1 of Actinomadura sp. KC06. Taxonomy (GTDB): domain Bacteria; phylum Actinomycetota; class Actinomycetes; order Streptosporangiales; family Streptosporangiaceae; genus Spirillospora. The sequence goes on from NZ_SMKT01000024.1 coordinate 2,468, forward strand.
GCAGCGCGCAGAACTTCGCGCGCCGCTTCGACGCCGACCGCAGCATGCTGGGCACGGGGCAGGAGCGCTGGCTGCTCGACGGTCTCGGCAAGTCCCGCACCACCTGGAACATGCTGGCGAACCAGGTGGAGATGTACCAGCAGAACCGGTTCACCGCGGACGGCGGCATCGAGCAGTTCCACCCCGACATCTGGGACGGGTACGAGGCGGCCAGGCGGCGCCTCTTCGGCGGGATCCGGCAGCGCCGGGTCGCCAACCCGGTGGTGATCACCGGTGACGCGCACTGGAGCGCGGCCGCCGACCTGAAGGCGGACTTCAACGACCAGAGTTCGCCGACCATCGGGGTCGAGTTCATGGGGACGTCCATCTCCAGCGGCGGCAACGGCGTGGACATGACCGAGGGCAGCCGCCTCCAGCTGCGGGCGAACCCGCACCTGAAGTTCGTCAACAACCTGCGCGGCTACGTCGCCTGCCGGGTCGCCGCGAACACCTGGGAGACCGACTACAACGTGATCTCGAAGGTCACCGACCAGAGCGGCGTGATCGCGGTACGCCGCCGGTTCGTCGTGGAGGCAGGCCGCCCCGGCCTGCAGGACGCGGGAGCATGAACATGGCGAAGAACTTCATCGGCCGCTTGGGGTCCGCCCCAACGTTGGCGACGGCGGCCACGCTCATGGTCGGCACCCTGCTGGCCGGGCTGCTCGCGGCAGGCGCCTTCGGCAGACCCGGGCCCGCGCTCGCCGCACCCGCGGAACGTCCGGCGGACCTGCTGGTCGTCCAGGCGAACCTGCAGGACGCGATGCGTCCCGCCGACGCCGCGGACACCGCCGACCTCGACCACTTCGCGAGCCGCGTGGTCAAGGGCGCTCCCAGGGCGCCCGACGTCCTGCTGCTGACCGACATTCTCGGGCCGGGCGCCGTTCATCTGGCCAAGCAGTTGAGCCGGAGTACCCGCGACAGCTACCGCGTCGCGGTCTCCCCCGGGCGCACCCCGTTCCTCGATGACGGAGGTGTCCGCGCCAGCGCGATCCTGATCAACACCGACACCCTCAGTGGACGGGGCGCGGCGGGCTTCGTGCGCGTCCAGGGCGAGGACCAGGCCCAGCTCACGGTGGTGGGCCGCGGCTCGTCCCAGGAGACCCACCTGATGAGCGGCCGCGTCGGCGCCGTGGGCGCGCCCATCGCGCAGGCCGCCGCCACCGAGTTCGCCACCGCACTGCGCAAGCGCGCCGGTGACACCGAAATGGCGGTGTTGGGCGCGGACTTCTCCAGCATCCGCTGCGCACAGGCCCAGAAGTTCGGCTGCGCGCTCGCACCCTTCTGGTCGTACCTGACCCAGACCAGCGCCTACGACGAGGCCGCGTTCGTCGGAGACTCCCGCGTCTCCACCCGTCAGTACACCAACTTCCTGTTCGCACGCGGCCGCGTGGCCGAGTCCGCCATGGACGTCGAGTACGACAACGCCGTCCCGAACCCGGCCACCTGCAAGGCGGCCTACGACCGGGGCGACTCGCGCAAGGCCGGACCCGCCTGCGGCAACTACTACGCAGACCAGCCCTTCACCTGGGCACGCCTGCAGCCCGACGCGGCAGCCCGCCGGACGGTGTTCCCGGCCCGGATCAACCTGGACCAGTGCGAACCCGGCACCGGCCGGGTCTCGGCAGTCGCCGCCCGCTCCGTCAACCCGTCCGCCAAGGAAACGACCACGACGGTCCGCGCCGAGGCCCAGGCACCACTGCGGGTGGACGGCACGGCGCGCGACCTCACCGTCCCCGCGGGCGAGGCACGTGACCTGTACCTGCCGGTCACCGCACCGGTCACGACACCGCCCGGCGACTACCGCGTCACGGTGTTCTTCGGCGGGCAGTCCGTCCACGTACCGGTGACGGTGCCCGAGAAGTGCCACTACGCCCCGGCGTTCGCGACCAGCTGGCACGTGGGCAACGAGCCCGAAAAGGCCGTGGACGGCAATCCGGGCACCTTCTGGCACACCGAATGGAGCCCGCCGGTCGCCCTTCCGCAGTCGATCACCGTCCACCTGGACGGGGTCAGGAAGATCAGCTCGCTGGAGTACCTGCCCCGGCAGGACGGCAGCCCCAACGGCGACATCCTCGACTACACCATCGAGGTGAGCACCGACGGAATCACCTTCACCGAGGTGGCGAAGGGAACCTGGGCGGCGAACAAGGCCGCCAAGACCGCCACCTTCGCCCCGGTCGACGCCGAACTCGTCCGCCTCATCTCCACCAGATCAGGCGGCGGACCCTACGCCTCAGCCGCCGAGATCACCGCCCGCTAACCCACCTGAGCCGGCCGGGGCCCTCTCCCGAGCACCCCGGCCGGCTCAGATCTACTGCTCCCAGGCCGCTAGGTGGCGAAAGCCCAGACGTCGTAGAAAAACGGCGGGCGCGAGCAACCGGGGCCGGGCGCGGCGAGTGTCATAGGCACGTTCCAGCGGGTGTCCGCTCCACGTGGTGTGGGCAGGTGGTCCGCGGCGGCAGGCACCTCCGGCAATCGCACGTTCTACCTGCTGGGCACGCCCAAGGACGGAGAGAACGGACCCGATCGCCTGTACCGGCTGCGCATCGACGATCGCGGCCGACCCGTCCAGCTCACCCCCTGCCCAGCGGCGAACTGCCGGGCAGGTCCAGCGGAAGTCTGGTGGGCAATGGCTCGACCTCCACAACGGCCACACCACCCCCCTCCGCGACCCCGGTGACCCCTCCCACGGAGAAGTCGCATGCTGACGACAAACAGGCACACGCCTCCCCGCCGATGAAAGACCAGGCCCTCGCCAAACCCAGTACGGCCAACCTAGGCCCGGGACAAGCGCCGCACTGCGACACCGGGCCACACTCCCGCTCACCGAACCACCCGAAGTCACACCCGGCGGCCCCGCCGCCGCACCCGCTGACCAGCTCGCCGTGATTGCTTGGAAAAATCTTGGAGGCAAGGCCGATAAGCCCCCCGGCCGCCGCCACTTCTCCTTCGACCGGATCGCGAAGGAGGAGATGTGATCCACAAACTCAACGGACGGCCCGCCCGCATTGGACTGCGGCTGTGCGTGACCCTGATGAGCTCGCTACTGCCCGACGGGCTCGCCTGGGCAATCGTCACGCACGTCGCCGAGATGCTCATCGACCTGCTCACGCGCTGGCTGGCCACAAGCCGCCAACGCGTGGCCCGGAGGATTGGCGGCGACGTCACGTCGTGCCCTGACGACACCGAGCAACATTCACCGTCCGTTCCGGATGCGGGTTTGGTGATGCGGCCATGAGCGCGGAAAACGACTGGTCAGAGGCCAGCGACAACGAACTGGCCGCCGCCGTGCACGCGGGGGACGGGAACGCCTACGACGAGCTGTTCAACCGGTGGGCGCCGCAGATGTACCGGTTCTTCGTCAGCCAACTGCGTCCGGCCTGGCGGGAGGACGCCCAAGACCTGACTGAGGAGACGCTCTTCGAGGTATGGAAGAGCCTGACCAGGCAGGCGCAGGCCCCCAGCAGGTTCGGGCCGTGGATCCGGACGATAGCCAGACGACGGCTCGCCTCCTATCTGGAGGAGGCGACGGCCCGAGGGGACAGAGAGGAACGGCTGGTCGAGGCGACCGCCTCCACCACGGCGCAGCCTTCGATCGAGGTGATGTTCCGCGAGGCGGAGGCGCGCGGCAGCTGGGACTGGTTCGTCAAGCTGGTGCGCGAATCCCTCGACAGCCTCCCCGAGAGGTACCGGGCGGCCCTGCTGGCCAACCTCACCGCGGGCAAGGCCGGTCAGAGCCTTGCCGCCGAGCTCGGCATCCCCGCCCCGCAGGCGGCCCGTCAGCTGTCGCAGGCGCGCAAGCTGACGCGTGATGCCCTAGCGGTCACGCTCATGGCCCGCCGGACCATCGCGAACCCCTGTCCACGCTTCCAGCAGATCCTCGTTGAGGCTTCCTGGCGCGGCGGCCTGCTGGGAGACGACCTGCGGCGTGCGCTCGTCAAGCACATCGCGCAGTGCGGCACCTGCCGCGACCTCAAGAAGAAGGTGGGCGCGGGCTGGTTCATCACCCCCGCCTTCCTGCCGATCCTCGACCCGGACCTCTTCGAGGGGATCAGGACCCATCTCCATCAGCGACAGAACCAACAGCAACAACAGCAGCGACCGAACGACCCTCAGAGCGGCCCCTCTCTCGCCAAGGAACCAAAACCGCCCCAGAAACAGCCGTCGTCTGGCGGCGGTTTTCTCGACGATGTCTGGCAATTCGTCGGGTTGCTCTTCGGACTCGTCCTCATCGCAAGGCTGATCTTTCTCCCCAGCATGCCGTGGCACGATCAACTCAAACGGCTGACCAACCCGTCCAGCAGCCAGGCCACGCTCGGGATCTGGACGAACATGAGCGTTCACGTCGAGCCCGGCGCCTTCACCTGCCGCGACCTGATCGCCTGCCGTCAGCAGTACCGTCCCGGAACAGTGGTAACGCTGACAGGCCGCCGAAATTACAGCGAGCAATCATTCAGATGGGTGGGGTGTTCCGCGCAAACGACCGGGGCCTCCTGCACGCTAACGCTGTGGCAGGACACCTCTATCTGCCTCGTAGATGGATCACTCGACCAAGGAGTCCTGACCGAGTTCGACTGCCAAGCTTTCACCGGCCTCCGACGATGACAGCCTCGACTCCACCCGCATGAGAGCCACACGACGCCCGCCTTCGTGGGCGATGTGGCCCTTTTGACAGATAGCCGTTACGGCATGCCCGAGCCATAATCAAGGCGGCACACAGCAGCGGCCCCTTCCCGGTCGGCATGGCTGAACCGCACATCTCCTGTGCTGTACGTCGAGAGGCGCCAATCGATGACGAGGAGGCCGATGTGGCAAGACGAAGGCGGAACCCGTACACCCGAGCAGCGGCCTTCGTGGCCGGAATCGTCGTCCTGACGGGGCCTGTGCTCACAACCGGTGCGGCTGCCGCGCTAGGCGACACAGGACACCTGGCGGCACCGGCCGACATCGCCAAGTGGGTGGTGGACATGGACGCCGCCAAGTTAGGCGAATTACTGGCGAACGGCCAGGTCACCTCGGTCCAATTGGTCAAGGCATATCAGGCGCGCATCGATGCCTACGAGCAGGCGTATGCCGACCAGCCTGGTGTCAATGCGGTCATTCGCAGGGACCATACGGCGGTCGCTGATGCCGCCCGGCTTGACGCCGAACGCCGAAAGGGGCGCGTCCGCGGCCCGCTGCACGGCATCCCCATCCTGATCAAGGACAATTACGATACCCACGACCTTCCCACGACCAACGGTTCGCTGGCGCTAAGGCATTGGCGCACCGCCGATGACGCCGAGCAGGTCGCGCGGCTGCGTGCGGCCGGCGCGGTCATCGTCGCCAAGACCAACCTGCACGAGTTCGCCTCCGGCGTCGAGACCATCAGCTCGCTCGGCGGGCAGACCCGCAACCCCTACGACCAGACCCGCAACCCGGGCGGCTCCAGCGGCGGCACGGGCGCCGGCATCGCGGCCGGCTTCGGCGCGGCCGGCCTGGGCTCGGACACCTGCGGCTCCATCCGCAGCCCCGCGGCGCACAACAGCTTGGTCGGCCTGCGACCCAGCCAGGGCCTGTCCAGCCGCGACGGCATCGCACCGCTCTCCTACACCCAGGACACCGGCGGCCCCCTCGCCAAGTCGGTCACCGACATCGCACTGATCCTGGACGCCACCGCCGGATACGACCCGGACGACCCGTCCACCAAGGCGTCCATCGGACGGATCCCCCGCACCTACACCACCGCCCTGGACGACACCGCTCTGGTCAACGCCCGCATCGGCGTGTTCACCGACTACCTGAGCACGTCGGGGCCCGCGCAGGCGACGACGGCGCTGGTCCGGGCGGCCACCCAGGACATGGCCTCGCAGGGCGCGACCATCGTCGATGTGCCGGCCCAACCCGCACTGATGTCGGCGGTGGACGCCTCCTGGGTGTTCGTCGACGAAATGGAGCGCGACCTCAATCGCTACCTGGCGGCGCCAGGCTCACGATTCCCGCGCTCGCTGGCCCGGCTGGAGCCACCGTCCGACATCGTGACTCTGGCCGACATCGTCACCTCCGGCCAGGTCACACCCACCGTCCTGCAGCGTCTCAAGGAACGGCTGGGCACCTCGACCGGCCCGCAGGACGCCTACCACCAACGGCTGGCCCGGCGCCTGGAGGCGCAACAGCTGCTCCACAAGCTGATGAAGGACCACGACCTGGACGCACTGGTCTACCCAGCGGTCTCACAGCAGGCCGCGCCGATCGGGCAGCCCCAGGTGGGGCTCAGGATCTGCGCCCTCGCCGCCAACACCGGGTTCCCCGCGATGACGATCCCCGCCGGCTTCACACCCGACGGCATGCCGGTAGGTGTCGAGCTACTGGGACGGCCGTTCAGCGAGCCGACACTGCTCGGGCTCGGCTTCGACTACCAGCAAGCGACAAATCATCGCCGACCACCGGCAAGCACCCCACCCCTGAACTGACCACCGCCTCGGCTCCGTCCTCGGCGGCGTCCTCGCACACCACTTCGGCCTGACCGCCCGCAACCACGCACACCAGACTCCCGACTGAACCCACCCACCGAAAATGCGGAGTAACCCGAACAAGATCAGCGCACGTGTTCGGACCTACTCTTCAACCACCACGTCAACGCAACGATGAGTAAAGTCGGTCGACTGGTCGTCTGCGTCGGCGGGACACGTAACCACCAGGGGGACATGAATCCACCAGGTAGGGCCAAACCCCCTGGGTGAATGGGTATCCCCTGGGACCATTGCCTCCGTTTCCTCCCGGTCGCAGACTTCGCGACTACCAAAGTCGATTGGCCAGGAGGCTCGAAATGGGACCCTCGAATGGGAACCCCGAAAGAGCAGGCCGAGGGTTCAGCAGAAGGGCATTCCTGGGGGGCGCGGGGGCCACGGCCGTCACCGTCATGACGTTCGATCCGCGCACGGCGATCGCGGCGGCGGCGCGTGCCAGGGCCGAGGGGACGCTCGCCAACAACTTCGGGCGGATCTTCCAGTTGCCGCCGTTCGCCGAGGCCAACGACCGGGTGCGGGCCGGCCTGATGGAGATGGGCAAGAAGGGCGGGCTGATCGATGCCAAGGACCCGCTGGAGGAGGGCCCGATCCGCCTGATCACCCACCCCGCACTCAGCCCGAACAACGTCGACAACCCGTTCCAGACGGCGGGCACCACGTTCCTTGGGCAGTTTCTCGACCATGACATGACGTTCGACCAGACCTCGCCGCTGGGTGTGCCCACTCCGCCGGAGACTTCACCCAACACCCGCACCGCGGTGTTCGACCTCGACTCGGTCTACGGCCGGGGTCCCGCGTCCGACCCGCAGTTCTACGACCCGGCAGACCGCGACAAGTTCAGGGTGGAGAGCGGCGGCCTGTTCGAGGACGTGCCGCGCACCGACGGCGCCACCGCGATCATCGCCGACGAGCGCAACGACGAGAACCTGATGATCTCCGGCCTGCACGCGGCGTTCCTGCGCTTCCACAACCGCGTGGTGGACCGGACGCGGACGCAGGGCGTACCACAGGCCCAGGTCTTCGCCACCGCCCGCCGCACCGTCACCTGGCACTACCAGTGGATCATCCTGCGCGAGTTCCTGCCGCAGATCATCGGGCAGCCACTGATCGACCACATCCTGCGCTTCGGCCGGCAGTTCTACCGGCCGTCCGGCGCGGCGTTCATCCCGGTGGAATTCCAGATCGCCTACCGGCTCGGGCACAGCATGGTGCGCCCCTCGTACCGGGCCAACCTGGCCGGGGACGGCGGGCAGCCGTTCTTCGGGTTCATCTTCGACCCGGCCGGCGAGGGCCAGGCCGACCCGGTCGACCTGCGCGGCTTCTCCCGGGCCCCGCGGCGCTTCATCGGCTGGCAGACGTTCTTCGACTTCCGCGACGGCGAACTGAAGACCAACAAGCTCATCGACGCCAAGGTCTCCACGCCGCTGTTCGACCTGCCGCTGCCCGCCATCCCGGGGCAGACCACCCCGACGGCACTGCCCCAGCGCAACCTGTTGCGGCACCTCACGTGGTCGGTGCCGTCGGGTCAGCAGCTCGCACGCACCATGGGCATCCCGATGATCGACACCTCCGAACTCGCGACCTTCGGCATCGGCATCGAGAACAGCGCCCCGCTCTGGTACTACGTCCTCAAGGAGGCTCAGGCCCTGGGCGACGGCCGGCTGATGACCGGGGTCGGTGCCCGGCTCGTCGGCGAGGTCTTCATCGGGCTGCTGCAGCTCGACCCGCAGTCCTTCCTGCGGGTCCAGCCGAACTGGCGGCCCACCCTGCCGAGCCGCCGCGCGGGCGATTTCCGCATGGTGGACCTGCTCACGTTCGCACAGGTGGACCCGGCGAGCCGCGGCCAGTAGCGAGGCCCGCCGCAGCTTTCAGCGTTCAAGTTCCCGGCTGTGAAATTTCGATTCCCGATGAGGGGTGACAAGCCGTCCAGACACGCCAAAATCCAGATAAGCGTCGGAACAGAATGCTCCAGGTCCATGACCGGTACTCGGGTCGCTTTGCGGTCGCCCGACCGTCTGCTGCGGGAGGCGGTCGCCGACTCACTGTCCACGCTTCCGGACGTGATCGTGACCGGCGCCACCGAACGGTTCTCCGATCTGCTCACCTTGTGCGGGCTGCGGCGCACCGACGTCGTGCTCGTCGACATCGGCGTTCGGTTCGGGGAGGAAGAGACGGCGGGCGTGCTCGCGCTGCGGTCGCTGAGCAGTGAGCTGGCGATCGTGCTGACCTACGAGCGGCTCTCGGCGGAGGCCATCCTCGCGGCCGCCCACGCGGGTGCGACCCGGCTCGTCCCGCACTCCCGCGGCCTCCACGCGCTCGTGGAGGCCGTGCAGGAGGGCCCGGGGCTGGTGGACCGCCGACCCGGACCCGCGGTCCTCACCGACCGGGACCGGCAGGTCCTGTCACTGATCAGCCTCGGCTTCAGCGTCCGCGAGATGGCCTCGCTCCTCGGCGTCTCCGAGGCCACCGTCCAGAACCACAAACGGCGAATCTTCGCCAAGCTGGACGTGCACAGCCAGACCCACGTCGTGGCACGCGCCGCCCGCATGGGCCTGCTCCGGACCCCGCCGTACACGGGCCCGGCGCCGGGCCGTCCCGGCCGCGCCCTGGTGGTCGTGGTCATCGGCACCTGCTGCGACGTCCGGCGCAGCGTGGTGCTCACCCTGATCAGGCACGCGGTGCCGGTGCTGGTGCTGGGCCCCGACATCCCGTCGGAGGAGGACGAGCTGATCCGGCTGCGCGACGGGGCCATCACCGTCCTCGTCGACGGAGCCGCCGCCGACTGGCGGGCCACCCGCCTCCTCGGCACCCGCACCGTCGTGGTGATCAGCCCGTACGAGCGGGCGACCATCTCCGGAGAACTCCTCCGCGGCGCGGACGCGGTAGTGGGCGCGCACGACGTCTCCGAGCAGTTGACCCACGTGATCGCGCTGGCAGCCCAGAGCTATGCGACCTCGGAGGCCGCCCCCTCCACGGCGACCCGCTCCCACCTGGTCCGCTCCGACATCACCCCCCGCGAACTCGACATTCTCCGTTCCATCGCGCTGGGCCATTCGGTACGCCAGACCGCCGCCGCACTCGGCATCACCAGCAAGACCGTGGAGAACACCCAGGCCCGGCTCTTCCGAAAACTCTCCGTCCGCAACCGGGCCGAAGCCCTCGCCGTCGCCTACTCATTGGGCTTGGTCATGGAGGAGTAGCCCGCCACCACTACAGCCACCCCGCGCCCAAGGCAGCCACACCTCATCCGAGATCGTCCCCAAGGGCTTCGGTCCCGGCTACAGGCGTTCGCCGAATAGCTCCGCGACCGGTACGCACGCTAACGGCTGGGAGTCGGCGGGCGGGCATCGCCCCCCGGCCTCCCCTGAAGCGCCCCCTGCGCACGGGGGGAAGCGACCAGCGGAGGGCAAGTGGCGGCACATGATCCGCCTGGCGGTGTCACCACTGCGCCTTGCGATCACGTGGGTGCGGGCCTCATTGGAGCCGAGGCGACATGCGTGGTCATTCTGGATTCGCCCGGCGGCTCGGCACGGATGAGACGGTGTCGCTTTTGTCCGTTTCAGGTCATGACGCTTCGCCGTTGCCCTGGCGTGGGCTCTTCTGCTACTTGCCTGCTCATCGCAACTGCGAACATCTTGCGACAAGCAGATGATCGAGGCTAGCTTGCCCTGCATGGGTGGCATGTGGGGCGAGAGGTCCCGGTTCGGTGCGGTGCTCGGTGCCGTGGTGCTGATGATGGGGCTGGCGTCGTGCGCCGCGCCCGAGAGCTCGTCCAATGCCGACGGGCTGGTGTTGGCGGATCCCTACGAGGACGAGTCGCTGAGCCCGTTGATGGGGTTCGCCTAAGAGGGCATGAGCAAGCTCTACGACGGGCTGATGACCCATGACGCGGATCGGCGGCCGCAGCCGGCGCTGGCCGCCGAGGCGCCGAAGCCGTCGGCGGACGGAAAGAGCTGGACGGTTCGCCTGCGGAGCGGGGTGAAGTTTCACGACGGGTCGACGTTCGGCCCCGAGGACGTGGTGGCGACCTACAAGGCGTTGCTCGATCCGAAGGCGGCCTCACCGGTGGCGTCCTCGTTCCGGATGCTGGCGGGGGTGCGGCAGACCGGGGCGGACGCCGTGGAGTTCCGGCTCAAGCATCCGTACGCGCCGTTCCCGCACAAGCTCATCCTGGGCATCGTTCCGTCGGAGGCGGTGACCGGCGGAAAGGTCGAGGCCGCGCCGATCAACAGCCGTCCGGTCGGCACCGGCCCGTACCGGTTCGCCGAGTGGCGGCGCGGTGAGCGGCTGGTGCTGACGGCGAACCCGGCGTACTGGGGCGGCGCACCGAAGATCCAGCGCCTGACGGTGCTGTTCGTGCCCGACGACAACACCCGGGCGCAGCGGATGACGCGCGGCGACTTCGACGGGACGGTGCTGCCACCCGCGCTGGCTGGAACGTTCGCGGGCAAGTCCGGGACCACGACCTACCACCACCTCAGCGCCGACTACCGCGGCGTGATGATGCCGCAGAACAACCCGGTCACCGCCGACCCGGCGATCCGCAAGGCGCTGAACCTGGCGGTCAACCGGGAGGGGATGATCCGGGCGCTCCTGTCGGGACGCGGCAAGCCCGCTTACGGGCCGATCCCGCAGGTGCTCGGTGAGTTCTCCGACCCTTCGGCGACGTTCCCGCATGATCCGGCAGAGGCGGCGCGGCTGCTGGACGAGGCGGGTTGGCGGGCGGGAGCGGGCAGCATGCGGTCCAAGGACGGCAAGGCGGCGCGGTTCACGCTGATGTATCCGTCGGACGACTCGGTGCGTAAGGCGCTGGCCAACGGGTTCGCCTCGGACGCGGGCAAGGTCGGCGTGAAGGTCGATCTGGTCGGGCTTGGCTGGGACGCGATCGAGCCGCGCATGAAGAACGACGCGTTGGTCATGGGCGGCGGGACGCCGCTGGACCCGGACCTGGTCGCGTACGGGCTGCTGCACTCCTCGCAGGCCGAGGACGGCTTCAACAACCCGGGCTCCTACAAGGACCCCGCCGTGGACGCGGCCCTGGATCGCGGACGTCGCACGCTCGACACGGCCGCGCGGGCGGAGGCGTACCGGGCGATGCAGCGGCGCCTGATGGAGAACCCGCCGTGGGTGTTCCTGGTCTTCCTCGACCACAGCTACGTGGTGCGCGGCCAAGCGCCGGGTTACCAGCCGGTTGTGGACCCGCACGTGCACGGCGTCCTGTCCTGGGGGCCGTGGTGGAACCTGGAGAAATGGTCGCGGTCCGCATGAGCGAGACCGACATCACCACCGCGCCCGAAGGCGCGGTCGTGCGCGACGATGCGTCACCGGGCCGATGGCGGCTCGCCGCGCTGATGGCGGCGCGGCGGCTGGCGATCGCGGTCCCGCTGTTGGGCGTGGTGTCCGGGGCGGTGTTCGTGCTGGGCGCGGCCTCTCCGTTCGACCCGGTGTACCAGTACTACGGAACGCGGATCTTCACCGCCGCCGAGGCCGACGTGGCCCGCACGCGCGCCGAGCTCGGCCTCGACGACCCGGTCTGGCAGCAGTACGGGCACTGGCTCGGTGGCGTGTTCGGCGGCGACTGGGGAACCAGCCGTAGCTTCGGCCAGCCGGTGGCGACCGTGATCGCCGAACGGCTGCCCTGGACCATGCTGCTCGCGGGCACCGGCCTCGCACTGGCGGTCATGATCGCCCTGTTCCTGGGCGTGTGGTCGGCGTGGCGGCAGGGCGGCTGGGTCGACCGGTTCGTGGTCACGCTGGCGCACTCGCTGGAAGGACTGCCGACCTTCTTGCTCGGGCTCGGCGCGATCGCGGTGTTCGCGGTCGCCCTGCCGCTCCTGCCCGCGGGCGGCGTCAGCGATGCCGGCGGTGAGGGCGGTGCGCTGTCCACCGTCCGGCATCTGGCGCTGCCCGCACTGGTTCTGGCGATCTCTCAGCTGCCCTGGCTGATCTTGACCGTCCGGCAGCAGTTGCTGGTGGGTCTGGCCGACGATCACGTCGCCGCCGCACGGGCACGAGGCCTGTCCGAACGCACGATCGTCCTGCGGCACGGGCTTCCGGTCGCGCTCCTGCCGTTCGTGACGACCGTCGGCACCCGCCTTCCCGAACTGGTGACCGGAGTGGTGCTGGTGGAGGAGGTGTTCTCCTGGCCGGGCGTCGCCGGCGCGATGGTCAAGGCCGGGCTGAACGTCGACTTCCCGCTGCTGGTCGCGCTGACGCTGCTCGCGACGGCCGCCGTGCTGATCGGCAATCTGTGCGCCGACGTCGCCGTCCTGCTGATCGACCCGAGGGTGGCCGCCGATGGCTGAGGCCGTGCACGAGACTCCTACCGCCGGCACTCCCGCCGTCGACGACCGGTGGCGGCCGGGCGGCAGGCGCCGTCCCGGCGGCACCGCCCGGCCCCGAGCGGCCGCGTCCGCACGGATGCGCCTGCTCGCGGCGCTGGCCGTGCTCATCCCGTTGGTCGCCGTCATCGGGGTGCTGCCGCTGTTCACCGACGCCACCACCGGCACGGTCGACTACGACGCGGTCCGCCAGGCGCCGGGACCCGGGCACTGGTTCGGCACCGACGACTCCGGACGGGACGTGCTGGTGCGCGCGGCCGCCGGGGCCCGGGTGTCGCTGCTGGTCGCCCTCGCCTGCGCGCTGGTCGCCACCGTGCTGGGCACCCTGATCGGCGCGGCGTCGGGCGCCGCCGGCGGGATCGTCGACTCGGTCGTGATGCGGCTGGTGGACGGTTTCAACGCGGTCCCGCACCTGCTGCTCGGCATCCTCATCGTGGCGCTCTACCGGGGGTCGCTGATGGCCGTCATCGCCTCGATCGCACTCACGCACTGGACCACCGTCGCCAGGATCGTCCGGGCCGAAGTGCTGTCCCTGCGCTCCCGCCCCTACATCGACGCCGCGATCTCGGGAGGCGCGTCCCGGCTGACCGTCCTCACCCGGCACCTGATCCCCGCCGTCGCCCCGCAGTCGGCCCTCGCCGCCGTGCTGCTCCTGCCGCACGCGGTCTGGCACGAGACCGCGCTCAGCTTCCTCGGCCTCGGCCTGCCACCGCACCTGCCCAGCCTGGGCACCATGGTCGCCGACAGCCGCGACGACGTCCTCCTCGGCGCCTGGTGGACGATCGCCGCACCCGCGGGAGTGCTGATCGCCGTCACCCTCGCGGTCGCGGGCCTGGCCGGATGGTGGCGCGACCGGCTCGTCCCCCGGCGCCGATCGGAGCTGGCCCTGTGACCCCGGCGGACACGACGTCGCCGCTTCTGCGCGCCGAGCGGCTCTCCGTGCGTTTCCGTCTGCGCGACTCCCTCGTGCGAGCCGTCACCGACGCCTCGTTCGAACTCCACCCCGGCCGCCTCCTCGCCCTGATCGGCGAGAGCGGCTGCGGCAAGAGCGTCCTGGCCGCCGCACTCCTCGGGCTGCTGCCCGGCAACGCCGAGATTCGCGGCGCGGTCTGGCTCGACACCGCGGGCGGCCTCCTCGAACTGACGACCGCCCCGGAACGGACGCTCGCCCGCCGAGTCCGCGGTCGCAAGGTCGCGCTGGTGCCGCAGTCCGCGGCCACCGCGCTCACCCCCGTCCGCACGGTCCGCGCCCAGCTCACCGAGACCCTCCGCGCCCTCCGTCCCGAGGTGACCGACCGCAAGCGCGAAGCCGACCGTCTCGCCGAGACCGCCGGCCTGGCCCCCACCGCCCTGGACCGCTACCCGCACGAACTGTCCGGCGGCATGGCGCAGCGTGCCGTCCTCACCCTCGCCCTGGCTGGTGACCCCGACGTGATCCTCGCCGACGAACCGACCTCCGGCCTGGACCGTCCGCTGGTGAACCACACCATGGACGCCTTGCGCGACCTTGCCGACTCCGGCCGCGCGATCCTGCTCATCACCCACGACATCACCGCCGCCGAACGCGCCGCCACCGACCTCGCCGTCATGTACGCGTCCAGGATCATCGAGCAGGGTCCGGCCGGCGACGTGTTCGCGAACCCGTTGCACCCGTACACCCGGGCCCTGCTCGATGCCACGCCCGGCCGCGGATTCACGCCGCTGCCCGGCCACCCTCCCAACCTGTCCGCGCTGCCGTCCGGCTGCGCCTTCCGGCCCCGCTGCCCCGACCGTGCCACCTGCACCGACGACCCGGCCCTCGTCCCGGTCACCCCGCACCGAAGCCTGGCCTGCGCCCGCCCCCGAGTCACCCGAGCGGGAGTATCCACGGAGGACGCATGCTGACCGCCACCGGCCTGGTCGCCGGCTACCGGCGAGGCCCCGACGTCCTCCCCGGAATCTCCATCACCCTCACACCCGGACGCGTCATCGGGGTCCAAGGCCCAAGCGGCTGCGGCAAATCGACCCTCATCCGCGTCCTCGCACTCCTGCACCCACCCCGCGCCGGACGCCTCGAACTCGACGGCGAACCGATCCACCGCTTCCGCCATGCCGCCCCAGCCGCCCAACGCCGCCGGATCGGCGTCATCTTCCAGCACCCGCGCGCCGCCGCCGACCCCCGCCACACCCTGCGCCGGATCGTCGCCGCACACCTGCCGTCCGACGCCGCCGACGACGAAACCGACCGCCTCTCCGACCTCGTCGGCCTCACCCCCGACCTACTCGACCGGCGCCCCCACGAGGTCAGCGACGGCCAACTCCAGCGCGCCTGCCTGGCCCGCACCCTCGGCTCCGACCCCCGTTACCTCCTCTGCGACGAGATGACCGCCATGCTCGACGCCTCCAGCGCCGCCACCCTCATCCACCTCATCCGCACCCAGACCGACCAGGGCCACCGCGGCGCACTCCTGGTCAGCCACGACCCCGATCTCCTCAACACCACCTGCGACGACATCATCCAATGGCACGACCTCACCACCCCCACCCAGACCACGGCATAAACGCCCGACCGATCAGCCCTGCCGCATCGACCCGTGAGTGACCACCCACCACGTGGTCCAACCTGCCGCGCGAACGTCCCAGCCCGTGGTCGGGGCGGCTCGGCTCCGGGCGGTTCCCCCGCGCCGGTCATGCCGTCCAAGACCCACTGGCCCGGCCTGCCAAGGGTGACGGGCAGGGCGGTCGTGTGCCATGTCGCCGGCGTGCGATCAGCCGAGCAGGGTTCCGCCCAGTTCGGCCTTCCTGCCGGCGATGCCCAGGTCCGCCGGGGTGAAGCGCCTCATGCCCTTGGTGGTCAGCTCCTCGGCGGCGTCGGTGAAGATGTACAGGCGGCCCTCCTTGCCGTCCCGGTGCGGTGCGCCGACGACCAGTTCGATCTCGCCGTTGCGGTCGGTGTCGGTGAGCGAGAGTTCCCCGCCGAACCGGCCGGGAAAATCGTGCCGGTCGGGAATGGCCCTGAAACCATGGCGATAGGTCCGCAGGGCCTTGGTGTCGAGGCCGGTCCTGGTTCCGAACACGACGGAGACGCTCCGCCGCTCGGTTCCGATGCCGGAGCCGCCGCCCGGAGCGGCGATCAGCTGGCGGCGGGCCGGATCGGCGCCCTTGGGGCCGCCGTAGATGACGGTGATGAGATCACCGTCGGTCCGGTCGGGACCGCGGCCGGCGATGTCGCGGTAGCCGTCGCCGTTGAAGTCGTCGGGGACGGCGGGTTTCCTGGCCGGGGAGAGGGCCGCGCCCCGGGGCAGGCTGTTCATGATCTGGGTGAACGAAGGTGCGCGGCTCGCAGTGAGGTCTTGAGGAGAGTCGCCGGTGCCGTCGCCACTCCGAACGACCGCCACGGCCGTGGCAGCGCCGATGGTGACCGTGAGGGCGGCGGCTGTCGCGAGAAGGGATTGCAAGCGCATACATGCCTTTCGTTCGGCTGCGCGGTCCTCTGGAGGACGCCGCTGAATCCTCGGAGGTTGACTACAGATCAAACTCACTAGAGCCCGAAGAGGCGGCGCCACAACGAAGCGGAACGCTAACTCGAAATTCCGCACGGAACCGGTTGGCCCACGGGTACGCGGGGCATGGCTTCGAACTCGTCTCGTGAGTCGTCGTTCAGCACCGTGTGCGTATCAGGTAACGGATGCTCAGCGATGGCTGGGCCCGCCGGTCAGTCGATTCCTTCGATGATGCGGAAGTCACGCTCGACGCCGTCGGGGAAGGCCACCAGCGCCTTCTGATATGCCTCGCTCTCGTATACCGCGACGGCCTGTTCAAAGCTGTCGAACTCGACCAGAACGACGCGTTGCGTGATTCCGGCCTCGTGGGCGACGACTCGACCGCCAAGGGACGGAAGGAGTGACAGGACGCGCCCGCCCCCAGCCTGGACAGCCGGACCGGCCAGCTTGTCGTAGGCAGCCAGCCTCTCATGATCGGAAATGGCGGTGTAGACACTGACCAGTAGCCCTTTGCCATGGAAACCTCCTGTGTTCGGCCGGACACGTCCGACTTCGAATTGACACTCAGATCGATCGATCCCGCCGACGGGTACTACGGCCGGTTGAATCGTCATATGCGCAGGCTAGGGCTCGATGTGCGGGCGAGGGAAAGACCGGTACGGGATAGACTCAGAACGGATCGTTATCAATCGGCAGGGAGGGCACGTGGCGCCGGACACGGTGAGCCTGCGGTACTTCCTGGTGCTGGCGCAGGAATTGAACTTCACCCGCGCGGCCGCACGGATCGGTATCGCACAGCCCGCACTCAGCGCCCGGATGCGCCGATTGGAGGCGGAACTCGGTACGGCCCTGCTGGTCCGCAACACGCGTAGCGTCGTATTGACCACGGCCGGTGCGGCTCTGGCGGAGTCCGCGCCGCCCGCGCTGGCGGCGCTGGAGCGGGCATGGGACACCGCCCGGAGCGCGGCGGCCGGTGAACTGGGCACGGTGCGCATCGGATACAGCCTCAGCGCCGGGGCCGAGACGGCACCAACCCTGGTGGACAGGCTGATTCGCGGCAACAGCGGACTCGAGGTCGGCGCGGTCCCGATGGCGACACCGGAGATCTCCCCCGCGGTCGCCGACGGCCGCATCGATGCCGGGATCACCCGCGGTGAACAGCCGGGCCGTGGCGTGCGCCGGTTCCTGCTGCGGCGTTTGCGCGTCGGGGTCCAGCTGGCGCAGCACCATCCGCTGGCCGAACACCCGGAGATCGAGATCGTGGACGCGGCCGCGTATCCGCTGCGACTCCCGGACCGTGCGGCCAACCCCGTGATCCACGATCAGCTGTCCGCACTGTTCCGAGACACCCAACCACACCCCCGATTCCACACGCCCGCAGTCTCTTTCGATATGTCTCAGCGCGACCTGCGCGACGGGGTCACCCTCGCCCCGGCCGGAGAAGCCGCGGTCACGGCACAACCGGCCGGCCTCACCTGGCGACCGCTGCGGGACGCGCCCAGCCTGACGATCCACCTGGTCCTCCCACGCGACCAGTCGCCGCTACACCACCGCATCCGTGCCGTCGCCAAAACCCTGGCGCACGAACTGCACTGGCTGCCGGACTGACGCGCAAAGGTCAAGCGAGACCGACGCCTGCGGCGGCGAGGCCGAAGACCTTGCCCCCGGGGCGGACCGTCGAGCGCGCCGAGCAGAGGCGTCCCTCACAACCGTCTATGCCTCCTCTCCGGACCGGCACAGGGAAGGAGGTGGAGATGTGACGGCCGGAGGCCGAAGGCCTCGGCGGACGAGCCGGGCACAACGGGAGGACGAGCGCGGCGAGCGGGTCGGCCGGCGGCGGTGCGCCGCTACGACATCGTTCGCCCCCTGCCGACGGGTGTCTGATCGGATCGATGCGCGCCCGGTTCTAGGCCGCGGTGGTTAACCCCGGCGCATCGCGGACGTGGAGAAGCGCAGACCTGCTCTGCTCGCGGACATGCGTGAGCAATATCTCCGGCTCACGGTGCAGGGAATGGCAGTAAGTTCCCGGCTTTGTGACTCCGCCGGGTCTCGCGAGGCGGCTTGTGGTGGCGCGGAGGTCGGAGCGGCACCATGTGGGCTATTTCCAATCGAGGCAGACGGCGACCGCGTCGTCGTCCAGGTCAGTGGCTTGACGGTGTTCGATCAGGGCATTGATGATCGAGAGCGGTACCTCGGACGCCTCAAGTGACCTGGTGCGCTGGAGGGTGTCCTCCAGCAGGACGGTGCCGAAGGCGCCACCGTCGGGTGCCTGGGCGTCGCAGACGCCGTCGCTGACGATGATCAGGCGGTCCCCTGATTCGATTTGAAATCGTTCGACCTGGTAGCGGGTGTCGGGAAACATCCCGAGGGGCATTTGGGGGTCGAGGTCGAGGGGTTCTATGTGGGTTCCGCGCATTCGCAGGATGCGCGGTGAGCCTGCGTCGACCGCGGACACCATGCCATCGGCCAGGTCGATGCGCAACGCGAGGTTCTCGGTGAACTCGCTGCCCCGATAGCGGGCATAGACCATGTCGTTGGCAAGGCTGACCTGGTCGGCGAGATCCGCGCCGAACCGGCGGGCATTGCGCAGGGCTCCAACGGTGAGAGAGGTCAACAGGGCGGCCTGGACACCGTTGCCCGAGCCGTTAGTGACACTGAGAGTCAGATGGTCGCGTTCGGTGGACCAGTCGAAGTTGTCGCCGCCGACCGCGTACGCCGGTTCGAGATGGCCGGCCATGCTGAATTCAGCTCCACCGCATCCATTGGCGGGCAGCAGTTGCCATTGCAGTTCGGCCGCCAAGGTGAGCCGCCGGTGCCGGCGGGCGCGTTCGTAGCGGTCGGTGTGTTTCCATGCCAACTTCAGGGCGCAGCCGACGATCTCACCCAACTGGGCCAGTTCAGCGAGCAATGAGTCACCGAGCACCTCGTCGGAACCGGCGCTCAGGCGAATCTCGAGCACACCCAGGGGTTCTCCGCGCGCCGTCACCGGGATGAACAAGCGTCGCTCTCCGGCCGTTCCGACGATGGCCGGGACCGGCACCGGACTCAGGGTGCCGTATGCGCGGCCTGCGGGACTGTCGCTGATCCGGACCGGACCGGACGAGTCATGATCATCGATGGGCAGCAGGAGGCGTCGCTGGTAGTCGGCCAGCAGCAGCCGAAGCGATGTTGTCTGGGGGAAGCAGCCGAGGACGGCGGCGGTCAGCGCTTCGGGCAGTGAATGCGCCGGCGCCGCACGCAAAGCGGTCTCGATCTTCCACCGCCGATCCGGCGGGGTCATCGCGTCCTCCATCTCAGCTGAACCTCCAAGCTCTTTGGGACGCGAACCACAGGTGGCCGGCGCGCGGCGCCGCCGCCACCGTCGTGTCCAGAACGCGCGCCGGAGCGCAGCCGGACCGGATGTGGATTGGAGTCTCCGGAGTCCCCATTTCCAGAACTCACCTCGGTGGAGGTGAACTTGGGTCGCCGACCCGACTCCCTCGATCGGCGCCCAGCCCGGACGTCCCTTGCGGGAGTCGGAAGGACCGATCCGCAGACTGGCATAAAGCTTGCCATATGGCAAATGTTCACCGCTGGTCGGCGCGGTCCCGGGAGTTGGCCCGTGAGCCGGACGGCCGAGTCTGGTAATGAACGGCGGATGGAGGCGCGGGCCTGCGTCGATGGTGTCGCAGGACGGAAACCGATCGCGTGGTCGATTATCGTGAGGGTGCGCCGGTCGCTGTGATCCGCACCGGCGGCGTCGTCTGGGCCGAAACCTCCGGTGACGGCCCTGTTCACCGACGCTGGTGCCACGGCGTGCGGCTACTGCAGCATCGTTGGGAGGGCCGTTCGTGAGTCGCGGAGAGCTGCCTGCTGCCGAAACGCTGAGCAGTGGTGTGAACGCCGATGTCGTCACGGCGGCTGAGCGTGCCCTGGGGGCCGTGGTGGTGCTGTGGAACCGGGCCGGACGAGATCTCGAGGTGTCTCTGTCTCCGATCCAGTTGCAGACGATCGAGATCATCGCCCGCCATGGCGAGGTCAATCTGCGCGGCCTGGCCTCCGAGCTGGACGCCATTCCGTCCTCGGCCAGCCGGCTGTGCGACCGCATGGAGGCAGCAGGACTGATCATCCGGGAGGGGGCGCTGGCCGATCGCCGCGAGGTCGTCCTGCGACTGACCGAGGAGGGGCAGGCCCTTTTCGCCGAACTGAGCGAAAGGCGCAGGTCAGCGGTGGCGGAGGCGCTGGCCGGGATGACATCGGCGTCTCAGCGATGCCTCATCGATGCCCTCACGGAGTTCGGACGGCTGTGCGAACAGCCGGACGTCGCGCAACCGGACGTCGCGCAGACACCGATCATGCGAGACCGCTCCGCCTAGTGCGCTGTGGCCCCGTCCAAGTGCCGGCGACCTCATCGAGAGGATGAGCGGAGCCGACGTCACCTGGTCCGGCAAACCTCGCTGTCATCAAAGCCTCTGATCACCGACGAGCACACTCCCCTACACGGGTGGTAGGGAATCGCCGAAGAATGGAATGGCGATGCCCGCAGCCCCGATGAGTAGACCACATGTGCAGGTGCGGGCCCCGGCGGTGGACGGTGCCACAGCCAGGTTCGCCCCACACGGCCAGTGTCGGCTGGCAGGATATGCAGACCTTGATCCGGATCGTGCTGGAATCGGCACAGCGCCGAGTGCCCTGACCTGCGCCTACTCCGCACCCCGACCCTTTCGCCGAACTGCTCTGCCGGGCGCCTCGGCGTGGACGTGGAGATCATGGCTGGCGGTTATCGACGATGCGCACAGGGCCACCTCCACGGCCACTTCAACCTGACCTGGACGCCAGTGAAGAGATCGATCCTGCCCCTGGAAACAGCGGCCCTCGTGCAGCGAGCCAAGCGGGCTTCGATAAATCTCATCTGCCGTTTCTTGTAAGGGGCGCCGTGCTCCATCTCCTCGGGAAGTCAGGGGGCGGAGCGCCGGGTCGTCCTCCCGCCGCCGCGGCGGTGTGATGGGCTCAGAAGTTTCAGCACGACCCTGAACGGCAGTGTTATGACGGTCACGATCGTTCCGAGAATGGCTCGAAGGGCACTGAGGATTCGATTCACCGGTTTCTCCTTGTAGCGGGGTCCGCAATCGCCGCGGCGAACAGGACCCGGGGGCGAGAAGGTGGTCGTGAAGGCGCCGCATCGCGAGAGGTGCTGGACGGCTAGGGGCTGAAAATGCTGACGCCGCCGGGGCCGACCAAGAGCCCGACGATGATCAGGACCACGCCCCAGAGGATGTCGCGGCGCGCGATCAGTACGTAGATCCCGGCGATGACCAGGATGACTGCGATGGCCCACAAGATTGTTGCCATGGGGCAACGGTTCCCAGGCAATGGATGCTCAAACACGCCCAATGAAGCGGCAGGGCATTGCGATCGGTGCCGGTACCGACGGTGGGCCGCCATCGTTACCCCAGGCCTTGGACGACGCGCGTTTGCCTTGATGCCGAACGGGGAGAGCCGCCCGCCCCAATGAAGGTGGCGATATGCCGGCGAACGTGGCAGGCAGCGTGCCGGGCACCGGGGTGCAAGACCGTGGGACGTCCGCGGCCTGGTCCTCAGCGAAGTCGACGTCTTTCTCGGCTCTGCCGCGATCGCCTTCGACCCGGGCAAGGCCAAGGGCGTGGACGGCACCTTGCGCGAGTCGGCGCGCGCCCCAGCGGGCCCATGGCTGCTGGTCGCCGTGGCCGTGGGATTGGCGATCTTCGGGGTGTACTCCTTCTGCGAAGCGTGCTGGCGCAAAGTGGAGACCGTCCGGGCCTGATCAGCGCACCGGCGGGAGCGACGTTCAGTTTGCGAATCGGCAGGCGCCGGCCAGGGGGCCGCGGCAACGTCGGCGTTTCGCCCTTGACGAGTGAGGTACATTACAGCCTGGCGCTTCAGTTGCCATATGACAACTAATGACTCATGGAGATACCGGGAGAAACCTTGATCAAGATCATCCTGCTTGTTGTGGTGATTCTCGTCGCGCTCGCGGTGGCCCGGCTCTTGCTCAACCGTCGCCCTTAAGGGAACTGCGACGATCCGGAATACCTATTTCCAGTCGAGGCAGAGCACCACGGCGTCATCAGCAAGGTCGCGGCCTTCGTGATAGTCGATCAGGGAAGCGATGATCGACAGCGGGACCTCTGACGTGTCCTGTAGTCGAGTACGCCGGATCTGCTGCTCCAGGACCATCGTTCCGTAATCGCCGCCGTTGGGAGCGGCGGCTGAGAAGACCCCGTCGCTCACGATGACGAGGCGGTCTCCAGGCTCGACGTTGAAATGCTGAACCTCGTAAGCGGTTTCGGCGAACATCCCCAGCGGCATCTGATGCTCGAGTTCGATCGGGGTCACCTTCGCCCCGCGCATGCGAAGGATGCGCGGGGATCCCGCGTCGACCGCCGAAACCAGTCCATCGGCCAGATCAATGCGCAATACCAGTGTCTCGGTGAATTCCTCGCCGCGGTAACGGGCATGGACGACGTCCCCCGCCAGGCTTGCCTGCTCGGCCACATCTCCGCCCGAACGCCGCGCGTTCCGTAGCGCTCCCACGGTCAGCGAGGTCAGCAAGGCCGCTTGGATGCCCGTGCCAGAGCCGTTGGTCACGGTCAGTGCCAGATGGTCCTGTTCAGTGGACCAGTCGAAGTTGTCGCCACCGATTGAGTAGGCCGGCTCCAGGTGGCCCGCCAGGCTGTACTCCGAACCCGCGCAGCCCTGGCCGGGAAGCAACTGCCACTGCAATTCAGCGGCGAGCGTCAGCCGGCGCCGACGGCGAGCCCGTTCGTAGCGGTCGGTGTGGTTCCAGGCGACTTTCAGGGCCGCGCCGGCGATCTCGGCGATCTCGGCCAGTTCATCGACAAGTCGGCCGGGCTCGGGAACCGTCGTCACGACACCGAGCACGCCCAGGCGCTCACCTCGCGCCAGAACCGGCGCAAGAATCTCGCACGCCGCGCTGCCGTCCTCGAGCGTGACGGGCTCCAGCATCGGGCGGCGGGAGATGAACACTCGCCCGGCCGCAGTGCCCAGCATCTGAATGGGGGCGTCGTCGAGTTCGCCATCCGGTGAAAGCAGCACGCTGAGGTGATAGTCGGCCAAGAGCAACCGAACGTCCACCACATCAGGCAGCCCCTCCACGATCGCCTTCTCCAGAGACTCGGGCAACGAATGCGCCGGTGCCGCGCGGATCGCGCGCTCCACCTCGGCCGGGAGATGTGATCGCGCCATCAGTGCATCACCGATATAGCTCTCAGGTGCCCCGAATGAGACTCTCCGTGACGGGTAGGGGATCGATGGTCAGCCGCCAACCCTCCTGGCACGGGTGAGATAACAGAATGACCGGCCCCAGGGATTCCCCCTCGGAAGTCATCACCACCGACGTCATGCGCGCAGCCGATCACCTCGCACTGCTGTGGGCCCAAAGCCGCGAGGACGCCGAGCCGTCCATCTCCAGCCAGCAATTCGACTGCCTCCTCGCCATCGACCGGCGAGCGGGACTGACCATCAATGAACTTGCGGAGGCTCTGGTGGCCGCTCCCTCGTCGGTCTCGCGCCTTTGTGACCGGCTGCAGGCGGCCGGCCTCGTAGAGCGGGAGACACCCGACGCCGATCGTCGCAGGACCACGCTGGTAATCACGCGTCATGGGCGGCAGCTCCTTCATCAAGTTGTCCACCGGCGCCAACGTGAGCTGGCCGCACTCATGAGCCAGATGTCAGCAACCGGTCGCGCCGCCTTGCTGCGCGGACTCTCCGACCTTCAGGCCATCGTTGATAGTACCTCCACAAATGCCCTGGTCGAGGGCGACGGCCCCATGCGGGCCTGAGACAGACACCCCCTTCAGACAGGGGCGGCCACACCCAAGCCGGCCACGCCGCACGGCGGCGAGCGCGAAAACCCATCCCCCGTTCGACGACACCGAGCACTATTAGTAGGGCGTCATCTCAAGTGGCTTGATGACGGTCGCCCGCGGTTGTGGAGATCGTCGAGCGGCTGGTGCCAGCGGAGTTGCGGGAACTGTTCAGCGGGTGGTGCTGCCAGCTCCGACGCGGCCGCAGGGCGGCAGCCGGCGCCGCGGGATCGTGAGGTGCTGGCCGCGATCATCTTCGTGGCCACCAAAGGTTGTACGTGGCAGCTACTGCCGCCGGTGTTCGGGCCGTCAGGTCCTACCGTGCAACGGCGTTCCACCGACCGGACGGCCGCGCGGGCGCGGACCAGGCCGCACCCACCTGGTGCTGGACGAGCCGGTTTCGGCGCCCCGGCGATGCCCGGCGAGGAGCCAGCTCCGCCGCCGGACGATACGGAGATCGACAGGGCCAGCCGGCCAGGATATAGTTGCCATATGGCAATCATTATCGACTCGTGAGACTTGCGCTCCATCGCAGAGCTTTGGATGGTGCCACACCAAGACGACGTGGCATGTGCCGCCCGGAAAGCCGAGCGCAGCTCCGGGACTCTGGTCAAGGCGGCCGGGCCGTCCGCATGAGGGGGTGATCTGAGCTGACGCCACCCAGCCGCAGGCTAGGACAAGGAGGGCAAGGTCGCGTGGGCAGACGACTCAGTCTGTACAGCAATACGCTTCCCGGGGCCACACTCGTCTCGGTCGAGGGTGAGCTGGACGGGTCCGCGGTCGAAGAGTTCGACGCATACATCACGCGAGTCCGGCAAGGCCCCGGCGATCACCTGGTCGTCGATCTTTCCGAAGTCACGACGCTGGACCGTACGGCGATGCACGCGATCATGCGGACCCACAGCCACGCAGTTCAGCATGGCGGATCGGTCCGGCTGGCCGGGCTGCAGCCGCTCGTGCGGCAAGTCATCCGGCAGACCAAGCTCGATGAACGCATACCGGTTCACCGCGATGCGACGGCGGCACTCCGCGCCGCGCTCACCGGAATGCCACCGGCGCACGCGGCACAGATGAAGTAACCGCTCCTCATACTATTGTCCCGCTGGAAACAGCGGGGTCGAGACCGAGATGACCACCTCGCCGCCGGGCCGGTTGCCGGGGCGGGAGAAGCGCCAGGACCGCTGGACGGGTACCAGCGGAAGCGCGACATCCAGGAGGTCACTCCACACCGCGACCTGTCCGACGCCAGGATGCCGCGGCGTACCGATCTCCGCTCGCGAGCCCACCCGAACCAGGCACACCGGACCGACCCTCGGGCCTCGAACAAGAACGAGCCGCCGGGGCAGAGCGCTCCCCTAGACCGCGCGAGCGTCTCCGCCCATTCGGCGTCGGCGCCGAACACCTGCGCGACGTCGCCACCGACGTGCTGAACTGGATCACACAGCGCTGACCACTCCCGAAACATGCCCTAGTGCTGTGAGCAACCGAACGTCCCGATGTAATCAGCGCAGTGGGGCGTGCGTTGAAGCTCGTCCGTTAACGCCCGGCCTTGGTGGTGGACATCATGTAGACGTGCCACCTTGCCCTCGGCTCTTCTTGCCGGTGCGCTCGAGGCCGGACCAGGAGCGCGTCCGGCCCCTGCGGTTTGTCGGCGCCATGCTGGCCTCCGCCTGGTCGTCGCGGGGCAGCTGCGCATGATCAGCGCCCGCGCTGCGGGCCTGATCAGCTTGAAGGCAACTCGCCGGACGTGCACGACGTGGCGGTACCGACATGAACCTACGTCTGGCGGCAGCAGATCCCGCAGAACAGCGCCCCGCGCAGCACATAGGTGTGCCGTTTGCGGTACGGGGGCGCGGCTGGTCGGCCCGGCCGCGGCCCGCGAGCATCCGCCGGACGTCGGTGAAGGTCTGCTCGTCGATGATCGACGGGTTGACGATCTTTTCCGACCAGACCTACGCGTCCTTGGGGTTCCAGCTCAGCCTGGTCTCGTGGCCGAGGGTGACATCGTGGGCGTCGATGAGGACTTCGCGTTTGCGCTGTTTGTTCCGCACCTGCCGACCGGTGTAGCCCCGGGGTTGGCCAAGATGACGCGGATGGCGCCCTTGGACCAGGCGAGCCTAGTGCGGTGCCGGTTGCGGGCGCGGTCGTAGGCCGGCGGTTACGGGATTCCATCGGCGGTGAGCCATTCGGCAGTCGACCAGCCGATATCCGTGCGGCGGGCGTCCGCCGACATGCCGGTTGGCGGCCATCGCGGCCATGGTGGCGCGGACCCAAGTTGATCCGGGACCGTTCAAAGTCCATCGGCTCGGCGGCGTGTTTTACAAGAACACCGAGGTCACGCAACGTGACAGGGTATTCGGCATGCACCCCTACGGAAGAGCTACGCTCCTTTAAATACGTTCTCACATGACCACTAGGTGAAGGGCATCGCGTTGCCGGGTTCGACACAATCGACGGGGCCGTTCTTGCGACGACCGTCTGGCCGTTTAGGTGTTATTCGCCAGCGAAACTTTCGAGTCTTCTTCATCGGCTACTGCGCTTCTCAATTCGGGACAGAGATGGCGTCGGTAGCCTTGGTCTTCGCTATCTTGCACAAGGGCGGGTCGCTGACCGACCTTAGCTGCGTGCTGGCCGCCCGGATCGTTCCCATGGTGCTGTTACTGCTCGGCGGTGGCCTCCTAGGGGACCGTTTTCCTCGCAGATGGGTCATGCCGTCGGCGGACTGCCTCCGAGTGGTGAGCCAGAGCATGCTTGCCCTGCTGTTTTTCGTCTCCGATCCGCCGCTATGGTCCCTGCTGCTGCTGGTTGGGCTCAATGGGGTCGGAGAGGCGCTGTTCCAACCGTCGTTCAACGGGATGATTCCGAGCCTGGTGCCATCATCGGATCTCCACGATGCCAATGCTCTGATCAGCATCAGCCGCTCCGCGACGAGGGTCGGCGGGCCCGCACTGGCCGGTTTGTTGATCGTTGTCATCGCGCCGGCGGCCGTCCTTGCGATCGACGCCATCAGCTATCTCATCAGCATCGTCGCGCTGCTTTGCCTCCGCATTACCGCCTCCATGACCACGGCGGCCACCTCGCTGGTAGCAGAGTTGAAAGCGGGCTGGCGACTGTTCCGGGCGCATACCTGGCTATGGATCACAACGCTGCAGTTTGCGATGTTCAATCTGATCGTCTGGGCACCGTACCTGGTGCTCGGGCCGGCAGCGGCGGACCAGTCTTACGGCGGTGCCAGAGCGTGGGGAACCGTCGTGGCCCTCTACGGTGCCGGCTCGATTCTCGGCGGGCTGCTCCTGCTTGGACGACGCCCACAGCAACCACTGGTCGTCTCTACGATCGTCGCGTTCGCTTGGGCGGCTCCATCGGCCACGTTGGCGGCCCGAGCGCCACTCCCCGTCGTCTGCGTGGGGGCGGTCGCGGCCGGAATAGCAAGTTCGGTGTTCACCACCCTCATGCATACCTCGATACAGGAACGTGTGCCTCCCGACGCCATCTCCCGGGTGATGTCCTATGTCGCGCTCGGTTCCTACGCCGCCGGCCCGATCGGCCTGGCGTTGGCCGGACCGATCGCCACGGTCTCAAGCATTTCGGTTGTGCTCTCGGCGGGTGCGGCCTGGCAGATCGTGGCCAACGCGACGATCTTGACGCTGCCAGCGATCCGGAACCTTCGCCGGCGATCGGACACCGCCCCGAAACAGCCACAATCCGACTCCCTTCCAGAAAACGAGGCGAGCGGCTGAACCGTCATTGGTCTTCATCTTCTTCCAAGACTTCGCTGGCCGCCTTGTCCGGGGACGAGATGAGCCAAGGTTCGAGCCGCCCGCATGCCTTCTCGGCGACCAGGGACCACCGCTGCAGTCGCTCTCTCGCGACAGGTGTGCGGAACCCGAGTAACGCCAACCGGGGCCTCAAGGAGGTGTTCGGGTGGGTGACGTCTCATACGTTCCGCGGACGGTGGCGACCCGGCTCGATGACGCCGGCCTCCGTGTGGAGGGCGAGAGGGTTGGGCGGGGTGACTCGTTTCGCTGGACGCGGCGAGTTAGCGCCAGGCACACACATAGAAATGCCGCCGATCAGATCTGATCGACGGCATAGCCATGGAGGGGGCGTGGGGGGAGACCCCCACACCGGGGGTCTGGGGGTCGCCCCCCAGAAAGACAGACCGGAACGACGAGGCGAAGGCGACCCCAAGGCCGCCGAGCACACGTCGCCCAGAGTGGAGGTGGCGGGAATCGAACCCGCGTCCTTCGGTGATGGGTCAGGGCTTCTCCGGGTGCAGCCTGCTTGGCGTTTTCTCAGTCCCGGCGCTCACGCAGGCGTGTCGCCGACGGACTCAGTCGCTGTTGGGTTTCCCTACCGGCCCCGCGACCGGGCCGGCAGGTGGAGTCTCCTTACGATGCCAGACCCCGGGTCGGAGACTCACCCGGGCTGACACAGTTCACTCCTCGCTCAGGCGGCGAGGGCGAACTGGGACTGCTTCGTGTTGGCAGTTATTGGTTTGCTGTCACAGGATTTACGAGGTCACGACAGCAACCCTCGACCCGCTTCCCCTGGCTCGAACGACCGAAGTCGAAGCCGGTCACCCCCATGTTTAGTTGTCAAACGGGCGTCCGGGGACGTCCGCACGATGACGTTACAAGGATAACGCGTGACGGGGCAACGTGATTCCCGGCAGCCGTGAACCCCGGTGAGCGCGAACTGGTCGCGCCCACCGGGGTCGACCGGCAGGGTCGGGCCGGTCCGGACGGCAGAGCCTCCCCCGAGACGAGGCTCTGGTCTCATCACGGCGACTGAGTCCGCAACCCCCCAAGCGGAGTCTCAGTCACCCGTAAAGACGCTCGGGAGCGGCGGGTTAGTTGCGCCCGGCGCGTAAAAGGATCACAAAGTCGGCTATCCGGCGGAGCGACCTGTGGGAGAGCCGGTGAGGAACCTGGCGGCGAGCTGGGGGGTGTTGACGCGGCCCTCGACGGCGATGGCGAAGGCGCGGTCGCCGCTGGAGCCGACGAACCACGAGATGGTCTTGGTCTGCCCGTCCCGCTCGTAGGTGGCGAGCGCGGCGACGCCGACGACGTCGCCGGAGACGCGGGCGCCGCGGGCGTTGCCGAGTTTGGCGTTGCGTCCGAGGACCTTCTTGAGGCTGGCGATGGACTCGGGCCGCAGGTTCTGCGGAGGGGGCGCCTGGACGGTCTTGGGGATGTCCGAGAGGACGTACGGCGGCTTCCAGGTGCCGTTCTGCGCGGCGGCGGCGACGAGGGCCATCGCGAGGGGGCTCACCTCGACCCTGCCTTCGCCGACCATGGCGGCGGCCTTCTCGCCGTCGTCGGCGGGGGTCGGAACGGAGCCGGTGAACGCCGGGACGAGCAGGCCCCAGTTCTGGCCGACGCCGAGCTGGGCGGCCTCCTTGACGAGGGTCTGCGCGTCCAGCTTGCCGCTCAGCTGCGCGAGGGTCGTCTTGCAGGACGCGGCGAAATGGTTCGCGAAGGGGCCGTCAGGACGGGCCTTGTTGCTGAACGTCTTGTTGCCGACGGTCACCTCGCCGGGGCAGGTCGTCTTCGTGGCCTGGTTCATCCCGGCCTGGGAGAACAGCGCCTCGGCGGACACGACCCCGAAGGTCAGGCCGGGCGGGTAGTGGCCCTCGAACGCGAGGTTCTGGCCCTTCGTCCCGTGGTTGGAGACGGCCAGCACCTCGCCTGTGCTCGGACGCACGGCCACCATGGACGCGGGGTACGGCACCCCGTTGAGGGCGAAGTCGGCGCGGCGCTGGTAGCCGGGGTCGAGCGTCGTCCGGACGACCTGCGGGTCTTGGCCCGGCCAGGAACGTAGCTCCTCGGTGTTCTTGCCCGTCTCGTCCTGCGCCACGACCCGGACGGTGGGCGTCCCGGCGAGGCGGCGCTGCTGGAGGAGCTGGATCCCGCTGACGCCGATGGTGTCGCCCGGCTGGTAGGGGGCGCCGACCTGCTGGAGGCGGTCGGCGGTGGCGGGGCCGAGGCCGCCGATCAGCTCGGGCGCGTACGCGGGCGCGATGGGGGCCTTGACGCCCTGGAACCGGATGCCCGGGACGCGGTTGAGCCGCTGGATCAGCTTGGCGTGCGTGGGCATCTCGAGGGTGAGGAGCGGGAGGAACTCCTGCGGCGGGGCGGACTGGACGCGGCCGAGGAGGCGCTCGGCGTCCAGCCGGCGGCCGCCGTCGATCTTCGTCTGCTTGGCGAGCAGGTCGAGGGTCTTCTGCGGGTCGGCGAGCTGCCCGGGGAACACGCCGACCATGTAGGCGTCGACCGCCCGCAGCATGGAGCGGCCCTGCGTGTCGGTGATGGGCGCGCGCTTCGGCACCTCCGTCACGACCGCGAGCCGCTGGCCGGGTTTCAGCTTCGTGTGGATGATGGACGGGCTCCAGACGACCTTCCACTTGCCGCCGACGCGCCGCAGGTGCATCAGCCCGGGGTACTCCCACGGCTGGCCGTTCTCGCCGAGGTCGATCTTCACGGTGAAGCGCGCGTCGGCCTCGTCGCCCTTCTTGACGATCTGGTCGACGTCGCTGCCCTTGACCTGGGTGCCGAGGGACAGCCGCAGGGACGCGGCGTCCAGCTGCTGCCGGACGCGGCTGAGCGCGTCCTCGACCTGCTGCCTGTCGATGCCGACGGTCCGGCCGGCGGCCGCCTCGTAGTTGCCGACCTGCCAGGCGATGAGGAAGTCGCGGACGGCGGGCATCGCCGAGGGCTCGGCCCAGCAGCCCGTCGTCAGGGACGCGACGAGGGCGCCGCAGACCGCGAGGGACGCGCCCTGACGCCTGCGCGTCCGCGCGCCCAGCGGAGCCCGCGCGCCCCGCATTCCCCGCGCGGAACGCCTACGGCCACGGTTGGTCATCGGCACCCTTCACCGTCTCCTGAACCGGGCCGCCGCCGCCTTCTGCATCTCCCGCTCGGCTTCACGCTTTGCGATGGCCTGGCGCTTGTCGTACGCCTTCTTACCACGGGCCAGGCCGATCTCGACCTTGGCCCTCCCGTCCTTGAAGTAGAGGGACAGCGGGATCAGCGTCCAGCCGGGCTCCTCCGACTTGGCGATGATCTTCTGGATCTCGCGGCGGTGCAGCAGCAGCTTGCGGCGCCTGCGGGGGGCGTGGTTGGTCCAGGTGCCCTCCGTGTACTCGGGGATGTGGACGTTCTCCAGCCACACCTCCCCGTCGCGGACGTGCGCGTAGCCGTCGGCGAGGGAGGCGCGTCCGGCGCGCAGCGCCTTCACCTCGGTGCCCATCAGCACCATGCCCGCCTCCCACGTGTCGTCGATGTGGTAGTCGTAGCGGGCCCGCTTGTTCTTGGCTATGAGCCTGTGCCCGGCGGCGTCCTTGTCCTTCTTGCGCCCGGTGTCGCGTGCCACGTCCTCAGTCCTCGTCCTTGTGCGGCCCTTCGGTCCCCCGCGGCAGGGCGGCGCGCAGGCCGCGCAGCACCGTCCGGGCCCTCCGCTCGGCCTCCTTGGGGGGACGGTCGGCGGAGACCGCCACGTCGGGTTCGATCCCGACCCCGTCGAGGTTACGGCCGCTCGGGGTGCGGTAGCGACCGACGGTCAGCTCGATCACCGACCCGTCGGCCAGCCGGATCGGCTCCTGCACCGAACCCTTCCCGTATGTACGCGATCCTATGATCACCGCGCGGTCGCGGTCGCGCAGGGACCCCGCGACGATCTCCGCGGCGCTCGCGGTGCCCGCGTCCACCAGCACGACGAGCGGCGTCCCGGCGTCGCCGGGCAGGCTCACCGTGCGCTGCTGGACGGGCCGCCCGCGCGGCTCGTACGTCACGACGGGCCCGCCGGACAGGAACGCCGACGCCGTCTCGACGGCCTCGTCCAGCAGCCCGCCCGGGTTGCCGCGCAGGTCGAGCAGGACACCGCCCGGGGGGCCGCCGGACGGCGACCGTCCGGTGGCGGCGGCGCGGACCTGCCGGCCCGTCCCGCGCGTGAACGCGCCGATCCGGATCACCCGCGCCTGCTCGGGGAGGTCGGTCACGGTGACGTCTCCTGCGGGGACCGGTGTGCGGACGAGATGGAACCGCTTCGTTCTACGGTCGCGCTCGACGGTGAGTTCGACGGGCTGGTCCGGACGTCCCCGCAGCGCCTGCGCGACCCGCTCGACGCCCCAGCCGGCCGCGGACGCGTTCCCGACGCCGGTGATGACGTCGCCCGGCCGCACCCCGGCACGGGCGGCGGCGCTGCCCGGCTGGACGCTCGCGACCAGCACGCCCGCATCGTCCTGCCGCGGCTCGCCGTCCTTGCGCGGCTCGCCGTCGGCGGCGCCGAGCCACAGGCCGACGCCGCTGTACTGGCCGGTCAGGCGCCCTTCGACGTCGTCGTACTCGCGGGCGGAGTAGTACTGCGCCCACCGGTCGCCGAGGCCGCGCAGCATGCCCTCGATGGCGGCGCGGTCGAGCTCGGCGCGTCCGACCGGCTTCGCGGCATGGCCGCCGATCTTCGCGGCGGCCTCGTCGAGGACGGATCCGCCCGCTACGGCGGTGTGCCGCTGCGACCCCGAGCCGCTCACCATCCCCAGCCCGTAGGCGCAGAGGATCGCGGCGGCGACGGCGCCGCCGCGCAGCAGGCGCCCGCCCTTGCCCGCATGGGGGGTTCGCCGGGCCCGCCACCCCCGGAGCGACACGGACCGGATCATGCGGCAAGTGTAGGGCGGCGGACGGCGCCGGACCCGGCGCTTCAGCCGGATCCGGTCACCGCTCAGATTTTCAGATATCTGCGCAGCGTGAGGAACGACGCGACGGCGCAGAGCAGCACGCCGAAGCAGATCGACAGCACAATGACCGCGACCACCGTGCTCCAGCCGAGCTGGCTGACGAGCTGGACGTCTCCCGCCAATCTGTCGACCAGCAGTTTCTTGCTGAACACGAGAAGGATGGACGCGAACATCCCGCCGATCAGCCCCGCGATCGCGCCCTCCAGGATGAACGGCATCTGGATATAGGTGTTGGACGCGCCGACCAGCCGCATGATGCCCGTCTCCCGGCGCCGGTTGAACGCCGACAGCCGGACCGTGTTGCCGACCAGCATCACCGCAGCGACCACCTGGATCAACGCGATCGTCAGCGCGGCCACCTGCAGGCCGTTCAGGATCCGGAAGAACCGTTTCAGGATCTCCTGTTCGTTGATCACGGTATCGACGCCCGGTTGCCCGAGCATCGCCTGCGCGACCGCCTTGTACTCCTCGGGATTCTTCAGCTTCACCCGGAACGAGTCGGGGATGTCACCCTCTTTGGTGCTCTCCACGAAGCCGGGCGCGCCCGCGAAGTTGTCCTTGAACCGGGTGTACGCCTGCTGCTTGCTCTCGTACTCGACGTTCGAGACCTGCGGCATCTTCTCCAGCTGCGACTTGAGGGTCTGCCGCTGCTGCTCGGTGATGTCCTGCTTCTGACAGGCCTCGTTGGAACTCGTCTTGGCGCACAGGAAGATCGAGACCTCGATCTTGTCGTACCAGAAGCTCTTGGACGCCCGGACCTGCTCCCGCAGGAGCAGCCCGGTGCCGAAGAGCGCCATGGCGATGGCGACGGTGATGACGAGGGAGATCGTCATCGTCATGTTCCGGCGGAGACCGATCCAGATCTCCTGGAGAACGAACTGTACGCGCATGCCTCGCTGTCCTTGATCGCCTGTGTCCCGCCGGAAGCCTGGGCCGTCTCCGTACCGTGGAACGCGGCCCGATGCGGGCGGTTCCCACCTGTCGGCCGCGACGCCGTACTCGGTACTCGGTGTCGTACGACCCGGAAGGAATCGATGGTTCAGATGGATGTGCCGTGGAGGGTCAGTAGGCCTGCCCGTACACGCCGCGGGACTGGTCGCGGACGACGCGTCCGTCCTCCAGCTCGACGACGCGCTTGCGGAACGCGTCGACGATCGCGGCGTCGTGGGTGGCCATCACGACGGTGGTGCCGGTCCGGTTGATCCGGTCCAGCACCTTCATGATGCCGATCGAGGTCGCGGGGTCGATGTTCCCCGTCGGCTCGTCCGCCAGCAGGATCATCGGCCGGTTGACGAAGGCCCGCGCGATCGCGACGCGCTGCTGCTCGCCGCCGGACAGCTCGTCCGGCATCCGGTGGGCCTTGCCCTCGAGGCCGACGAGGTCGATGACCTCCGGGACGACCTTGCCGATGAACCGCCGCGGCTTGCCGATCACCTCGAGGGCGAAAGCGACGTTCTCGAAGACGTTCTTGTTGGGGAGAAGGCGGAAGTCCTGGAAGACGCAGCCGATCCTGCGGCGCAGGTGCGGCACCTTCCAGTTGCTCAGCCTGCTCAGGTCCTTGCCCGCCACGTGCACGTGACCCTGGGAAGGACGCTCCTCCTTCAGGATGAGTCGCAGGAAGGTCGACTTGCCGGAGCCGGACGGCCCCACCAGGAACAGGAACTCGCCCTTCTCGATGGCGACGTTCACGTGCGCCAGGGCGGGCCGGTTCTGGCTCGGGTAGACCTTGGTGACGTTGTCGAAATGGATCACGGCTGCATCACGGCGGTTCAGTCTAGGGGTTGGGGAGCGGCCCGGACCGCACCCGCGGACTCCTCGCCCGCGGTCTCCGGCCTGCGCCGCCCGGCTTCGCGACCGGGTGGGACGCGGAGCCTTCGAGCAGTGTAGAGGGGAGAGTCAACTGTCTCGTCCCACTCGACGTGGTACGAACGCGCAGGGTGGGCGCACCGCCCGATCAGTCTGTCCCGTCCGATCAGTGCCATGCGAACCGTCTCCCGACGTCCGGTCGTTTCGTACCGTCAAGCTCCCGGACTTGCCGGAACGACCATACAGTCCGGCTAGGCTGGATGATGGAGAAAGATACCTAATAGGTGGACGGACACCAGACAAGCTCGACAGACATCCAGACACGTCGACGTTTCCCCGCCACGGGGCCGGCGTCCCGTTCTCGAAGATTGGGGCCACGACATGAGCTGCGAACATCTGATCTGCGCTCGGTGCTCGAACCCGGTGGTGGAGGGGCGCTGCGCGACCTGCCGGGAGGCCCGGTCCGAACTGCACCGGCACGGCCCGGCCGTACCGCCCGCCCTGGTCCTGGCGGCGCTCGTCGCGCTGCTCTTCGTCGCGCTCGTCGTCCAGCGGGTCTACGGCTAGGACCCTCCACGGAGAACCGCCCGGGCGCCCGGCGCCCGCGACTCCCTATGGTTTCTTGATCGGCGGGGTGGCGGCCTTGGAGATCGCGCCGTCGTCCGCGATCAGATGCGCCTTCGGCTGCGGCTCGCCCTTCTCGGCCCGCGCGGGGTCGTACGCCGCGAAATGCAGGGTCGACGTCGTCGTGACCTCGTTGCCCTCGACGGTCCCGTCGAGCAGATGCTCCGCCTCCTCCGGGATCTCCGGCTTCGGCGTCTCCGGGTCCTTGGCGGCGAGCGAGGTGTTGCGGAACAGCGAATAGATGATCAGGCCGCCGCCGCTCTTCGTCCGCAGCCCGAAGTAGGGGAAGGGCGTCGCCGTGTAGACGACCTGGAGCGTGAGGTCCTTCTCCCGCGCCTTCTTCTTGGCCCGCCGGGCCGCCCGGTAGAAGCCCGTGGTGACCGCGCCGGACTTCATCACCTTCGCGGCCACGCTGCGGCCGCCCTCCGCGGCGATCGTCGCCTGGATCCCGCCGACGTCGCGGGGACGGATCAGGATCGACCTGTCGTCGCTGCTCAGCGGTGTCGCGTACCCGTCCTTGTCGATCGAGACCTCTGGTTCCTTGGCCTTCGGCTGCAGGAGGGTCGCGAGCGTCAGCTTCCAGTCGTCGGACGGGCCGCGCAGGATGAACGCCATCAGCGCCCTGCGCTTGCTCTTGGACTCGCCCAGGACGGAGCGGTCGACCGACACGAGGAACCACTGCGGGTAGACGGAAGGGTCCTTCACCTTCGGGACGTACAGCCTGGGCTCGCCGTACACGAAGCGCCGCACCGGGTCGCCGTCGTAGGCGGCCTTGCGGAACTCGGCCGCGGTGAGCTGGGACTGGCCGTCGGACGTCCAGGTCAGCGCCAGCCGCTCGTCGCCCGCGGCCCTCGCGACGTCCTCGTCGGTGACGTAGGTGCGGAACGCGCGCTCGGCGACGTCCCGCGTCAGGGGGACCGGCTCGGGCGGCGACGTCGTGGGCATGCTCGCGGTCGGCCGCGCCTTCGCCTTGCCCTCGGCGCAGCCCGCGGCCAGCGGCATGACGACGACCATCGCTGCCGCGACCATCCGCGAGAACCTCTGCACAGACCCGTCCCCCGGACCGACTTCCACGGCCCGCCGTCCTCGGCCGGCCTCCTCGGCCCGTGATTCTGCCACCCACATGATATTGGCCG
Source organism: Actinomadura sp. KC06 (assembly GCF_004348735.1). Lineage (GTDB taxonomy): Bacteria > Actinomycetota > Actinomycetes > Streptosporangiales > Streptosporangiaceae > Spirillospora. The sequence goes on from NZ_SMKT01000024.1 coordinate 38,983, forward strand.
GACGCCCGACCGGTGTCGCGGCGGCTATAAGCTCGAAGACGTGGCAGGCATCGAACCCGAAGAGCAGCTCAAGGAGCTCGGCTCGACTCTCGCCGGCATCGAGCAGGTGCTGGACCTCGACGGCATGCGGCGCGACATCGCCGAGCTGCGCGAGCAGTCGGCCGACCCCGACCTGTGGAACGACCAGGAGCGCGCCCAGACGGTCGGCCGCCGCCTGTCGTACCTGGAGAGCGAGCTGGGCAAGGTCGAGGGCCTGCGGCAGCGGCTCGACGACGCCGCCACGCTGTACGAGCTCGCCCGGGAGATGGACGACGCCGACACCCGCACGGAGGCCGACGAGGAGCTCGCGGCGCTGCTCAAGGCGATCCAGCAGCTCGAGGTCCGCACCCTCATGTCGGGCGAGTACGACGCGCGGGAGGCGCTCGTCACGATCAACGCCCAGGCGGGCGGGGTCGACGCGGCCGACTGGGCCGAGCAGCTCCAGCGCATGTACCTGCGCTGGGCGGAGCGGCACAACTACCCGACCGAGGTCTACGAGACGTCCTACGCCGAAGAGGCGGGGATCAAGTCGACGACGTTCACGGTGAAGGCGCCCTACGCGTACGGGACGCTGCGCGGCGAGCACGGCACGCACCGGCTCGTCCGGATCTCCCCGTTCGACAACCAGGGCCGCCGCCAGACGTCGTTCGCGGGCCTGGACGTCGTCCCGGTGGTGGAGCAGAGCGACCACGTCGACATCGACGAGAACGACCTGCGCATCGACGTGTACCGGTCGTCCGGTCCCGGCGGGCAGGGCGTCAACACCACCGACTCGGCGGTCCGGATCACCCACATCCCGACCGGCATCGTCGTTTCCTGCCAGAACGAGCGCAGCCAGATCCAGAACAAGGCCACGGCGATGAACGTCCTGCAGGCCAAGCTCCTGGAGCGCAAGCGGCAGGAGGAGGCGGAGAAGATGTCCGCGCTGCGGGGCGAGGGCACCAGCAGCTGGGGCACGCAGATCCGCAACTACGTGCTGCACCCGTACCAGATCGTGAAGGATCTGCGCACCGGCATCGAGGTCGGCAACCCCTCGGCCGTGCTGGACGGCGACATCGACGAGTTCATCGAGGCCGAGATCCGCTGGATGCGCCAGCAGGAGCAGCAGACCGCCTGACCTGGGCGTCCTTCGTAAAGTTTGCCCGGCGAGGTTTCGTGTTCACAGAGTGACCATGCAGTCACTCTGCGAGGATGGCGTGCGGTCCGGATCTCCGTCGCCACTTCGGGGGGCTTCTCGCAATGCCCGCACGCAACGTCACCGTCGCTTCACTCTGCACGTCCTGCCTGCTCGCGGCCGCCCTGGGCACCGGCTGCTCGGAAGGGTCACCGTCGTCCGCCGAGGCGGAGAAACGCGCGGCCGCGCCGGCACTCAGCAAGGCGCAGGCCCAGCAGGTCCTCGATGCCTACACCGCCGAGGCCAACCGGGCCGGCCGCAAGCTCGACCGGACGGTCCTGCCCGGCATCGAGGCCGACCCGCAGCTGTCCATGGACGACGCCTCGCTCAAGCTCCGCCGCGTCATCAAGCGCCCGCCGCCCACGGTGAGGTTCACGAACACGTCGTTCTACATCCCGCGGGTGAGCGGGTACCCGCACTGGTTCGCGGCCGGCGCCGTCACGGGGCAGGGGAAGCGCTCGATGCGGCACGCGCTGCTGTTCACGCAGGCCAAGGCGGGGGCGCCCTGGCTGCTGACGGCGAACCCCTACCCCACCAGCGACGCGCTGAGCAACATCGCGCTCGACCCGGAGGGCTTCGCCACCTCCGTCGACGCGGACGAGAGGAAGGGCCTCGCCGCCGCACCCGGCAAGGTGCCCGCGGCGCATGCCGCGCTCCTCACCGACGGGCCCGGCGCGGCGAACGCGTCCCTCATGGCGGACGGAGCGCAGACCAGCGAGACGTACAAGGCGCTCAAGCAGGGCGAGAAGACCCTGGCCGGACGGGGCGTCACGCTCTCGTCCCGGTTCTCCCCCTCCCAGTACCGGGTGTTCGCGCTGCGTACCAAGGACCGGGGGGCCCTCGTCTGGTACGTCCTCAAGCAGAACGAGGCGTACTCCTCGTCCAAGCGGGGACGGTTGGCCGTAGGCGGGGACCTTCTCGGCCTCGTCCCGGTCAAGGCCGCCCGGACGCGCATGGACACGACCGTCCTCGTGCAGTACCTGGCCGCCGTCCCGCCGAAGGGCCGCGCCACGGTCACCGGGATGTACCGCAAGGCCGTCACCGCGCACGGCACCTGATCTCCGTCGGGTGCCGGGCGGTCCCGCGCTTCTGACCGCTGCAGCGAGACCAGCCCGGCATCCGACGGTGCTGTTTTTATGGCCTTTCTCTCCTCCTTCGGGCCCTGGGGGCCCTCCATCGTCGAGAAACGCGTGCGATCGCTGGCATCGCTCCGACTCGCCTAGCGGCTCGCTGCGCGATCAGGTTTCTCGCAAGCTCGAAACCTGCCTTCGGACGCGATCGCGACTGTTCGGGTTGTTGCGTGGTTGCGGCGGTGGCTGATGTCGGCTGGTCCTATTCGGCGGATGGAAGGGAACTGGCCGTTACCAGGGTGCGGATTGCGCCTAGGGCCACGGAGAGGGTTGCTAGGTCGAAGCTGTCGCTCTCCCAGATCTCGCTGAGGGTCTGCTGGGCGCGCTGGACGGCCGGCTTGTTCTTCTCCGCCCAGTGGACCATGCGCTCCTCCGGCTGCCCGCCCGGCTCGCTGGTGACGAGGACGTCCCTGGTCAGGGCCGCGTGGGCGGTGTACAGGTCGTCGCGGAGCGCGGAGCGGGCCATCGAGCGCCACTTGTCGTCGCGGGGCAGCGCGATGATGCGTTCGCGCAGGCGGGAGAGTTGCAGGCGGTCGGCGAGGTCGAAGTAGACCTCCGCGACCTCCTCCACCGGACGGCCCGTGTCGTGCGCGATGCCGACGAGGTCGAAGGTGGAGAAGGCGGGGACGAACGTCGCGCAGCGCTCGGCCAGCTCGTCCGGGACGCCGCGCTGCGCGAAGCCGTCGCGGCGCTGCTCGAACGCGGCGAGGTCGAGCCCGACGAGGAGCTTCGACAGGTGGGTGCTCAGCGTGGCCGCGCTCCCGGCGAAGAAGTCGATCGTCTCGCGGATGTCGAACGGCGGCCGCCGGTTGTGCAGCAGCCAGCGGGCGCCGCGCTCGGTCAGCTTCCGGGCTTCGAGGAGCATCGCGATCTGCGTGGACTGGTCGACCTGGTGCGACAGGGACTCGACCGACCGCCAGAACTTCGGCATCTCGAACACGTCGCGGGCGACGAGGTAGGCGCGGGCGATGTCGGACGACGACGCCCCCGTCTCCTCGTTCATCCGGAACACGAACGTGGAGCCGCTCGCGTTGATCAGGTCGTTCACCACGGCCGTGGTGATGATCTCGCGGCGCAGCGGGTGCCGGTCCATGTAGGTGCGGAACCGCTCGCGCAGCGGGGTCGGGAAGTAGTCGACCAGCCACGACTCCAGGTACGGGTCGTCGGCGAGGTCGGACTCGACGAGGTCGTGGTCGAGGGCGAGCTTGGCGTAGGCGAGCAGGACGGAGAACTCGGGGCTGGTGAGGCCGAGGCCCGCCTGCCTGCGCTCGGCGAGGGCCTTGTCGTCCGGGAGGAACTCGATGCGCCGCTGCAGGCGGCCGTCGCGTTCGAGTTTTCGCAGGTAGCGGGCGTGGATGTGCAGCATCGCGGGCGCCTGGGCGCGGGCGGCGGCGAGGACGACGTTCTGCGCGTAGTTGTCGCGCAGGACGAGCCGTCCGACCTCGTCGGTCATCTCGTACAGCAGGCCGTCGCGCTGCTTGCCGGTCAGTTCGCCGTCCCGGACGACCTGGTCGAGCAGGATCTTGATGTTGACCTCGTGGTCGGAGGTGTCGACCCCGGCGGAGTTGTCGATGAAGTCGGTGTTGATCAGCCCGCCGGTGCGGGCGAACTCGATCCGGCCGAGCTGGGTGACGCCGAGGTTGCCGCCCTCGCCGACGACGCGGCAGCGCAGCTCGCCGCCGTCGATCCGGACGGAGTCGTTGGCCTTGTCGCCGACGTCGGCGTTGTTCTCCATGGACGACTTCACGTAGGTGCCGATGCCGCCGTTCCAGAGGAGATCGACCGGCGCCTTCAGGATGGCCTTGATCAGCTCGAACGGGGTGAGCGCCTTGACGCCGTCCTCGATGCCGAGCGCGGCCCGCATCTGCGGGGTCAGCGCGATCGACTTGACGGTGCGGGGGAACACGCCGCCGCCCTTGGAGATCAGCGCGGTGTCGTAGTCGGCCCAGCTGCTGCGGGGCAGGTCGAACAGGCGGCGGCGCTCGGCGAACGAGGCCGCGGCGTCCGGGTCGGGGTCGACGAAGATGTGCCGGTGGTCGAACGCGGCGACGAGGCGGGTGCGCCCGGAAAGGAGCATGCCGTTGCCGAACACGTCCCCCGACATGTCGCCGATGCCGACGGCGGTGAAGTCCTCGTTCTGGACGTCGGTGCCGAGGGATCGGAAGTGGTATTTCACCGACTCCCAGGCGCCGCGGGCGGTGATGCCCATGCCCTTGTGGTCGTAGCCGACGGAGCCGCCGGACGCGAACGCGTCGCCGAGCCAGAAACCGTACTTGGCGGCGACGCCGTTGGCGAGGTCGGAGAACGTGGCGGTGCCCTTGTCGGCGGCGACGACCAGGTAGGTGTCGTCGCCATCGTGCCGGACGACGTTCGGCGGCGGGACGACCTTGCCGTCCACGAGGTTGTCGGTCAGGTCGAGCAGGCCGGAGATGAAGTCCTTGTAGCAGGCGATCCCGGCCTGCTGCCAGGCCTCCCGGTCGGCGGCCGGGTCGGGCAGCTGCTTGCCGACGAACCCGCCCTTCGCGCCCGCCGGGACGATCACGGTGTTCTTCACGGCCTGCGCCTTGACCAGGCCGAGGATCTCGGTGCGGAAGTCCTCGCGGCGGTCGGACCAGCGGAGCCCGCCGCGCGCGACCGTCCCGAACCGCAGGTGCACGCCCTCGACCGTCGGCGAGTACACGAAGACCTCGTACATCGGGCGGGGTTCGGGCAGGTCGGGGATGGCGTGCGGGTCGAACTTCATCGCCAGGTACGGCTTGCCCTGGTAGTGGTTGGTGCGCAGGGTCGCCTGGACGAGCGCGAGGTAGGCGCGGAGGATGCGGTCCTCGTCGAGGCTGGCGACGTCGTCCAGCTTGCCCTGGAGCTCCTCGGTGATGCCCGCGCTGCGCTCCTCCTCGCCGCCCTGCAGGGTCGGGTCGAGGCGGCTCTCCCACAGCCGGACGATCAGCCGCGTGATGGACGCGTTCCGCAGCAGCACCTGCTCGATGTAGCGCTTGGAGAACGTGGTCCCGGTCTGCCGGAGGTAGAGCGCGTAGGCGCGCAGGATCATCGCCTGCCACCAGTTCAGCCCGACGTGCAGGACGAGCGCGTTGAACCCGTCGTTCTCGATCTCGCCGCGCCAGAGGCGGGTGAACGCGTCCTGGAACAGGCCCTTGATGGACTCCTCGGCGACCCCGGCGGGCGGCACGTACCGCAGGCCCAGGTCGTAGATCCAGAACCGCTGCCCGTCCGCCGTGTTGATCTCGTAGGGCCGCTCGTCGATCACCTCGACGCCCATGTTCTGCAGCAGCGGCAGCACCCGCGACAGCGAGATCGGCTCGCCCAGCCGGTAGATCTTGAGGCGGCGCTCGCCCGGCTCGGCGCTGTACGGCTCGTACAGGTTGGTGGACGTGTCCGTGCCGTCGGCGGACAGGTCGTCCAGGCGGCGCAGGTCGGCGACGGCGGTGCGGGCGGGGAAGTCGGCCTTGTACGCCTCGGGGAACGCGTCGCCGAAGCGGCGGCCGAGCGTCCCCGAGCGCTCCTCGCCGCACTGCTCGACGATCGCGTCGCCGAGGTCGTCCTCCCAGGAGCGGATGGCGGCGGCGAGGCGTCCCTCCAGCTCGGGGACGTCCACGTCCGGCAGCGGACGGCCGCGCTCGCCGCGGACGACCACGTGCAGCCGCGCCAGCATCGACTCGGTGACGTTCGCGCTGTAGTCGACGCTGACGCCGTCGAACGCGTCCTTCAGCAGGCCCTGGATGCGGAGCCTGACCTTGGTGGTGTAGCGGTCGCGCGGCAGGTACACCATGCAGGACATGTAGCGGCCGTACAGGTCCTTGCGCAGGAAGAGCTTGAGCTGGCGGCGCTCGCGGAGCCGGAGCACGCCGAGCGAGATCGGGAGCAGGTCGTCGACGGAGATCTGGAACAGCTCGTCGCGCGGGTAGCTCTCCAGTATCTCGATGAGGTCCTGGCCGTCGTAGCTGTCGGCGGTGAACCCGGCGAGCTCCAGCACCTCCTCCAGCTTCCGCTTGAGGACGGGGATGTGCGACAGCGACTCGCTGTAGGCGACGTGCGTGAACAGGCCGAGGAAGCGGCGCTCGCCGATGACCGCGCCGGACTCGTCGAACTTCTTGACCCCGATGTAGTCGAGGTAGAGCGGGCGGTGGACGGTGGACCGAGAGTTCGCCTTGGTCAGCACCAGCAGGCGCTTCTCCGTGGCCTTCTCGCGGACCTCGGGCGGCAGCGCCGCGAAGCTGTCGGACTCCTGCTTGTCGCTGCGCAGGATGCCGAGGCCCGTGCCCGGCTCGGGCTTGAGCGCGGTGCCGCTCTCGGTGAGCGTGTAGTCGCGGTAGCCGAGGAAGGTGAAGTGCCCGTTCGCCAGCCAGTCGAGCAGCTCGACGCCCTCGGCGAGCTCCTTGCCCGGCAGCGGCGGCGCGGAGTCCTGGATCGCGGTGGCGATCTCACCGGCGCGGGCCCGCATCTTCGGCTCGTCCTCGACGGCGACGCGGACGTCGCCCAGGACGCGGAGCAGGTCCTTCTCCAGCGCGTCCAGGACGGACCGGTCGCTGGTACGGTCCACTTCGATGTGCATCCACGACTCGTCGACGTCGTCGTCGCTGTCGAGCTTGCCGCGGAACGCCTTGAGGTGACCCGCGACGTCGCGGTCCACGCCCAGCAGCGGGTGGACGATCAGGTGCGTGGCGAGCTGGTGCCGGGTCAGCTCCATCGTGACCGAGTCGACCAGGAACGGCATGTCGTCGGTGACGACCTGCACGACCGTGTGGCCCGGGTCCCAGCCGTACTCCTCCAGCGACGGCGTGAAGACGCGCACCTTCGCGCGCCCCTGGGGCCGCTCCTCGCCGAGCGCGCGGTGCGCCATCGCGGGGCCGCAGATGTCGGCCGGGTCCCGGTCGAGCAGGTCCTCACGGGCGACGTGCCGGTAGTACAGCCGGAGGTAGGCGAAGGCCTCCTCCACCTCCCCGCCGCGCGCCCCCGGACGCTGCGCGCACGTCTCAGCCGCCCGCCGGAGCAGGTCGTCCTTCGCTTGATCGAGCATGCCGCTCATCGAGTACTCCCCTAGAGACCCTTCGCCACCTCGTTGTGGCGCCGCTCACTGCGCCAGCGTAGCCAGGAATCGCCCCAAAGCCGACCTGCTCCGCCGCGACGTGGACGTGGCTTTGCCCACCCTCCGGGCCGTCCCGCCAGGCCACCATGTCAGGCCGGGCGGCGGCGTCCGGGGGGATCGCCGAACCCCGTGCCGCCCGGTCTCCGGGACGCGCGTGGTGGTGGCCGGAACGCCGTCCCGCCGCCGCTTCCGGCGCTTCCGGCGCTAGGAGACCCCGTCGCCCGTTCCGGGGGACGGGTCTGGGGGCGTCCCCGAGTCGGTCGGGGTCGGCGAGCCGGTGTTCGTCTTGGTCGGCGTCGGACTGCCGGTGTCCGTCGGGGTCTCGCTGGGGCTCTCGGACGGCGTCCACGTGGGCGTCGTCGGCCGGTAGGTCGGGGTGTCGGTCTCCTCGACGGGCTCCTCGCTCGTCGACGGCGGCGTGCTCGGCAGGACGCTCGACGCGGGCGGCCCGCTCGGGTCGCTGACCTGCTGCCCCGCCTTGCCGTTGTCGCCGGCGTTGAGCGCGAGGACGGACGAGACCACCACGATCGCCACGAACAGCGCGGCGGCCCCGGCCAGCGCGGCGGAGCGGCCCGAGCCGGCCAGCACCCGCCGCAGCCCGCGGGCGTCGCCCGCGTCCCGGGCGGGGGCGATGTCGCGGGGCAGCGTGCTCTCGGCGGCCCATTCGCCCTGTCGGCCGTCGCCGGGCGCGCCGCCGTCGTGGAAGGCGGCGGGCTCGTCCTCGAAGAGGCGGTCGTCGTCGTAGTCCCTGTCGGACTCGAATTCGTCGTCGCCGATCTCCGCGGCGCGGACCGACCCCGCGGCGAGCATCGCCGTCTCGTCGGTGTCGCCGGACGGGCGGGACACCGCGGCGGGCGCTCCCGTCCGGGAGGTCTCCTCGTGGCCGAGCAGCCGCATCAGCACCTGCCGCGCGCCCGGCCGGTGCGCGGGGTCCTTCTCCAGGCAGTCGAGGACGAGCTCGCGCAGCGGCCCTTCGAGCTCGCCGAGGTCGGGCTCCTCGTTCAGGATGCGGTTGATCACGGCGGGGATGGTGTCCTGGCCGAACGGGGGCTCCCCGGTGGCCGCGAACACCAGCGTCGCCGCCCAGCAGAACACGTCCGCGGCCGTCCCGACCTCGTCGCCGCTGATCTGCTCGGGCGCCATGTAGGACGGGGTGCCGATGACCCGGCTGGTGAGGGTGGTGCCGCCGCTGATCGCCCGCGCCACCCCGAAGTCGATGACCCGCGGGCCGTCCGGGCCGATCAGCACGTTGTGCGGCTTGAAGTCGCGGTGGACGATCTTCGCCTGGTGGATCGCGGCGAGGGCCGTGGCGGTGCCGACGGCGAGCCGGTCCAGCCCGGCGCCGTCGAGCGGGCCCTCGTCCAGGACCTGCTGGTTCAGCGACGGGCCCGGGACGTACTCGCTGACGATGTAGGGCCGGTCGCCGTCCACGTCCGCGTCGATGACCTGGGCGGTGCAGAACGGTGCGACCTTCTTCGCGACCTCCAGCTCGCGCAGGAACCGGGCGCGGGCCTTGTCGTCGGACGTCAGGTCCGCGTGCAGCAGCTTGATCGCGACCTGGTGGCCGTCGTCGTCCGCGCCGAGGTACACGGTCCCCTGGCCGCCCTCGCCCACCCGGCCGATCAGGGCGTACGACCCGAGCCGATCCGGATCACCGGACCGCAGCGCCCCAACCTCCATGCGTGGAACCGTCCCTCTCTCGATCGCGGGGCCATGACCCCGTCCTCCAGCCCCCACCCACCGCCATTCAACGGACGAGCTCCGCTCGACAGCCTGGAATCACCCCTCCGACTGTGTGACGCCCGAGACCGAGGGGAAGTTCACCCGACCCTGCGCCCATACGGCGTGTTTTGCCGCACACGCTTCCGTTCGGACGCGTTTGGACCGGAGCACCACCCTAATGCCGTCACGTCCCACAGCGATACGGGCGGGCAACCTGTCACCCAAGCGAAATCGAACGTCCGGCGAACGGGACCTACGGCGTGAAATGGGACAGGATTTCCGGGTTGGCCATCGAGTCGCGGTTGGCGGCCTTGTCGACCGGGGTGCCCTGCAAGATCTTGCGGACGGGGACCTCCAGCTTCTTGCCCGACAGCGTCCGCGGGATGCCGGGGACGGCGTGCACCTCGTCCGGGACGTGCCGTGGCGACAGCGCCGACCGGATCTCGCGCTTCAGCCGTCCGAGCAGGTCGTCGGTGAGGGACGCGCCCTCCGCGAGCTGGACGTACAGCAGCAGCCGCCCCTCCTGGCCGAGCCGCCCGGTGTCGATGACGAGGCTGTCGGCGATCTCCTCGAACGCCTCGACGACGCGGTAGAAGTCGGACGTCCCCATGCGGACGCCGCCGCGGTTCAGCGTCGAGTCGGACCGCCCGTAGATGACGCAGCCGCCGTCCGGGAGGACCTTCACCCAGTCGCCGTGCCGCCACACGCCCGGGTACATGTCGAAATAGGACTCGCGGTACCGCTCGCCGCCCTCGTCGTTCCAGAAGAAGACGGGCATGGACGGCATCGGCTCGGTGAGGACCAGCTCGCCGACCTCGTCCACGACCGGTGCGCCGTCGTCGCCGAACGCCTCCACCTTCGCGCCGAGGCCGCGGCACTGGATGACGCCCGCGCGCAGCGGCAGCAGCGGCGACGGGCCGACGAAGCCGGTGCACAGGTCGGTGCCGCCCGAGAACGAGCCGAGCAGCAGGTTCTCGCCGACCGCCTCGTACACCCAGGCGAACCCCTCGGGCGGCAGCGGCGAACCGGTGGAGCCGATGCCGCGCAGCGCCGACAGGTCGTGTTCCGCGCCGGGACGGCGGCCCTCCTTGGCGGACACCGTGATGTACGGCGCGCCGACGCCCATGTAGGTGACGCCGTTCTCGGCGGCGAGCGTCCACAGGTCGAGCGGGGCGCCGTCGTACATGACGACGGTGGAGCCCACGAGCAGGCCGCCGATGAGGTAGTTCCACATCATCCAGCCGGTCGTGGTGAACCAGAAGAACACGTCCTCCGGGCCGAGGTCCTGGTGGAACGACAGCGCCTTGAGGTGTTCCAGCACGACCCCGCCGTGGCCGTGGACGAGCGGCTTCGGCAGCCCGGTCGTCCCGGACGAGTAGACCACCCACAGCGGATGGTCGAACGGGACGTCCTCGAAGACCAGCTCGTCGTGGCCGGGACGCGGCAGGTCGCCGTAGTGCATGCCGACGCGGAGGCCGTCCGGGGTGGCGGCCGGGTCGAGGTACGGGATCAGGACGGTCGCGGCGAGGGTCGGCAGCGCGGCCTCGATCTCCCCGACGACCTCCCGCCGGCCGAACCGCTTGCCGTTGTAGGCGTAGCCGTCCACGGCGATGAGGACCTTCGGCTCGATCTGCGCGAACCGGTCGATCACCGAGGACGAGCCGAAGTCCGGGGAGCACGACGACCAGATCGCGCCCAGCGATGCCGTGGCCAGGAAGCAGATCAGCGCCTCGGGAATGTTCGGGACGTAAGCCGCCACCCGGTCGCCCTTGCCGACGCCCAGTTGGGCGAGGCCCGCGCGCACCTCGGCCACGTGCAGTGCCAGCTCGCGGTACGTCAGCACGCGGTGCCCGCCCGCCTCCGACCGGAAGATCACCGCGGTTTCGTCGGGGTGCCGCTCGGCCCGGCGCAGCGCGTTCGCGGCGTAGTTGAGCGTCGCGCCGGGGAACCATTTCAGGCCGTCCACCGGCATGGGCCCGCCCGACCGGACCGGGCCGTCGCCGCGCTCGCCGACGACCTGGAAGTAGGACCAGATCGCGTCCCAGAACGCGTCGACCTCCGTGACCGACCAGCGCCAGAGGTCGTCATAGGTCTCGGTGAGGACGCCCCGGTCCCACAGCCAGTGGACGAAGTGGGTCACCCGCGCGTTGGCGACGACCTCCTCCGACGGCTCCCACAGCGGCGAACCTTCGGCGACCTCACGGGACATCTCTCTCCCTCCACTGGCGCGCGGCGATCCCAATATCGGCCGAGGCCGCATACCGCGCAAGTTCCCAGATCGTCCCGAGCGTACGCGTTGGCCGGACGGCGGTCAGATGCGGGTCAGGTCGGCGATGGCGCTGACCACGGCCTTGGTGTCGGCGAGCGTGGCGACGACGCGTTCGGCTCCGGCGGCGCGCAGCTCGGCCTCGGTGGCGCTGCCGGTGGCGACGGCGATGATCGGGGACCCGGCGATGTGCGCGGCCTGGACGTCGCGCGGCGAGTCGGCGATGTAGACGGTGGCGGCCTCGGGGTAGCGGGCGCCGTGCCGCTGCCCGGCGCGGGTGCGGGCGAGCTCCAGGAGGGCGGCCTTGCTGTAGACGCCGTTCTCGTAGCCGCCCGCGTCGAGGTCGAGGTGGGTGGCGAGGCCCAGCTCGGTCACCTTCACGACGGCGTTCGGCTGGACGGACCCGGTGAGCACCGACTGGACGACGCCGGGCACATGGGAGAGCGCCTCGACGGCCTCGCGGGCCCCGGCCAGCACGCGGCCGTGGGCGCGCACGTCGGAGCGGCGGGTCGCGAACGCCTCGGCGAGCGCGTCCATGAAGGCGGGCAGATGGTCGTCGGTGGTGACGACGTCGTTGAACGCGAGGGACTCGAAGATGATCTCGGACTCGGTGCGTCCGGGGGTGGGCGCCAGCCGGACGAGGGGGCGCCCGATGGTCCGCTGGAACGCCTCGGCGTAGGCGTCCCGGGTGACCCGCCCGACGTCGACCAGGGTGTGATCGATGTTCCACAGCACCAGACGGTTGAGCGTCGACATCCCGTTCCCATGCGAGGTTGGACGAGCAGGCGGACGGCGGCCACGGCCGGGCGGCGGCGTCCCCGGCGCCGGCCCGCCCCACCGGAGCGGCGGGGCGAGCTTATCGTCCGGCCTTCCGGGTGCCGTCCGCAACCACGCTCGAGCGGAGCCTCACCTCCGGGTCAGGGGCCCATGTGCGGGTAGCGGTGGTCGGTCGGCGGGACGAGCGTCTCCTTGATGGAGCGGACGCTGGTCCAGCGGGTGAGGTTGAACACCGAGCCGGCCTTGTCGTTGGTGCCGGACGCGCGGGCGCCGCCGAACGGCTGCTGCCCGACGATCGACCCGGTCGGCTTGTCGTTGATGTAGAAGTTCCCGGCCGCGAACCGGAGCGCGTCGGTGGCGGCGGCGATCGCGGCGCGGTCCTCGGCGATGATCGAGCCGGTCAGGCCGTACTCGGACACGCTCTCCATCTGGTGCAGGACGGCGTCGTAGTCGCCGTCGTCGTAGACGTGCACGCCGACGATCGGCCCGAAGTACTCGGTGGTGAAGATCTCGTCGGTCGGGTCGGACGACTCCAGGACGGTCGGCCGCACGAAGTAGCCGGACGAGTCGTCCAGCTCCCCGCCCGTGAGGATCTCGATGGTGTCGACGTCGCGGGCCCGCTCGATGGCGCGGCGGTGCTTGGCGAACGCGCGGTCGTCGATCACCGCGCCCATGAACAGCGACAGGTCTTCCGCGACGTTGCCCATGGTGAGGGACTCGGTCTCGGCGAGGAAGTCGTCCCGCATCCGGGACCAGACGGAGCGCGGGATGTAGGCGCGGGACGCGGCGGAGCACTTCTGCCCCTGGTACTCGAACGCGCCGCGGACGAGTGCCGTCTTGAGGATCGCGGGGTCGGCCGTCGGGTGGGCGACGACGAAGTCCTTGCCGCCGGTCTCGCCGACGATCCGGGGGTAGCCCTTGTAGGCGGCGATGTTCTCGCCGATCGTCCGCCAGAGGTTCTGGAAGGTGGCGGCGGACCCGGTGAAGTGCAGCCCGGCCAGGTCGGGGTGGCGCAGCGCCACGTTCGAGACGGCCTGCCCGTTCCCGGTGACGAGGTTGATCACGCCGGGCGGGAGCCCGGCGGCCTCCAGCACCCGCATCGTGAAGTGCGCGGCGAGCTGCTGCGTCGGGGACGGCTTCCACACCACGACGTTGCCCATCAGCGCGGGCGCGGTCGGCAGGTTCCCGGCGATCGCGCTGAAGTTGAACGGCGTGATCGCGAGGACGAACCCCTCCAGCGGCCGGTATTCGAGCCGGTTCCACACGCCGGGGGACGACAGCGGCTGGATCTCGTGGATCCGCTGCGCGTAGCCGACGTTGAACCGCCAGAAGTCGATCAGCTCGCAGGCCGCGTCGATCTCGGCCTGTTGCACGGACTTGGACTGCCCGAGCACCGTGGCTGCGTTCACCGTCGCCCGCCACGGCCCGGCGAGCAGGTCGGCGGCGCGCAGGAAGATCGCTGCGCGGTCCTCGAACGCCATGGACCGCCATCCGGGCGCGGCCTCCCGCGCGGCGGAGACCGCCTCGGCCACGTCCGGCTCGGTCGCCTCGCCCATCCGGCCGAGGACGTGGCCGTGGTTGTGCGGCTCGACGACGTCGATCGGCGTGCCCGCGCCCATGCGCCGCTCGCCGCCGATCGTCATGGTCAGCTCGGTCTGCCCGCCGCCGAGCTCCTTGATCCTTGCCTCCAGCGCGGCGCGCTCGCCGCTGCCGGGCGCGTAGGTCTTGACCGGCTCGTTCACCGGCGCGGGCACATTGGTGGCGGCGTCCATGACGGCTCCCCTGCGATTCCGACGGCGTTGTCCGATGTGCCGGGACCTACCCGCCCATATGCCGGTCAGTCGAGCAGGTGAGGGAGTTCCTGGGTGGCGTACCAGAGGAGTTCGTGGCCTTCAGCGCCGTCCACGGTGAACCGGGCGTCGTCGTCGCCGGCGTCGGCGGCCGGGAGGGCCTCGGCGGCCGCGGCGATGTCGGCGGCGGCGTTCGCGTCGTCCACATGGCCGGACGCGATCCTCTTCCACGGGACGGCTTCGGAGATCTCGACCTGCGCGCGGTCGTCGTTGGCCAGTCCGGCGTCGCCGCGCGGCCAGGTGACCAGCTGGTCGGGCACTTCGGCGGCCAGGACGACGCGGCGGCGCGGGGCGGCGGGGTCGGCGGCCAGGAGCCGCAGGGAGGCGCGGGCGGCGGCGGACAGCGCCGCGTACTCCAGCTCCTCCAGATCGCCGCCCGCGTACCACTCGCGCAGCGCGGGCGTGACCGCGTGGGCCGCGACCGGCGCGGGGCCGATCTCCTGGGCGGCGCGGACGCCGGCGAGGAGCGTGAGCGTGGACGGCAGGTAGACGCGCATGACGGTCAGCCAGTCTGCCAGACGGTCACGGCAGGACGTTCAACGCGCGCAGTTCGGCGATGGTGGTGTCGGGAGCGGTGTGGTGGATGCCGTGGAGCCCGAGGTCCTCGGCGGCGCGGACGTTGTGCTCGATGTCGTCGATGAAGACGCAGTCGGCGGCGTCCAGGCCGAGGACGGCGAGCGCATGCCGGAAGATCCGCTCGTCGGGCTTGCGGAGGCCGACCTCCGAGGAGATGACGACGGCGTCGAAGACCTCGGCGAACAGGTCGCGGGGGTAGTCGTTGCCCCACGAGTTGGACAGGACGGCCGTACGGGCCCCGGCGGCGCGGGCCGCGCGGAGCGCGTCGTACATGGGCTGGACGGGCGCGAACGCCCCGAACATGCGGGCGATGAGCCCCGCCGCCGGCACCGGCCCGCCGTCGGCGGTGAGCAGCTCGGCGGCGAGGAGCCGCTCGAACTCCGCGGCGGGGAGGCTGCCGTCTTCGAGCCCGTGGATCGGGTTCGTCCCGGCGCCGTCGTACGCCTGCTTCACCCAGGCGCGCATCACGTCCTTGTACCGCTGGACGTCGATGCGCTCGGCGGCGAGCCACACGTCGATCGCCTCGTTGAGAGGGGAGGTCAGGACGCCGCCCCAGTCGGTGATCACAGCTCTGGGCGTCGCGTGTCGTTCATCTCGCACGGCCCGATATTAGGCGATTTCGGACCGCTCCCCGAACCCCGTTCTGCCTTACTCCCCCGTCCGAAAGGCCGCCGGCCCCAACTACCGGCCGGCCCCCGGAACATCGATCAGGCTGATCTGAGCCGCTGCAGAGCCTCCCGCACGCCCCCGTCGGCCTCTTCCAGCACCACCGTCGCGCGTGCCGCGGGCACCTCACCGAGAAGTGAGACGAGCGCCACGCGCGTGTTGCCTCCTGCCTCTGTCAGCGCGTTCTCGCAGGTCCGCGCGTCCATGCCCGTCGCCTCCGTGAGGATGCGGACGAGCCGGGCGCGCAACTTGCCGTTCAGCGCGTTGACGCTGACCATCAGGTTGGAGTAGGTCCGGCCCATCCTGATCATCAGTGTGGTGGAGAAGGAGTTGAGCACGAGCTTGGTCGCCGTGCCCGCCTTCATCCGGGTGGACCCGCTGATCACCTCGGGTCCGGTGGCGAGGCCGATGTGCACCTCCACCTCGTCCCCGTACGGGGTGTGCGGGTTGCAGCTGATCAGCGCCGTGCGGGCGCCGTCGGCGGCGGCGCGCAGCGCGCCCACCACGTACGGCGTGCGGCCGCTCGCCGCGATGCCGACGGCGATGTCGCCGGGCCGGACGTCGCGTGCGTCCCGGCGGCCGAGCTCGACGTCGTCCTCGACGTCGGAGATCGCCTGGGACAGCGCGCCCGGCCCGCCGGCGTGGTGGGCGACCACCCGCCCCCAGATGCCGAACGTGGGCGGCAGCTCGGCGGCGTCGATCACCGCGAGCCGTCCCGACGTGCCCGCGCCGAAGTAGTGCACGCGTCCTCCAGCGCGCAGCGACTCCACGGCGAGGTCCACCAGCCGGGCAACCTCCGGCAGGACGGACGCCACGGCCATCGGAACGGTCGCGTCCTCAGAGTTGATCAGGCGCAGCACCTCCAGGGTGGGGAGTGTGTCGACGTCGAGGGTGCGGGGGTTCCGTCCCTCGGTGGGCAGCTCGCAATCGATCACCGACGCCTCCGGTCGGGTCGCACGGTCCGGCCGCGGACCGCCTCGAATGTGGCTTCCAGGGCCTTGCGGGTCGGCCCGTAGGTGCGCTGCGCCACCCCGACGAAGAGGCAGTCGACCACCGTGAGCTGCGCCAGCCGGCTCGCGGTGGCGCCGGAACGGAAGGTCGTCTCCCGCGCCGCCGTGGTCAGGATCAGGTCGGCCACCTCCGCGATCGGGGACTTGGGGAAGTTGGTGAGCGCCACCGTCTTGGCGCCCCTGCTCTTGGCGACCTCCAGCGCGTCGATGGTCTCGACCGTCGACCCGGTGTGCGAGATGCCGATCGCCACGCTCGTGCTGCCCAGCACCGCGGCGCTGGTGAGCATGATGTGGGCGTCCGCCCACGCCGAGCAGATCCGTCCGATGCGGTGCAGCTTCTGCTGGAAGTCGGCCGCGACGAACGCGCTGGCGCCGACGCCGTAGACGTCGACCCGGTCCGCGGCGACGACCGCGTCCACGACCTGTTCCAGCATCTTGATGTCGAGCTGGGAGGCGGTCTCCTCGACGGCCCGCGCATCGGCGAAGGTCACCTTCTCAACGATCTGTTCCAGGGAGTCGTCGGGACTGATGTCGCTGCCGATGACCCGGCCCCCGGCGGCGCTCTGCGCCCGCCCGGCCTCCGTGGCGAGGGTCAGCCGCAGCTCTGGGTACCCGTGGAACCCGATCGCCCGGCAGAACCGGATGACCGTGGTCTCGGAGGTACCGCACGTCTGCGCGAGTTCGGTGATGGTGGAGTTGGCGACCCCTTCGGGGTCGTCGATGACGCGTTGGGCGACTCGCCGCTCTGCGGGGGGCAGCGAGGGCAGCAGCGAGCGGACCCGGACCACGGTGCTCAGCGGCGTGCTGTCCCGGTCCCGCTCCGGGGCCTGGCCCGCCGCCTGGTCCCGTGGTGAACCGGGCTCCCCCGTGATCCCCCGCTCGGGGCCCTGCTCGAGGCTCCGCTCGGAGCCGATGGGTTTCCTCATGATGGAAATTTTCTTACGCGCAGGATGTCACGTCAACGGTAGAAAAGGCTACGGTCGCCATGTGTTGACCCATTTGGCCGGTCCTTACGTGGTCGGTATCGACGCGGGTGGCACGAAGACCCGCTGCGTCGTGCTGACGCTGGGGGGTGCCCTGGCCGGTTCCGGCACCGGCCCCGGGGCAAATCCCAACTCTGGAGGCGACACCGCTGGGGCGCTGACCACCGCCCTGAGCGAGGCGCTCGGGGACCTTGACCGTACCCTCATCCTCACCGGCGTGTTCGGCATCGCCGGCGCCGGCTCCGCCGGGCGGCCCGCGGCCGTCGCGGCGGCGCGGCAGGCCTGGCAGGCCGTCGGCCTGCGCGGCTCGCCCGCGGTGGTGACCGATATCGCGGTGGCGTTCGCCGCCGGAACCAGCGAGCCCAAGGGCATCGTGGTGTTCTCCGGCACGGGCGCCGGCGCGGCGGTCATCAACGACGGGACGATCGTGCAGCGCGCGGACGGCTACGGCTGGCTCGTCGGGGACGAGGGTTCGGCGGTATGGCTCGGGAAGGAGGCCGTCCGGGCCGCGCTCGCCGCCTACGACGGCCGCGGCTCCCCGACGCTGCTCACCGACTCGGTCCCCCGGGCGCTGCTGGGCGCCACCGTGGTCGCGGAGATCGACGCGGAACGGCGGAGACCCCGCCGACCGAGGGCGCTGGCCATGGCCGGCGCCCCTTCGTCGTCACCGGGCGCCCCGCTGCTGTCGCAGGCCGTCACGCTCTCCTCCGGAGGCGGCACCCCCCTCGGCACCCCCCTCCGGAGCGGCACGGGAACCGCCGTGCTGCTCCCCGACCCCCCTGGCCCGCCGTCCGGCGACGGGCCCGGCCCGCCGCCTGGAAACGGCCGTTACCCGCCGACCGGGAACGTGCCGCATCCGGCGTCCGGAGACGGCCCGGCGGGTCCGCACCGTCCGGCCGGGCCTCCGGGCTCGCACGGGCCGCCGGGACATCCGGGCTCGCACGGCCCGCCCGGCTCGCACGGGCCGCCCGGGCATCCCGGCGGCCACGGGCCGCGCGGCGACCCGGGCGGATACGGCCCGCGGGGCGATCCGGCGCCGCCGGGCCACCCCGAGGTGCCCGGCACCCCGCCCAACCCCCGGCTCGCCCAGGCGATCATCAAGGAGGTGTACGGCCGTCCGCCCGCGGCGCTGGGCCGGCTCGGCCCGGTGGTCGCGGCCGCCGCGGCCGCCGGCGACCCGGTGGCCAGGCGCATCACCGAAGAGGCCGCGCAGTGGCTGCTCCGCGACGTGGACGCGGTGCGCCCGGCCTTGTCCGACCCCAGCGCACCGGTCGTCATGCACGGCTCGGTGCTCCGTGAGGGCCCCGTCGCCGAGGCCGTCCGCACCGGGCTGCGCGACCGCTTCGCCGCGGCGCCGCGCTGCGCGGGCGACGGAGCCGTCGGCGCGGCCGGGATGGCGCTGCGCCGCCTCGGCCACCCCCTGCCCGGCTGAGCTCCCCGCCCGGCCGGACCCGGCACCGGCTGTCCCGTTCCAGCCCGGCCGATCCCGCAAGAGACGGCGTCCAGGCCGTCAGGGTTCATCGCGATGGACCCCACAAGATCCACACCCGTGATCCTGGGGTCCATCGTGATCGTACTGTTACGCGGGGGGCAGTCGTGGAAGGGGTGGCCTGCCGGGTCGACAGCGGGACGGGCGAGCGGTTAACGTCGCGACGTCCGATGCGACCGAGAACCGAGACCATGTCGGGGGGCCTGGTCAGGTGCGTGCTATCCGTCCACTCGCGCTCGCGGCGGCGCTGACCTTGGCGGTCACCGCGGGCTGCGGCGGCGGAGACGACGACCGCGGCGACGGGCCGTGGCCGTCCGGCTCGCGCGGCGCCCAGTCGAAGGATCCGGACGCCTGGATCCCCGGCCACGTCGCGAAGATGAGCCTGGAGGAGAAGGTCGGGCAGCTGTTCGTGACGCGGTTCTCCAGCCGCGCCGACGCCCTGGCCAAGATCAGGAAGTACCGCGTCGGCGGGCTGATCTACTTCCCCGGCAATTTCGGCGCCCCGGCGAAGACGGCCGCGCAGTCGAACGCGCTGCAGAAGGCGTCCAAGATCCCGCTGCTGCTCGGCGTGGACGAGGAGCAGGGCATCGTGTCGCGGACGCCGTTCATCACCGGCTTCCCCGGCAACATGGCGCTCGGCGCGACCGGCAGCCCCGCCGACGCCCGCGCCGCCGCGCAGGTCACCGGCACGGAGCTGCGCGCGGTCGGCATCAACCTGGACTACGCGCCCGACGCCGACGTGAACGTCGACCCGCGCAACCCGGTGATCGGGCTGCGCTCGTTCGGCGCCGAACCCGGCCTGGTGTCGAAGCTGACCGCCGGGGCCGTCGACGGCTACCAGGCCGCCGGGGTCGCCGCGGCGGCCAAGCATTTCCCCGGGCACGGCGACACCGCCACCGACAGCCACACCGGCCTGCCGGTGATCAAGCACACGCGCCCCATGTGGGAGCGGCTGGACGCGCCCCCGTTCCGCGCGGCGATCGGCGCCGGCGTCGACATGGTCATGACCGCGCACATCGTCGTGCCGAAGCTCGACGGGTCGGGCGATCCGTCCACGCTGTCGCGGAACGTCCTGGTCAAGCTGCTGCGCGGCGCGCTCGGCTACAAGGGCGTGATCACGACGGACTCGCTGGAGATGGCGGGCGTGCGGGAGAAGTACGGCGACGCGGCCGTGCCCGTCCGCGCGCTGGAGGCGGGCGCCGACCAACTGCTGATGCCGCCGAGCCTGCCGCGCGCCTACCGGGCGGTGCTGGCGGCCGTCCGGTCCGGGAAGATCCCGGAGAAGCGGCTGGACGGCTCCGTCACGCGCATCCTCCAGCTCAAGCAGCGGCGCGGCCTGTTCCAGGACACCGCCGCCGACCCGGCCAAGGCCGGCGCGGTGATCGGGACGTCCGCGCACAAGGCCATCGCCCGCCAGGTCGCCGAGCACGCGGTCACGCTCGTCCGCAACGACCGGAACGTGCTGCCGCTGAAGGGCAAGAAGGTCGCCGTCACCGGGCCCGCGGGCGGGACGCTGCGCGCGGCGCTGCGCCGCAACGGAATCACGGTGACCTCCCCGGGCTCGGCGGACGTCACCGTCCTGACCACCCTGAACGCGGGCGGGGCCACGGCCGCCAAGGTCCGGGCGCTCGGGTCGAAGCCGGTCGTGGTCGCGGCGCTGGGCCGTCCCTACGACCTGAACTCCGCCAAGGGCGCGGAGGGGGCGCTCGCGACGTACTCGTCCAGCGCGGTGTCGGTCAACGCCCTCGGCCGGGTGCTGAGCGGCGCGGTCAAGCCGACCGGCCGGCTACCGGTGCCCGCGGCCGGCGAGCAGGTCGGCCACGGCCTCGGCTACCGGTAGCCGGAACCCGGGCCACCGGTAGCCGGAGCCCGTCAGATCCCCAGCTCCGCCAGGCCCGGCAGGTGGGCGCGGGCGGCCTCGCGGGCCTGCGCGACGGTGCGGGCGGCACGGGCGGCGGCGGCGGCCTGGCGGCACTCGTCCAGGGTGTGCCGGGCGAGCGCGGCCCGCACCAGCGGAAGGGCCGGCGCGCTCATCGACAGCGACGTCACGCCGAGCCCGACCAGCACGCAGGCGAGCGCCGGGTCGGCGGCGGCCTCGCCGCAGACGCCGCACGGGACGCCCGCCTCGGCGGCCGGGGCGACCAGGTCGAGGATCGCGGGCTGCCACGGGTCCTGGAGATGCGCGAGGCCGCCGACCTGGCGGTCCGCCGCGCACGCGTACTGGGTGAGGTCGTTGGTGCCGATGCTGAAGAACTCGACCTCCGGCGCGATGTCGCGGGCGCGCAGCGCGGCGGCGGGCACCTCGATCATGACGCCGGGATGCGCGATGCCCGCGTCGCGGCAGGCGGCGGCGAAGAAGGCGGCCTCCGCCGCGTCCGTCACCATCGGGGCCATGACCTGCAGCTTCGTGGTCAGGCCGGCGGTGGCGCGGGCCAGCGCGGCGAGCTGGGCGGCCAGGACGTCCGGATACCGGCGCGACATCCGCAGGCCGCGCTCGCCGAGCGCCGGGTTCGGCTCCTCGCCGGGCGGGGGGAGGAACTTGAGCGGCTTGTCGGCGCCCGCGTCCAGCGTCCGGACGACGACGCGGCCCTCCGGGAACACCTCCAGGACGGTCCGGTACGCCGCCTCCTGCTCCTCGTCGGTCGGCGCCTTGTGGCGGTCGAGGAAGAGGAACTCGGTGCGGTACAGGCCGACGCCCTCCGCGCCGTTGGCCCGCGCGGCGTCGACGTCCTTCGGGCCGCCGATGTTCGCCAGCAGCGGCACCTTGTGGCCGTCCTTGGTGGCGCCGGGCCCGGTGGAGTCCTCCAGGGCGGCGGCGCGGGCGGCGGCAGCGGCCCGGGCCGCGGCGACGTCGGCCTCGGACGGGTCGGGACGCACCGTCCCGGCGGCCCCGTCGACGAGGACGCGGGTGCCGTCCGCCAGCGCCGTCGCGCCGGGCAGCGCCACCACGGCGGGGACGCCCATCGTCCGGGCGATGATCGCGGTGTGGCTGGTCGGCCCGCCCTCCTCGGTCACGAACGCGATCACCTGCGCCGGGTCGAGGACGGCCGTGTCGGCGGGCGCGAGATCGCGGGCGACCAGCACGAACGGCTCGTCCGACTCCGGGACGCCGGGCATCGGCAGGCCGAGCAGCCGGGCGAGCGCGCGGTCGCGGATGTCGTCCAGGTCGGTGACCCGGGCCGCCATGTACTCGCCGGCGCCGGCGAGCAGGTCGCGGTAGACGCCGAACGACTCGAACACGGCGCGGGGCGCGGCGACCCCGCGGTCGATCCGGGCGCGGACGTCGTCGGCGAGACCGGGGTCGCGGGCCATCAGCGCCTGCGCGCCCAGCACCTCCTCCCCCATGGGGTTGCCCACCGCGGCGGCGCGGGTGCCGCGTTCCTCCAGCTCGACGGCGACGGCCTCCAGCGCGGCGAGGGCCGTCGCGCGCTCGGCCTCGGCGTCGCCGCCGTGCGTGGACCCGGCGGGCGGCTCGGGGACGGCCCCGGCGATGGTCCGCACCGGCCCGGCGCCGACGCCCGGGCTGACTCCCGCGCCCTGCAGAACCTCCGGCACCGTCAGGACTCCTCGGGCTCCGGGTCGGACAGCAGCTTCTCAAGCTCGTCGAGCAGCTCGTCCGCGCCCGCGCCCTCCGCGGACAGGACGACCTCCTCCCCGTGCCGGGCGTCCAGTCCGAGCACGGCGAGGATGCTCTTGGCGTTCACGGGGGCGCCGCCGGGCTTGCCCACGGTCACGTCCATCGGGGCCTTGGCCGCCGTCTGGACGAAGAGCGCGGCCGGCCGCGCGTGCAGCCCCACCCTCGACTGGATCTTCACATTGCGCTCGGTCACGGCACACTCCTCTTGGCTTAGTTCTGTCCCGATCGGCCTTGGCCATTCCGGCCACGCCCGATGCTCTGCTGGACCTGTCCGAGGCCGCGCACCCGCAGCGCGGGGCCCGGCACGACGTCCACGTCCTTCAAGTCGGCGACCACATGGTCGGCCCCGGCCAGCGCGCCCGCCGGCTGCGTGGTGGCGATGCCCACGCACGTCATGCCGGCGGACTTGACGGCCGCGACACCCGCCGGGGTGTCCTCGAACCCGACCGCGTCCGCCGCCGGGACGCCGAGGTCGCGCGCGGCGGCCAGGTAGCCCTCCGGGTCGGGCTTGCCGGTGACGACGTCCCCGGCGGTCACCACGATGTCCATCAGGCCGCGGACGCCCAGCTCGTCCAGCAGGCCCTCGGCGTACGAGCGTTCCGCCGACGTCACCACGGCGAGCGGGATGCCGTGGTGCGCCAGCGTCCGGACGAGCCCCACCGCGCCGGCGACGGGCGCGACGGCGGGCATCCCCGGCGCCTTCTGGTAGGAGACGACCTGCTCGAACAGCTCCTCGACCGTCCGGCCGGGGAACAGGTGCGCCAGCTCCCCGAGCACTTCGAGCCCGCGGCGCCCCGCGAACGAGGCGATCAGCGCGTCGTCGTGGGGGACGCCGTGCGCGTCGAACAGCCGCGACCACTGGGCGCGGCTGCGCGGCTCGGTGTCGATGAGGGTGCCGTCGAGGTCGAACACCGCGGCGCCCAGCCCGATCATCGCCATCCGATCAGTTCCATGTGAACAGCTCGGCCCCCTTCGTCACCTCACCCGACTCCACGACGTCGGACAGGGCGTCGGCGCCCGCGTCCAGCGCCACGACCGCGCAGACCGGCGAGCGCCCGCCCGCCTCGATCAGGCCCGGGTCCCAGGCGACGACCGGCTGGCCGGACGTCACCTGGTCGCCCTCGGACGCGAGGAGCTCGAACCCCTGGCCCTTGAGCTTGACGGTGTCGATCCCGAGGTGGACGAGCACGCCGTGGCCCTCGCCGTCGACGACGACGTAGGCGTGCGGATGGAGTTTGACGATCGTGCCGGTGACGGGGGCGATGGCGTGGCCGGGGCCGCGCTCGGGGTCGACCGCCGTGCCCGGGCCGACCATGGCCTGGGCGAACACCGGGTCGGGCACGCCGGCGAGGCCGACCACCCGGCCGGAGACCGGTGACAGTACTCGGGTCATCAGCGGGGTCTCCTTAGAGTCGGTCGAATTCGGGGGTGTCTGGTGGGGACGGGGGTTATTCGAGGATGTCCTCGATGTCGCTGGAGAGGGTGTCGGCCTCGGTGCCGACGACGACCTGGACGACGGTGCCGCTGCGCATGACGCCGAACGCGCCCGCCTTCTTCAGCGCGGCCTCGTCGACCTTGCCGGCGTCCTTGACCTCGGTGCGCAGCCGGGTGGCGCAGGGCTCGATCTCGATGATGTTGTCGGCGCCGCCCAGTCCGGCGACGATGGCCTCGGCCTTGTCCATGTTCTTCTCCTCGTCGGGGTGGGCCCGGGTCCGGCTCTCGTCGCCCCGGGCGTTGCAGGGGGTTTGTCTTAGTCTGTCTGGGTGACCTTGTTCAGGCCACGGGGCACGTCCGGGTCGATGCCGAGCCGGCGGGCCAGGTTCTCGACCAGGATCTGGCCGGGAACGATGAGGCCGAGCGGGGCCGTCCACTCGGGGAGGGCGGGGCCGGGCAGCGCCGCCGAGCACGCCGCCGCGAGGTCGGGGCCGCCGCCGACGCCGTAGGCGCGGGCGCCCGCGCTCTCGACCCGCCTGGCCAGCGCGACCGTGCCGGCCAGCGTCGGTCCCGAGTCGGCGGCGACGAGCAGCGCGGGGGTCTGCGCGTCGACGACCGCGATCGGGCCGTGCAGCAGGTCGGCGTACGAGAGGCCCATCGCGTGCAGGTAGCACGCCTCCTTGATCTTCAGCGCGAGCTCCAGCGCGGTGCCGAACGCGATGCCGCGCCCGGACACGACCGTGCCCGGCACCTTCGCCAGCTCCTCGACGATCTCGGGCAGCGCGGCCGACTCCTCGGTCAGCGCGATCATCCGGGCGACCTCGTCGGGGACGCGGCGCAGGTCGGCTTCAGCGACGTCCGCTCCCAGGCCGAGGGCCAGCACCGACAGCGCGGCGAGCTGGGTGGTGTAGGTCTTGGTGGCGGGGACGGCGATCTCGTCGCCGGCCTCCGTGAGCAGGGCGACCTCGGCGATCTCGGCCAGCGGCGAGCCCGCGCCGTTGGTGACGGCGACCGTCCTGGCGCCGCAGTCGCCGGCCCAGCCGAGGGTCTCGACGATCTCCTCCGTCTTGCCGGACTGGCTGATCGCCACGGCCAGCACGCCGGACAGGTCCAGCTTGCGCTTGTAGGTCGTCGCGATCGACGGCGCGGCGAGCGTGGCCAGCCGTCCGGCGTGCGATTCGACCAGGTAGCGGCCGTACACCGCGGCGTTGTCGGACGACCCGCGCGCGATGAACAGCACCTGCCGCGTCTCGCGGGCGAGCGCCCCGAGGTCGGGGGTGCGCGGCAGCAGCGCGTCGATCGTCCGGCGCAGCGCGTCCGGCTGCTCGCCGATCTCGGCGCGCATCAAACTCGTCATGATCCCCCTCCGAAGACTTCCTGCCCGTTGACCCACGTCGTACGCGCCCGGTGGTCCGGCCCCAGCCAGACCAGGTCGGCGGCGGCGCCGGGGGCGATCCGGCCGAGATCGGGACGGCCGATCAGGTCGGCCGGGACGCGGGTCGCGGCGTCCACCGCCGTGACCGTGTCGATGCCGATGCGGACGGCGTTGCCGACCGCGTCGTCCAGCCGGAGGCCGGATCCGGCCAGCGTGCCGTCGGCGCGCAGCGGCGGGCCCTCCGCGGGCATGGTGATGGGCTCGCCGCCGAGCTCGTACGTGCCGGGTGGCATGCCCGCCGCCGAGGCCGCGTCGGTGACGAGCACGACCCGTCCCGGCGCGGCCCGGAACACCAGCTCGGCCACCTTCGGCGCGACGTGGTGCAGGTCGAGGATCAGGCCGGGGCTCAGCCGGTCGTCGATGAGCGCCTGGACGGCGACGCCCGGGTCGCGGTGGTGCACGCCGGTCTGCGCGTTGAAGATGTGGGTGACCTTGCGGGCCCCCGCGTCGGCGGCGACGGCGACCTGGTCGGCGGTCGCGTCGCTGTGCCCGACGCTGACCACCACACCGGCCTCGGTGAGCGTGCGGATCGCGTCGAGCGCGCCGTTCCGCTCGGGCGCGAGGGTGACGAGCTTGACCAGCCCGGTCTCCAGCAGCGTCTCGATCGCGCCGGGCTCCGGGTCGGTGAGGTGGACGGCGTTGTGCGCGCCCTTGCGCTTCTCCGACAGGAACGGTCCTTCGAGGTGGACGCCGAGGACGCGCGTCCCGTCCGGGAGGTTCGGGAGGAGGTCGCGGGCGCGGCGGAGGGCGGCGGCCTGCGTCGCGACGGGGGCGGTGATGAACGTGGGGAGGAACGCGGTCACGCCGGTCTCGGGGAGGCGGGACACGACGGTGTGCCAGCCCGCCTCGTCGGCGTCCACCATGTCGTGGCCGAAGAAGCCGTTGACCTGGATGTCGACCAGGCCGGGGGCGAGCAGCCCGTCCCGGAGGTCGCGGTCGGGGGCGCCGAGCGTGGCGGGCGGACGTCCCCCGCCCGCCTCGACGATCACACCGTTCTCGGCCCGGACGTATCCCGGGGAGAGGACGCGGGTAGGACTGCCCGCGGGGGTAATGATCATGTTGGAGGCCGTGATCAGTAGTGATGCCATGTATGAGCACTCTCTGTGACACGACGATCGCTGGTCGTAAACGCCCGGTCCAACTGGTCTAGTCCGGACTAGACCAGTACGCACCATACTCCACGAATCGGATGAAGATGAAGATGCGGGCCCGAACTCGTCCGGTATCGGCTGCGGGAAAAGCCGCCGGTCCGGAAGGTGATCACTCATGAGCACCACGGCCGCCGTCGGCGGCGGTGGCGGGCGCGGCGGCCTCGGCGGCGCCTGGTCGTCGACGTTCGCGGTGCTGCAGCGGATCGGCCGGAGCCTCATGCTGCCGATCGCCGTCCTGCCCGCCGCCGGGATCCTGCTCCGCCTCGGCCAGGACGACCTGCTCGGCGTGGACGGCCTCGGCTGGAACCGCGTCGCCGAGGTGTTCGCCGCGGCGGGCGGGGCGCTGCTGGACAACCTCCCGATCCTGTTCGCGGTCGGCGTCGCCATCGGCTTCGCCAAGAAGTCCGACGGCTCCACCGCGCTCGCCGCCGTCGTCGCCTACCTGGTCTTCGACCGCGTCTCGAAGGTGATGTTCTCCCACACCAGCGAGCTGAAGGGGACGGTCGTCCAGAAGGTCCAGCAGGAGGACGGCAGCCTGGAGGAGGCGGTCGGCTACGGGCTGACGAACCCGACGCAGGTCCTCGGCGGCATCGTCGTCGGGGTCATGGTCGCGCTGCTCTACCAGCGGTTCTACCGGATCAAGCTGCCGTCCTGGCTGGCGTTCTTCGGCGGCCGGCGGTTCGTGCCGATCGTCAGCGCCGCCGCCGCGCTCGCCCTCGGGGTGGTCTTCGGGTTCGTGTGGCCGACGCTCGGCGGCTGGATCGACAGCTTCGGCGACTGGATCACCGGCGCGGGCGCGTTCGGCGCGGGCGTCTACGGCGTCGCGAACCGGCTGCTGCTGCCTTTCGGCCTGCACCACATCCTGAATTCGCTCATCTGGTTCGTGTTCGGCAGCTACGAGGGGCCGGACGGCACCGTCCACGGCGAGATCAACCGCTACCTGGCCGGGGACCCGAACGCCGGGACGTTCCTCGCCGGGTTCTTCCCCGTCCTGATGTTCGGCCTGCCCGGCGCGGCCCTCGCCATCTGGCGCGCGGCTCCCCCGCACCGGCGCGGCGCCGTCGGCGGCCTGATGTTCTCGGCCGCGCTCACCGCGTTCGTCACCGGGGTGACGGAGCCGATCGAGTTCTCGTTCATGTTCGTCGCGCCCGTCCTGTACGGCATCCACGTCGTGCTGACGGGCGTGTCCCTGGGCCTGCTCGCGGCGGCGGACGCGCAGCTCGGCTTCAGCTTCTCCGCCGGGCTGATCGACATGCTGCTGAACGCGACCAAGAGCAACACCCGGCATCTCTGGATGGTGATCGCACTGGGGGTGGTCTACTTCGTGCTGTATTACGCGATCTTCACTTTCGTGATCAAGCGGTTCAACCTGCCGACGCCCGGACGGGAGCCGGAAGAGGACATGCCGCCGGAGGCCCGGCCGGACGGGCCCTCAGAACGGGCTCCCTGACCTGGGAGTACGTCGATCATGGTCGCGTCCCGGCGTGACCCGGTCGTTACGAATTCGTGCATTGACATGCCTTTCGGTCCTGTGGTCTAGTCCGGCCTAGACCAGTCCGAACCAAATCCAATATCCCTGTAGGCCCACCAACCAACCCCAACCGTCGAAACCCGGCGAATCCCATCGATCCGGCCCCCGGCCATCGAGGAAACCCCCGTGACGACAATCGACCCGCACAGTCCGGTACCGAAGTACTTCCAGCTCCGCGCGATCCTGCTCGACCTCATCGAGAGCGCGGAACTGCCCGTCGACGCCCCGATCCCGTCGGAGCGCGAGCTGTGCGTCCGGTACGGGCTGTCCCGCATGACCGTGCGGCAGGGCGTCGACCAGCTCGTCTCCGAGGGCCGGCTGTACCGCGTCCCGGGCAAGGGCACCTTCGTGGCCCGGCCCAAGATCGAGATGCCGCTGCGGCTCGTCTCGTTCACCGAGGACATGCTGAGCCGCGGCCTGCGTCCCGGCGCGATAGACCTGGACCGGCGGACCGTCTACGCGGACGCCCGCCTCGCCCGGGTCTTCGAGGTCGAACCGGGAACCGAGATCCATGTCATCGAACGCCTGCGCACCGCGGACGGCGAGCCGATGGCCCTGGAACGTGCCCACATCCTCGCCTCGCTCGCTCCCGACCTACTCGACCGCCGCCTCGCGGATCGCTCTCTGTACGGCGTCCTCGAAGCGGTGTACGGTCTCGTCTTCGACGCGGGCGATCAGACAATCGACGCAAGTCTGGCCGACGCCGCGGACGCCAGGCATCTGCAAATCCCAAGGGGCAGTGCAGTGCTGCTCCTCCAACGCCGCTCGTACACCGGTGGTGTGTGTGCGGAGCTGGGCGTGTCGACCTACAGGGCGGACCGCTACCAGATCCACACGGCACTCGGAAATCCCCCGCCGCCCCAGTCCTGATCCCCCAGCCCCTACACCTGAGAACTCCTGGATCCCCTGAGGAGGAACCTCACGATGACCGCCACGACAGTGGACAACACACCACGCAGAGGGTCGAGCATCCTCGCGCAGCTGCAGCGCATCGGTCGCAGCCTCATGCTGCCGATCGCCGTCCTGCCCGCCGCGGCACTCCTGCTGCGTTTCGGACAGCCCGACATGCTCGGCAAGGACGGCCTCGAATGGAACCGGGTCGCCGAGGTCGTCGGCGAGGCCGGGAACGCGCTGTTCGCCGCCCTGCCGCTGCTCTTCGCCGTCGGTGTGGCGATCGGTTTCGCCAAGAAGTCGGACGGCTCCACCGCGCTCGCCGCGGTCGTCGGCTACCTGGTCTTCGACCGCGTCTCGAAGATCATGTTCTCGCACTCGGACGAGCTCAAGGGCAACGTCACGATCACCAAGGTCGTCGACGGCCAGCCGGCGCCGGCCATCGACTGGGGCGCCACGAACCCCACCCAGGTGCTCGGCGGCATCCTGATGGGCGTCGTCGCCGCGCTGCTCTACCAGCGCTACTACCGGATCAAGCTGCCGACCTGGCTCGCGTTCTTCGGCGGCCGCCGGTTCGTGCCGATCGTCACCGCCTTCGCGGGCCTGCTGCTCGGCATCCTGATCGGCTTCCTCTGGCCGGTGCTCGGCAACTGGCTCACCGAGTTCGGTGAGTGGATCACCGGCGCGGGCGCGGCCGGAGCCGGCATCTACGGCATGATCAACCGGCTGCTCATCCCGTTCGGCCTGCACCACATCCCGAACTCGCTCATCTGGTTCGTCTTCGGCACCTACGAGGGCCCGGACGGCGCCGTCCACGGCGAGATCAACCGCTACCTGGCCGGCGACCCGGACGCGGGCGGCTTCCTCGCCGGGTTCTTCCCCGTCCTGATGTTCGGCCTGCCCGGCGCGGCCCTCGCCATGTGGCGCGCCGCCCCCGCGCACCGGCGTCCGGCGGTCGGCGGCATCATGCTGTCGGCGGCGCTCACCGCGTTCGTCACCGGCGTCACCGAGCCGATCGAGTTCGCGTTCATGTTCGTCGCGCCCGTCCTGTACGGCGTGCACGTCGTCCTCACCGGCATCTCGATGGCGGTCCTGGAGGCCGCCGGGGCCCAGCTCGGCTTCGGCTTCTCCGCCGGCGGCATCGACCTGCTGCTGAACGCGACGAAGGACAACACCGAGCAGCTACCGCTCATCCTCGGATTGGGCGTCGTGTACTTCTTCGTCTACTACTTCATCTTCAAGTTCCTGATCGTGAAGTTCAACTTCGCGACTCCGGGACGCGAACCGGAAGGCGAGGAGTCCACGGCCGTCGACCCCGCGGCCGATCCGGAAATGGCCGGCGGCAGCACGAGGGGGGACGCGCAGGGCTCGCCCGCCAGCTGACCCTCCCGGGGGGCGCCGCGAGCCCCTCACTAGCGCGGCGCCCCCACCCCGGGCCGGCCCTGTC
>NZ_SMKT01000250.1 GCF_004348735.1 Actinomadura sp. KC06
TCACCTGGCCGTCCGGTCACTCCGCGCCCGCCGCCCCGCCTTCCCCATCTTCTGGGCCCCCTACCTTCATGTCGGCCCCTGAGGCCGGGGCAGGCTTCTGAGAGCTGACGGTTCCTTCGTGGGCCCTCCACTGGATCGTCCGGCCAGTCCCCCTCAGCGCCCTGGTCTCCGACGGGTGCGGCGCGTCCGGCGGGTGAGGGCACGGCCGAGGTACGCGGCCAACGACACGCCCGCCGCCGCACCTGCCATGAGTGCCCACGGACGGCGGGAGCGGGCGCGATCGGGCGGCGGCGCAGGGGCCCGGTTGTACTCCTCGTCGAGGATCTGGTGAAAACGACGTGCGCGCTTGGTTTCTGAGGTGCTCATACGTACCTGCCGGGCCTCGCGCCAGAAGGCGCGTCCGGGGTGCGCACTGAACATCTCCCGGGAAATGGCGCGCAGGCGCGTTTCGGGAAGCGCTCTCGTCTCGAAGGACATCTGCCACTCCGAGATGATCATGTTGATGTACATGAGCTGGCGCCGGGCCTTGCGGTCCTCGCCCGCCGGTACCGGGCCCCACGCCTCGTCGAGGTCGGGGTCGTCCATGGCCATCTTGAGCAGTTCGGCGATCGCGATGCGCCGCGCCTCCTCCCGCGCGATCTTCGTTTCCCGCGCCTGGAAGATGAGCGTGGCCACGATCCCGACCAGCGCCACCGCCGCGACCAGCGCCGACGCCGCGCCGTAGGTCTGGCCGATGAAGCTCGCCCGTTCCCATCGGGCGGTGGAGCCGTCGATCGCCCGCAAGCCCCAGGGCGAGGCCCCGATGAGGCCGAGGACCACAAAGGCGAGCAGGCCGAGGCCGAGTGTTCTCAGCCTCCGGCGACCCATGCGAACGGAGGACACCCGGGAACGATAGATCAAACCGCGGGCGCGGGCAGCCGGGCCACTTCCCGTTCGAAGAAGTCGAGCAGTGGTTCGCCCTTTTCGAATAGGCGGGAGATCTCGGTCGCGGCCGCCCTGATCGTCTGGGGCGCATCGATGCGTTTCGCGCCGCTCGGAGTCCAATCAGGCAGATAGCGGACTTGATAGAGGACGCGCCGTCCGATGATCACGACTTCGGGCAACTGGCCGCGGGCTTCGAGCGACGCGAGCTCGGCGGCCGGTAGCACGGACAGTTCGAAGCCCTCTTCCGCGAGCATTCGCAGCGCGTACAGTTCCCACTGGACGTATGGCGTCAGGGGCCGCTCGACCA
Source organism: Actinomadura sp. KC06 (assembly GCF_004348735.1). Classification (GTDB taxonomy): domain Bacteria; phylum Actinomycetota; class Actinomycetes; order Streptosporangiales; family Streptosporangiaceae; genus Spirillospora. The sequence continues at coordinate 1,232 of NZ_SMKT01000250.1, forward strand.
CGCGGACACGCTTGATCTTCAGGCCCCGGCGCCGGTTGTCGCGGGCCTCCGTGTGCACGGCTTCGCGGTCGTTCTCAAGGAGGGCCAGGGCGCGCCGCCAGTCTCCGGAGGAAAAGGCCTCCCAGCTGGGATCGTCCACTTCCCGGAAGGTCTGGGACCGTTCGAGCTTCCAGATCACGCCGCTCAGGCCTTCGACCTGGCAGGCGAAGTCGCTGTGGTAGGCGGCATGATCCAGTTCGTCGCCCGGGAGCCGCCGAATGCGGTCAAGCATCTCGGATATCCGGTTTGGCGGCGGCCAGCAGGCGGCCGGAGATGATCACAAGGCGCTCGTCGGGGCCGATGCGCACGCCGGGCGGAAGCCGGTCGCCGTACGCGCCGGTGGCATCGCGGCCGATCACGGCGATGTCGCCGTTGTCCAGCTCCCAGATCTCCGGGCAGTCCTGCGTCGTGCGGCTGTCCCCCACCTCGGCGGCCGTCTTGCCCAGACGCCGGCGGAACCCCGCGCCGGGATCGGCTTCCCATGGCCTGGTCATGATGTAACTCACTTCCAGTGGATGGCATCAGAAGAAATTTTCTCCCGGGATCGCTGAAGCGACAAGGACTGTCCACAATGTCCATTACGGGAGTGAGGTGCAGACAGTGGCGAATCGGGCAGCCGACGTCTTTGCGCAGACAGAGCGCGATCAGCACTCCTCGCCGGTCAACGGCTTTGCCGCGTTTCGACCCGCCCTTTTGGGAAATTTCGGCGAACGCGCGTCGTCCTGAGAATCTCCGGACCGGCCGTTGTCCGCTTTCGGCCACCGCGACGTGTGCGGGCCATCCGGTGGATCGTCTGGCTTGTCCCTCGCGGCACCGCGGGGTGCAGTGCGTTGCCGGTTGGTTATCTGGAGTCAGCTGATCCAGGTGTGGGCGTAGAAGCTGAGGGCTTCGGCATCGGACTTCGGGACGCCGATGATGCGGATCCGGCCGAACCAGGGGTCATCGGCCGCTCGGACGCACAGCTGGTCGGTCGGCTTGAGATCGCGGAGGTAGATCCTGGTCTGCCACGATCTGATCGACTCGCAGGTCGCCCTGGGCACGTCCGGTGACGCCGGGACCCTGGCGAGGCCGGCCCCTTCCGCCGCCAGCAGGTGATCGGCTTCCAGCCGGAGGTCGTTCTTCTCGTTGTCGGCGCCCTGCCGCCAGTAGGTGGTCCAGACGACCCTTGCCACAAAGGTGGTGCGCCGCAGATCGACCCGCCGCGCCTGCTCGTTCGGGTGGTCCTTCTCGTAGGCGTCAAGAGCGGCCTGCTGCCCCTGGGGTCCCTGCTCCGTCGGCTTACCGGAAGGGGATCGGCCAGGGCCTGGCACCCCCGGTGTCCCCTTTTCGGGCGGGCGCGTCGACGTTCCGCCTGTCGTGGGTGGAGGCGTGGGGGCCTTCGTTCCGGGCAAGGACACCGCCGACGAGGGTGCGGCCTCCGGGGAGCTTCTGGGCTCGTCGTCCGTTCTCCAGAGGTAGGCCGCCAGGCCCGCACCCGCGAGCAGCACCACGAGACCACCGACCGCCAGGAGAGTTCGCCCAGGCCAGGTAGCGCCCTCTACTCCGTTTCTCTGAAAGGGATGCCTTAAGGATTTCCCCGTCCCGGCCCCCGCTTTCGGCGGGGAGGGGACGGCTACGTAGGGTCCGCGGCGGTCTTAGTCCCGAGGACCGCCTCCGTCGTATCGGCCGCCTCATTCGCCGCGTTAGAAGCCGTCACACCGGCCCTCGCATCCGGAGCGCCGGACGGTCCCTCCAGATCACTCGGCTCAAGCTGGTGGACGTCGAATCCGGGGATGAGCAGATAGGCCTCCTCGGCGAACTCTTTCTCCCGGACCATGACCTCTCGAAAACGCGACGGATTCAGCGACGTGTGCTCGCCCAGAACGACGTCCCGGAACACCTGCCGCGAGAGGATCACCGCAAGATCCGCCTTGGACCGCAGCAATGCGGACCGCAACGGCGCGCTGTCGCACAGCCTGCTGACTTCGACGAGCCCTCTCCCGTTGTATCCGGTCGAGCCGGGCACCGCCGTTCCGTAGTGAATCGCGAGCCGAAGCCGCAGCCTGCCTTCCACCGCGTCCCCGTTGACCCGCCGCAGGGTCGCCGCCAGCTGGTGTACGAAACCGTCCACCACACGGGGCTCGGACTCGTCCGGCGGAAGGACCGACAGCTCTCCGTCCCCGGCCACCTGCCGATGCCACCCCGCGCGCTCCAGCCCCGCCCGCTCGGCGGCCTCGTCGAGTGCCGCCAGCAGCGCCCGATGGATATCACGCTGCCGCAGATCCGAGACCGACCCGTAGCCCATGACATCCACCGACAGCAACAGCCGCCGCGAGAAGTCACCCCCACGCGTCATTGATCCCCGCCTTCCCGCCTATTCCGATGCGGCTCGTATTCTGACATGGAACACAACGCCGGGACCGGGTTGTCGGCAAAGGCGAATCGGTCGGCCGAAGTCTCCGCGTGGAGAGGGACGATCGGCACTCCTGCCGGTTCACGGCTTGCCGCATAAAGATCCGCCCTAATTGGGAGATTTCGGCGAACACTTGCGGCCTGAAGAATCGTCCGGGCCGATCTATGTCCGCTTTCGGCCAGCCGAGGTATGCGACTCGCAGCCGCGACGACGGCAGGGTCAGCGAGCCTTTTCGACGGTTCAGGTGTCGATGGGTTCGGAGACGCACCGACAGGGACGGGCCACGTTGAGCGTGGCGGTCAGGGAGTCGATGAGCCGGTGCACCGGATATGGCTACGGACCGCCGGTCTTTGAGGAGCCGGGGGACGGACGAGCGCCTGAAGCTCTCCTGGGGGCGCGCTACCCGTCGTGCCGAGGACGGAGGGGGTTCCGCTCCGCCCATAACGGACCGAGGGGACGAGGCATGAGGCGTGTTCCGCGAGAAAGCCGTCCCAACACACGCCAGAAGATCCCGTGCTCAGGACGGTTAAGGGCCGCTCGCGTCCACCCATCCCCACCCGTTACTTGCCGTCCCGTCAAAACACAGCCGGTCTTGAAGTGAGCCCCGAGACCCACCTCAAGACCGGCGAGACGACCGGTTAACCCTGGTCAAGCTCTCCCTGCTTGATTCGCCCAACCAGCAACGCAAACTCCGCACTGGTCACATCAAGCCGTCCACCGTTCGGATTCTTGGAGTCCCTGATCCCAACACCGCTGACAAGTTCGCCAACCTCGACGCACATCTCGTCGGTAGAGCCACCGCTGTACGAGCTCTTGCGCCAGTTGATCGTCATGCGAACTCCTTCATGATCTTTTCGATCAGGGCACGGGATTCGCCTTCGGACGAGGCTTTCGCCCCGATCAACTCGAAGTCTATGGCGATCTCGCGAACCTCGGCCGCATCCTGGACCAACCGGCCACCGTGGAACGCGCCGGTGTAGGCGACTTCTCTGCGCTCCAAGCTCATGACCTGGAACGCCCCATCCAGCCCGAGATGCCAACCGGCCGATCGGGCGATGACCCGGATGCTTACCTTCGGACGCTCTCCCAGTTCCAGCAACCGCCGGAGCTGGGCCCTCATCACCTCGGGCCCTCCTACCGGACGGTCCAGCGTGCCCTGATCGAGGAGGACCATGATCAGAGGGTGGTCCTCCCTTCCGGTGATCAGCTCCTGCCGCGCCATTCGTGCCGTGAGGGCCTTCTCGAGGTCGTCGACGCGGGCCATCGACAGGCCAGCGCGGGCATAGTCCTCGGTCTGGAGCGGAACGGGAATGATCTGCCCCTGGTAGATACGCAGGATCTTTGCCTTCACCTCGTACTCGACGCTCTGGCGGAACCAGTCCGGGCTGTGCAGCGACCGGGCGAACCCGAGCAGTCGCTCGAAGTGCCCTCCCGTTTCCCAGGCCTGGTCGAGGGCCTTCGCCTGGTCCATGTCGATGCACGCGCGCCCTGCCTCCAGGTTCGCAACATGCGATCGGACGCAGTTGATGATCCGGCCGACCTGGGTACCGGTGAACCCTCGCTTCTGCCGATAAAACCGCAGGTCATAGGCCAGCCAGGCGTAGAGCGAGGACGCGGGATCGATCTCGTCGGCGGCGCTCATTGACATCTCCCGGGGGTTGAGATGTTTACGAATACAGCTCACCCTACTCACAGATCGTGATCCTGGAGGCACGAAACGTAAATCTCTCCAGGAAGGAGCGGGCGAGCGATGATCGCGACGCCGGACTGCCTGCTCATCACGATGCCGGCCTCGAAGGCCGCGCCGGGTATGGCACGCCAGCTCACCCAAACGCGTCTATACATGTGGGGATATGGGCACATTTTGGACGATGCATTCCTGATTGTCTCGGAATTGATCACCAACGCCCTGGCCGCCACGCCCGGCATGGAGATCCGCTACCAGTGCAGCCGCGACGTCGCCGGCGTCCTCCTGGCCGTCTGGGACGCCAGCCCGAAGAGCCCGCAGATCCTCCCGATGATCGACATGACGCTCGACACGCTCGACATCTCCGAGGAGCACTGGGACGACAACGGCGGACGCGGCCTGCCGATCGTCGCCGCCCTCACCATCGACTGCGACCACTCCCCCGACCCGTCCGGCGGCAAATGGGTCTGGGCCCGCCTCAAGCCCTGACTCCCAACGCACCCACTTGCGGCGTGTTACCTCAACGGCTCACCCCACGAGGCAACACGCCGCAACCTAACGTCCGCCCCACCCTCGCGCCGACCTCCCGCAAGTCCGGCCCTACCGACAGGGTCGGAATCGGTCCGACGAGCTGACCTTGATCCACCGAAGCAGCCAGCCGAATCGGTCACCGGTCAGAATCAGCCGCGCACCATCCGGATCCTTGGAATCCCTGATTCCTATACCACCGATCAAGCCGGCCACTTCAATGCACGCTTCATCGTTGATCGCCCCGCTGTGGGAGCTCTTTCGCCAACCGGTCTCCACTCGACACCTCCGACACTCGGGGAGGCGGACCTAGACCCGTTGCCAACGTTCTCGACCAGACGACCAACAAAAACCGACGCCGACCTTCCCACCACGATCGCGCGGACGAGCCCTCGCCATCAGCTGTCAGGCGTCCACCCCTCAGCCTTAGCCCGCTCCAACCGGTCCGAGAACACCGCATGCGCCTCCCGATACTCGGCTTCCCGATCCGCCTTGTAGAACGGTGCCTCGTAGCCTTCCGGCGGTGCCGTTCCTACCGGATCTTCCAAGTATTTCTCAAGGTCTCCATAAACTTCTTTCGCTTGGCCGATACCACGCGAATTTGGGTTCTGTGCGATCTTAGCGCCACAACGGTCGAACCAGATCGCAGATTCATATCCCGAAAGCTGCGGAAACCTCGATCTGTATATGGCGATGAGTTCCTCAATGTCAAGGCCGAGCCATACCGCAACAAGGGAATCCAACTCCACAAGCGCCGCTCTCCGAGCATACTCCGACCGCACGGGCCCGGCCTCAGTCCACTCGGAAGCGACATCTCCGAGAGAGGAAATGTGCGGCCACTCAACCGCCCATTCCTCTTCCTGCCATTCAGCGGCATAGAGTTCATCCCATAGCTGCTTATAGGCACTCGTCAGGCAATTGAGCCGCATTGTCCGCAGCAGTAGAGCGGTCGCCAGCGGATGGCTCTCTGCCGGCACCGGCATAAATCTAGCAAGGCCGATATCAAGATGAGAAACACCCGTTATTCGAAGAAGGTAGTCAAGCGGCAAGGCCGACCAGAACCCTGCGATCAGAACCGTAAAGCGATTATTGGGCATGACAAGACTACGCACGCCATGAACGTGTGTCGGCCCCGGCGGGAACACGGCCGGATGAAGACTTCGTTCATTGTTGTTTGGAATCATTTCACGCCAGAAAAGCCGATAAAACTTGACGTAACTCTGGCGAGACTGATCCGATGTGCTGTGATCAATCCAAGCGTCATGAGATTTCAGAAAGGATTCATTCTCCACGAGAGGTATGTACTCAGACGATGGAATGGCATGTCGCTCGAGCTTGGTCAAATCTTGGGGCTGACCCTTGTTGCCGGTGTTCGGAGGCTGCTTAAAGAAGGGTGTGGCCACACTAAATTGCGCACCCTTGACCACGACACCTTCCCACCTGGGCGGGGAGTTCACACCCCATCCAATAAGCCCAGAGTCTTTAGCGCCTTTCTCATGGAACCCAGAGCTGAACTGTGGCCGGAAATCACCAAGGCGATGCGAAACCCTCCCAAGGGTCTCGATCGCGCCCTGTTCGGCAGTGCTTAGCGGATAGAGCAGTTTTGTTTCCTCAAGTGCGAGACGCTCGTCACCTGATAGCTTGGCCCAGTCCTGCAATACTGATCTATTAACATTGACTATTCGAGCCCGATGTGGACGCTCGTCCCAGGCTCCACCGACTCTGATTCCCGGAAGAATCCCAGAGCCATCATGACGGAATGATTCCAGGAGAGCAGACGGATGAAAAAGCCAGCTCAGGTGCTCAAAGCTCAATTCCTTCCGGAGCACACCATAGATGTGAAGGCCAAAGTGAGTATCCCGACTCACTGGAGGCGGAAAGAAGCGATTTCCAGAGTTGGCGAAATCTCCATGGATCCGGAGCCGCATGTAAGAGGCCGCCCGCAGTCGCCGCTCACGACCACCGGTGAGGTGGGTGTCCGGGTGCAGCATCCCCGTGATCCCACGCGTATGAGAATTGGCCCATGCGCGAATCATGAAGGCCCTGTAGAAGTCTGGCTGAGTACCAACGAGAAGCTCGTATGTCGCAACTGAAGAAAGGAACTCCGACGCCCCACTAATATTTACCCGCTCATTGAGTACATACATCCGGTGAGCGCGCACCCTAGTCACTTCGCGTTCTCGGGTCTCCCAATCAGCAGTCGATATGTTGTCGGCGAGCATGAACCATGGCTCAACCTCAGCAAGGGTCTCGGGCTTGCGCCATATGGGCTGGACCCAGGGTGGGTTGCCTACCTGGAGGTCGAAGCCGCCCTTGTGGAAGATCTGGGCGAACTGGAGTTCCCAGTGGAAGAAGCCCTGTTGGGCTGCGATTCCGTCGTCAGGGTCCGTGATGGTTCGGAGCCAGGGGAAGCGGTCCAGGAGGCGGTCGGGTGAGTCCATGCCCATCCAGCCGGGGATCTGGTCCTCGAACTCGCTGAGTTTGTCCAGCGTCAGCTCGTCGTCGGCGCCCAGCGTGTCGTCCGTGTTGTCGGCGCTGCCGAGGAGGGCCTCGGCGAAGTCGAGCCAGTCGTCCAGGTCGGCCAGCGGGATCACCGGGCGGCGCTCGACGCGGGTG
>NZ_SMKT01000251.1 GCF_004348735.1 Actinomadura sp. KC06
CCCCCAGGAACGCCCCCGAGGCCGAAGGCCTCCCCGAGGCCCCGCGCCCCGGCACCAGACGCCCCGGCCCAGACCACCCCGGACGCCGCCTCCCGGGCCCATCGCCGGGCATCGTTCCGGGCGGCGTGTGGTCAGGCGGCTTTGGGTTCGTCTTCTTCTGTGGGGGCGGTCAGGGCCCATTCGTCGGCGGTTTCGCGGGCCAACTGGAGGTCTTCCTCGTTGAGGGGGCCGCCGCGCTGGACGGGACGGAAGTCGGCCGTGCCCCGGACGAGGTCGGGACCGAGGGTGGTGGCCTCGACCTCGGCGGAGAAGCGCCATTGGCCGTCGCGCTCGTACTGGCGGATCCGCAGGCGGCCCGTGACAAGCACCGGGGTGCCGCGCTGGAACTCGGACGCGTTGACGTTGTCGGCCAGGTTCCGCCAGCAGTTCACGGTCAGGAACAGCGGCTCGATGTCCTGCCATTGGCCGGTCTGCCGGTCGTAGCGGCGGGGCGTGCAGCCGACCCTGAGCGACAGGAACGGCGTGCCGTTGGCGGTGACGGCGTAGCGGGGCTCTGCTGCGACCCAGCCGGTGATGGTGATGTGCGCCTCGTTCATCGCGGTCCTCCGTTGTCTCGCGCGTACGGGTCAACGGTGGCGCAGCGAGCGCGGGCAGGCGGTGCGGGCGGGGAACTGTGGATAACTCAGCCGCGGCCTAGCGCGATGTCCACGTCCTGGCGGAAGCGGGCGTAGAGCTGGAGGTCCTGCTCGATGGGCACGATCACCTTTTCGTGCGCGACGCGTTCGATGCCCAGGCGCATGTGGTGCTCCATCTTGTCGCCGTGTTTGGCGGACGAGAGGGCGACCAGGTTGCGGCAGGCCGATGACGTGAGCCAGCCCATGCCGAGGGTGCAGACCACCAGGACGGCCACGTAGGGGATGAGGCCCGCTTCCCCGACCAGGCCGCCCGGGTCTTCGCCGCCGGCGTCCAGCAGGCCGTAGGCGACGAGGAGGCCGATCCACACGACGCTGAGGGCGGCGACCAGCACCAGGAAGTACTGCCACGTCTTGACCAGCCACCACCAGCGCGGCACCTGGTTGAAGGTGGGCAGGGCGTCCTTGAGCGATTCGCCGAGGGCCTCGGGGATCTCGGTCGCGTGGGAGCGGGCGGCGGCGCGGACGGAGCGTCCCCAATGCGCGGGCAGTTCCGGGGTGATGCCCTCGGTGACGCCCTGCAGGGCCGTGTCGACGTCGCCCTGCTGGGCGCCGATCGGGCCGGTGAAGGCGCCGCGGAGCTCCTCGCGCAGTTCGGTGAGGCGCATCCGGCGCAGCGGGTCGGAGCGGAGGCGGGCGATGATGGCGGTGATCGGCCAGCCGACGAAGTCGGCGGCGCGCAGCTCGTAGGCGCTCTCCATCGCCTCGGCGACGGCGGGCGCGCCCGCGGCGTCGGTGAAGGCCTGGACGAGGTCGCCGCGGCGGCCGTCGTCGATCGTGGTGGGCGGCTCGGTGTCGGCGCGGTAGCCGACGAAGCGTTCGGCGGCCCGGTCGACGTCGGCGGACAGGCGCTCGGTCCGGGCGCGGCGGGCCGCGACGGTGTCGACGAGGATGTCCCGGAAGCCGTAGACGCCGTCGTCGGCGATGGCGGAGGTCGTCACGATGCGCGGGTCGGCGAGGCCCTCGGCCTCCAGGAGGCGGCGCAGGTCGGCGACGCAGTCGTCGATCTCGTGCGGGGCGAGCCGGTCGACCTGGTTGAGGACGATGAGGGTGACGCCGGTGTGCCGCGCGAACGGGACGATGTAGTTGCGGTGCAGGGCGGCGTCGGCGTACTTCTGCGGGTCGACGACCCAGACCAGGAGGTCGGCGATGGTGACGAACCGGTCGACCTCGGCGCGGTGCATCGCCTGGATGGAGTCGTGGTCGGGCAGGTCGATCAGGACGAGCCCCTGCAGCGTGGCGTCGGCGCGTTCCAGGTCGAGGGCGCTGGCGCGGGCGTAGCGGTGGCGTTTGTCGACGTCCAGCCAGTCGAGGAGGGGGCCGGCGCCGTCCAGGCCCCAGACGCAGGCGTGGGCCTGGGACGTCATCGGACGCCGCATCCCGGTCGGCGACAGTTCGAGCCCGCAGATGGCGTTGAACAGGGACGACTTGCCGCTGCCCGTGCCGCCGGCGAGGGCCACGACGGTGTGCTCGCCGGACAGCCGGAGCCGCTGTCCGGCCCGGTCGAGCAGCGCCCCGGCCTCGGCCAGGACGGGCTGGTCGAGCCGTCCGGCGCCCGCGCGGACGAGCCGGTCGAGGCCGTTGAGGCGGTCGGTCAGGCTGGGCGGTCCGGCGGGAGCGGCGGCGCCGGGGACGGACGCGTCGGGGAGCGGGATCCCGCCGGTTCCCGGCGGCGAGTTCGTGGGGATGGCCGAGGTGGTCATCGGGCGACCTCGAGGTTGTAGGTGGCCTGGTACAGCTGGACGGGGACGGTCTCGTCCGGGATGCCGGCGGAGTCGAGCACCTGCTCGAACCGGATGGACTCCTCGTCGAACAGCATCCCGATGCGGCTCCGCAGGTCGGCGCGGGCCTTGGCGCCCATGCCGCGCAGCGACTCGGCGCCGAACAGCGCCTTCAGCAGCCGCTGCGGGACGGCGCTGTTGCCGCCCTCGACGGCCACGTCGGACGTGCCGTACCCGAGCAGGCCGATCATCAGGACGAGGGAGACCGCCTCGGTGTCGAACGACACCAGCTTCGCGACCGAGCGCTTGGTGACGCCCTCGGTGCGGATCAGCTCCTGGACGTGGTCCTGCCAGGAGCTGACGGCCCGGGTGACGCGGCGCGACAGCTCCGGGGAGACGTGCCCGAGCTCGGCGTCCGCCGCGGCGAGGACCTGCCGTCCGGCCGGGTGGTCGCGCCAGCGGGCGATGACCTGCTCGGCGCCGTGCTCGGCGGACGCCATGATCAGCGATTCGAGCCCGCTGCGCAGCGCGGCCTTGAGCGCGCGGACCCGGGCCGGGCTGCGGCCCCGCCGCCGCGCGGACCGGCCGCGCCGGGACCGCTGGGTGTGCAGGGAGCGCAGCAGGTCGCCGGTGCCGGCGAAGTCCTGCCAGCGGGCGAGGACCTCGCCGCGCAGCAGGGACCCGTTGCGGGTGGCCTCGTCGAGTTCGGCGAGCGCGGTGCCGTACCCGGCCTCGACCTCCGCGGCCAGCTCGGTGCGCTGCTCGACCTGCGCCTCGACCTGGCGGGCGAGCTCGGGGACGCGGGTGCGGAAGCTGTCGAGGACGGCGGCGAGGGTGTCGCTGATGACGATCTCGCGGTCCTCGGCGTCCTCGGCGACGCCGGTGAGCCAGGCGCGGAGGTCCTCGACGGTCTCCTCGGGGAGGCGGCTGTCCTCGATGCGGGTCTCGGGGACGGTGAAGCGGCGCGCGTCGCCGACCTCGTTCTCGTCCAGCATCTCGCCGAAGTGCTCGACGATCTCGGCGCCCTGCGGCCCGGCGCCCTGCGGGACCCGGGACAGCACGACGCCGATCGTGGCGCCGTTCTCCTTGGCGCGCTGGAGCATCTGCCACACCTGCGCGTCGGCGTACCGGGCGGCGGTGGTGACGCACAGCCAGAGGTCGGCGGCGGCCATCAGCTTGGTGGCGAACTCGTAGTGGTCCTCGAAGACGGAGTCGAAGTCGGGGCTGTCGAGGAGCGCGAGGCCGGGCGGGAGGACGTCGCTGGTGATGATGACCAGTTGGTCACCGGCGATGGCGTCGGGGGCCGGGCCGCGGACGCGTCCCATGCCGGGCAGCAGCGGGCCCTCAAGGAACCACTGCGCGTGGTCGGGGTGGCAGACGAGGATCGGGCTGCTGGTGGTCGGGCGGAGGACGCCGGTGGCGCTCACGCGGGCCCCGACGAGCGTGTTGACCAGGGTGGACTTGCCCGCGCCCGTCGAGCCGCCGAGGACCACCAGCATGGGCGCGCCGGCCGCCTGGATGCGCGGGAGGACGTAGTCCTGGAGCTGGTCGCGCAGCTCGTCGCGGGCCTCGCGGGCGTCCTGGACGCCGGGCACGTCCAGCAGGAAGTTGAACGCGCCGAGCTGATCGCGCAGGCCGGTGACGGCCCTGGTCAGCTCGCCCTGGCGCACCGTGTTGGGGGTGGGCCTGGCGGCGCGGCGGCGTCCGACGCCCCTGGGCTTTTCGTCCTTGGCGCGCTGCGCGTCCTTGCCAGCGGACTTGCCGGCGTCCTTGCTCGCGTCCTTGTTCGTTTGTGCCTGCTTGGCGGGCTGTTCGTCCTTCGCGGGCTGTTCGTCCCTGGCGGGCTGGTCGTCCTTGGCGGGGTCCGTTTGCCGGTTGGACGAGGCGTCGGCCTCGGATTTCGCGTGCTTGCCTGGGCGCGTGCTCTTCGCTGTGCGCGCGCCCGCGCGGGTCTGGCCCGGCTGCGTTCGTTTGCTGGACGGCGCGTCCTCGACGGGCTCCTCGCCTGACTCTGCTTCCTGCTGCTCGCCGGCCGCCCGGGTGTCCTTGCCACGGCGGGCGTAGCGGCCTCGCCTGGTCTCCTTGGGGGCCTGCGCGTTCGAGGGTTCGGTCGTTCCGGCGTCCGCCGCGTGCTCGGCGTCCCCGGTGTCCCCGGCCTCTCCGGCGGTAGGACGATCTTCACCGGACGTTCGCCGGCCCGTCTCGTCCTCGCCGTCCGCCTGGCCCTCGGGGCGGGCGGGCTCGCCGCGCCGGTCCGCCGCGGGCGCGGCGTCCTTCCCGGGGGCCGCGGAGTCCTCGATCCCGCGTCCCGGGCCGGCGCCGGCCTCCTCGTCGTGGACCGCGCTCTGCTCTGCCGGGGGTGTCACGGATCCCGTCCCATGTCCGCTCGAATCATGTCGATCTCTCGTGCCACGTTGACCACGTCGCCCACGACCACGATCGCCGGGGGCCGGACCGCGCCGGCGGCCATCGCGTCGGCAACCGTGTCCAGCGTCGCCGTCAGCGACCGCTGGCCGGGGAGGGTGCCGTCCTGGATCACGGCGACCGGCGTGTCGGACGACCGACCATAGCGCATGAGGGCGGCCGCGATCAGCGTCATCCGTTCCACGGCCATGAGCAGGACGATCGTGCCGCTCCCCCGGCCCAGCGCGGCCCAGTCGACGGCCGAGTCGGGATGCCCGGGAGGGACGTGCGCGGAGACGACGTGGAACTCCTGCGCGACGCCCCGGTGGGTGACCGGGATGCCCGCGGCGGACGGGACGGCGACGGCGCTGGTGATGCCCGGAACGACCGTGACGGGCACGCCGTGCCGGGCGCAGTGGAGCGCCTCCTCGCCGCCGCGTCCGAACACGAACGGGTCGCCGCCCTTGAGCCGGACGACGAAGCGCCCCTGCTTGGCGTGCTCGACCAGGTACTCGTTGATGCGGTCCTGCGTGACCGTCCGGCCGTAGGGGATCTTGGCGGCGTCGATCACCTCGACGTCGGGGGCCAGCTCGTCCAGGAGGCCGCCGGGGGCGAGCCGGTCGGTGACGACGACGTCGGCCATCGCGAGCAGCTGCCGGCCGCGGACGGTGATCAGCCCGGGGTCGCCGGGACCGCCGCCGACGAGGGCGACGCCGGCGGGCTTGCTCCGGGAGTGCCGGGATTCGAGGGCGCCGGCGCGGAGGCCGTCGACCACGGCGTCGCGGATGCCGGCGGCGCGCCGCGGGTCGCCGCCGAGCAGGACGCCGACGGTCGCGTCGCCCGCGTGGCCGCTCGCGGGCGTCCAGGCGGGCGAGGACTCGGCGTCGTCGGCCCGGACGGCCCAGATCCGCGCGTCCTCAGCCTCCGCGACCACGTCCGCGTTGACCTTGGCGTCGTCGGTGACGGCCTGGACCAGCCACGCGTCCGCGCAGTCGCCGCTCCGGAAGCCCCGCCGGTGCCAGATGATCTTCCCGCGCTCCGCGAGGCCCTGCAGCGAGGCGGTGACGTCGGGGGCGACGAGCACCACGTCGGCGCCCGCGTCCAGCAGCGCGGGCACGCGGCGCTGGGCGACCCGGCCCCCGCCGACGACGAGGACGCGCCGGCCGCCGAGTCGCAGTCCTAGCAGGTACGGGGGCACGTGGTGATTCTCTCGATCGGATGTGCGGTTCAGCTGGCGGACTCCTGGTGACTGACAAGTCTCTTTGTGGAACAAAGGTACTCGGGTTCAGCAGTGCATGGAGAGGGCCTCCGTCCAGTCGATAGCCGAAGGTGACTCATTCCGTGATCGTTTAGTTACGGGTCCCTGCGTCCTTGCCGCTGACGCCGGCGGAGTCGAAGGTGGCGACCTCGTGCAGGACCCGTACCGAGCCCTGGACCAGCGGCAATGCCAGCAGGGCGCCCGTTCCCTCGCCCAGCCTGAGCTCCAGGTCGACGAGCGGGCGCAGGCCCAGCTCGGCGATCGCGGCGGCGTGGCCGGGCTCGGCCGAGCGGTGCCCGGCGACGCAGGCGCCGACCGCGTCGGGGCAGAGGGCGGCGGCCGCGAGCGCGGCGGCTCCGGCGATCACCCCGTCGAGGACGACGGGGACGCGCAGCGCCGCCGCACCGAGGACGAACCCGGCGATCGCGGCATGTTCGAGGCCCCCGACGGCCGCGAGCACGTCCAGCGGCGTGGCCTCGTCGTCGGGGAGGCCGTGGCGCGCGAGGGCGGTGCGGACGATCTCGACCTTGCGGGCGTGGGTGGCGTCGTCGATGCCGGTCCCCCGGCCGGTGACCCGCTCGGGCGGCAGGCCGGTGAACGCGGCGATCAGCGCGGCCGACGCGGTGGTGTTGGCGATCCCCATGTCTCCGGTGATCAAGCAGCCCATCCCGTCCGCGACCAGGTCGCGGGCCACCTCGATGCCTGCGGTGACGGCGCGGCGGGCCTCGTCCATGGTCATCGCGGGGCCGAGCGTCATGTCGGCGGTGCCGTGCGCGATCTTGCGCTGGAGCAGGCCCGGAGCGGGGTCGAGGTCGGCGGCCACGCCGACGTCGACGACGCTGACCTCGGCGCCGACCTGGGCGGCGAACGCGTTGACGACGGCGCCCCCGGCGAGGAAGTTGGCCACCATCTGCGCGGTGACCTCCTGCTGCCACGGCGTGACGCCCTGCGCGTGGACGCCGTGGTCGGCGGCGAACACGGCGACGGCGGCGGGCTCGGGCAGCGGCGGCGGGCACCGTCCGGCCAGCCCGGCGAGCTTGACCGACAGCTCCTCCAGGACGCCGAGGGACCCGGGCGGCTTGGTGAGGCGGGCCTGGTGGTCGCGGGCGTCCCGCATGGCGGCCTCGTCCAGTGGCGCGATGGCGGCGACGGTGTCCTCGATCAGGTTCACGGTGTCCTCTCTTAGATGCCGAGTTCGCCGAGCACGTCTAGAAGGGCGTCGTTGGACGTCCGGTCGCGCACGGCGATGCGCAGCCAGTCGGAACCGAGCCCTGGGAAAGTGTCTCCCCGCCTTACGGCGTAGCCACGCTGTCTTAGCAAAGCTCTGATGCCGAGGGCGTCGGGCACGCGCAGGCACAAGAAGGATGCGCGCGCTTCTGGGACGACGTAGAGGCCGCGTGCGGTGAGTTCCCCGGCCAGCCGGTCGCGTTCGGCGGCGAGCGCGACGGCCCACGCTTCGGCTTCGGCGACGGCCTCCGGGGCGGAGCACTCCTCGATGGCGACGAGCGCGGGCGTGGACACAGCCCATAGCGGCTGCGCCTCGGCCAGCCATCCGATCAGGTGGGGATCGGCCAGGACGTATCCGGCGCGGAGCCCGGCGAGGCCCCAGGTCTTGGTGAGGGAGCGGATGACGGCGACGCCGGTGGGCAGCCTGCCGGCGAGGGACTCGGGCTCGCCGGGGACGCAGTCCATGAACGCCTCGTCGACGACGACCGTCCGGCCGGGCGCGGCCAGCGCGGCGACGGCGCCGGACGGGTGCAGCACGGATGTCGGGTTCGTCGGGTTGCCGATCACGACGAGGTCGGCGTCGTCCGGGATCTCGGCGGGGTCGAGGGTGAAGTCCTTGCCGAGGATCACCCGTTCCACGGTGTGGCCGGCGGCGCGCAGCGCGGCTTCGGGCTCGGTGAACTGGGGGTGCACGACGACCGCCTTGCGCGGCGCGAGGACCCGCGCCAGCAGGACGAACGCCTCCGCGGCCCCGGCGGTGAGCAGGACCTCGTCGACGGCTCTGCCGTGCCGCCGCGCGACCGCGCGGCGGGCCGGACGCGGGTCGGGGTAGGCGGCGAGGTCCGCGACGGACGCGCGGAGCCGCTCGGCCAGCCAGGGCGGGGGCATGCCCGTCCGGACGTTGACGGCGAAGTCGGCGAGGCCGTCGCCGACCTCCGCGTCCCCGTGATGCCGCAGGTCGACGTCAGGTTGGTCGATCGAGAGGCAGGGCGGGAAGCCGGGAGGT
>NZ_SMKT01000252.1 GCF_004348735.1 Actinomadura sp. KC06
CTCCACACCTGCACCCGCCGACCGACACGCCCCACCCCTAATCGCCGAAGAGCCACCAGAACCAACCGCCCCAGCCGCACCGGCGTCCGCGGAAAGTGACACCGCGCCCCTCAGGGCCAGCACAGCCGCCCGTCCACCAAGTGGCGCGCCCCCGTCTGGACATACGAGCACCCCGAACCCACAGCCCAACTCCACCGCAACGACGCGCCCCCCATCCACTGGATCGACCGCATCCACCAGCGACACCGGCTCCGCGTCCACTGGCAGACCCACCCCCACAAGCGGCCCCGCATCCACCGCCGCGCCCGCGTCCGCAGGAGGGACCGCGCAGCCCGATATCCCTGCGCGAACAGGCGGGACTGCGTCTGCAAGCGGGCCCACGTCGGCTAGTGGGACGGCGTCGGCCGGTGGGCGCGCGTCGGCCGCTGGAACGGCGTCGGAGGGCGGGCCTGCGTCGGCTAGTGAGTTCGCGTCGGCCATTGGGTCTGCGTCGACGTCCGCCCCCACGCCCACGTCCGCGGGAGGGACCGCGCGGCCCGATGCCCCTGCGCCAACTGGCGAGACGGCGTCTGCAAGCGGGCCTAGGTCGGCTGGTGGGACGGCGTCGGCCAGTGGACGCGCGTCGCCCGGTGGGACGGCGTCGGTGGGCGGGCCTGCGTCGCCTGGTGAGGTCGCGTCGGCTGGCGGAGCCGTGTGGGCTGGTGGGATGGCGTCTGTGCCTGCGGACACGTCTGGCGACGGATCGCGCTCGGGCGGGTCGGTGGGGGAGTCGCAGGTGACGGCCGTGCTTGATTTCACCGCTGTGCCCGAGTTCGGGACGCCGCCGGACCCCGCCGCCCTGGAGGCCGACCTTCGGCGGATGCTCGCCGACCGGCTCGACGTCGCCGACCGCCTGGAAAGGCGGGCGCGGTCCATCCGTGTGAGGCCCGGTGCGGCGGTGGCCCCGCCGCGGGTGATGATCGTGGACGACGCGTCCCGCACGGCCACCGTCGTCGAGGTTCGCGCCCACGACCGGCCGGGCCTCCTCTGGCGGATCGGACAGGCGTTGGGCGCGTGCGGCCTACAGGTTCGCGCCGCCCAGGTCGACACTCTGGGCGCCGAGGCCGTGGACGTCTTCTACGTGGTGGACGCAGGGGGACGCCCCCTGGACGATCCCGTGGCTCTCGCGTCCGTCCGCTCTCAAGTCCTGGCGGCTCTCCGCTGACCTACCTCCGTCCACTGCCCAAAGTCCGCCGCCAGCTGCGTAGGTGGACGGCTTCATGTGCCGCTCCCCGATCCCCGATGCGTCTGCTGCCCCACAGCTGACTGGCCCCTCAGCTCGTCGGCGAAGGGACGGCCGTTCCAGGCCAGATTCGCGATCTTCCGGCATTGCAGGGCTTGCTGGCCACAGCCGAGGCGTTCCGCTGCGCCTGTGTCAACAGCGGCGTCCGGAGGCGGCATGGGGTTGGACGGACGAGCGGCCGTTGAGAACGTCCCGGCGAGAGGGGCAGGGCTCGGCCGGTGACCCGATACGCTGATAGGCGATCCCAGAAGCTTTAAGGACGGTCCAGACACGTGTTCGAGACGCTCTCCGACCGGTTGACGACGGTCTTCTCGTCGCTGCGCAGCAAGGGCCGGCTCTCCGAGGCCGACATCAACGCCACCGCCCGCGAGATCCGGATCGCGCTGCTCGAGGCCGACGTCGCGCTGCCCGTGGTCAAGGACTTCATCGCTCAGGTCAAGGAGCGGGCGCGGGGCTCGGAGGTCTCGCAGGCGCTGAACCCGGCGCAGCAGGTCGTCAAGATCGTCAACGAGGAGCTCATCAACATCCTCGGCGGCGAGACGCGCCGGATCAGGCTCGCCAAGAACCCGCCGACCGTGATCATGCTCGCGGGTCTGCAGGGCGCCGGTAAGACGACGCTCGCGGGCAAGCTGGCCCGGTGGCTGAAGCAGGAGGGTCACGCGCCGATGCTCGTGGCCGCCGACCTGCAGCGTCCCAACGCCGTCCAGCAGTTGCAGGTCGTCGGCGAGCGGGCCGGGGTGCCCGTGTTCGCGCCGGAGCCGGGCAGTGGCGTCGGCGACCCGGTGGACGTGTCGCGCCGGTCCATCGAGCAGGCCAAGCACGCCCAGCACGACGTCGTCGTCATCGACACCGCGGGACGTCTCGGCGTCGACGCCGAGATGATGCAGCAGGCCATCGACATCCGCGACGCCGTGAAGCCCGACGACGTGCTGTTCGTCGTCGACGCGATGGTCGGCCAGGACGCGGTCAACACCGCGCAGGCGTTCATGGACGGCGTCGGCTTCGACGGCGTCGTCCTCACCAAGCTCGACGGCGACGCGCGGGGCGGTGCGGCGCTGTCCGTCCGGCATGTCACCGGACGTCCGATCATGTTCGCCTCGACGGGCGAGAAGCTCGAGGACTTCAGCGTCTTCCACCCGGACCGCATGGCGGGCCGCATCCTCGACATGGGCGACATCCTCACCCTGATCGAGCAGGCCGAGCAGGCGTTCGACGCCGAGCAGGCCGAGCGGATGTCCAGCAAGTTCGCCTCGGGCGAGGACTTCACGCTCGAAGACTTCCTCGAGCAGATGATGATGATCCGCAAGCTCGGGCCGATCGGCAACCTGCTCGGCATGATGCCCGGAATGGGGCAGGTCAGGGAACAGGTCAACCAGATCGACGACAAGGACCTGGACCGGATCGCCGCGATCATCCGCTCGATGACCCCGCAGGAACGCGCCCAACCCAAGATCATCAACGGGTCGCGGCGAGCGCGCATCGCGAACGGCTCCGGCGTCGGCGTCGGCGAGGTCAACAGCCTCGTCACCCGGTTCTTCGACGCGCAGAAGATGATGCGCCAGATGGCGGGCGGGATGGGCCTGCCCGGAATGCCCGGCGGACGCAAGAAGGCCAAGGCCGCGAAGGCGTCCAAGAAGAAGGGCAAGCAGCGCAGCGGCGACCCGCGCAAGCGCGCCGGCGGCGGCAAGGGACGCCAAGATCAGCAGCCCGCCGCCGGCGGCGCGACGCCCCAGGGACTTCCGCCAGGGCTCGGCGGCGGCCCCGGCACCGCCCCTGGCCTCCCGCCCGGCCTCGGCGGCCAGCTTCCGCCCGGCTTCCAGATGCCCGACCTGGACAAACTCCAGAGCCGCAAGAAGAAGTAGTCGGCCGTTCGGGCCCAAGTAGTCCCTGACGTCGGCCTCCAAGCGAACGCAGCGATCCAAGAGTAGTAGTCGGCCGTTCGGGGCCAACGTCGTCCCTGACCTCCGCCTCCTCGCGAACGCAGCGATCAAAGCAAGACGTGCTGCGCAATGCCGTTGACGTGCCGCATCGCCATTGACGTCGGACGCTGAGCAGCTTCCCAAACCGGAAACGTTGATCGGTGCGTGACCCGCTGCGCCCCTCGCCGCCGCCCTGCGAGTCGAAGTGCGATAACCCGCATGATCTGGTGATGGCATACGTCGCCGCGGTATTGCAGCTGCCTGCTCCCGGAGAGGCCGAGGCGCTGTGGCAGTCGGCTTTGTGGCGCTAACGGGTATTGGACGCCCTGTTTCAGGAGCGGCGAGGGTGACCGTCGGCCAAATACGCTGGTCACCTCACAGCGATGGCGGGACGGCGATCGCCGCATCGCCGCTGGTCGCCGCCCGGCCAGTCCGGTCGTCTACCCGCGCCAGTCCGGGCGGCCCGCCAGGACAGTTCAGGTGGCCCGCCCGGCCAGTTCGGGATCGCCGTCTGATCATTTCTCGCCGGAGCTTGGCTCGCTCGACGGCAGAGCCCGCGGTCGGGCAACACGACATCGCGCGATTGCGCGTTTCCGTGGATCGTCTGGCAGAATGACAGGCTGGAAACCCCGGAGTCGCCAGGCGCCCTCTCTCGTCCATGGCGACCGGAGTCCTCGGGCGGCCGTGAGCCGGTGTTCCCCACCTGGCACGGGCCGTCCACCCTGTTATGAAGTCTGGAGTACACCACACCCGTGGCAGTCAAGATCAAGCTCAAGCGTCTGGGGAAGATCCGGAACCCGCAGTACCGGATCGTCGTTGCCGACGCCCGCACCAAGCGTGACGGGCGCGCCATCGAGGAGATCGGGCTCTACCAGCCCAAGCAGGAGCCGTCGCTCATCCAGATCGACTCGGAGCGGGCGCAGTACTGGCTCGGCGTCGGCGCGCAGCCGACCGAGCCCGTCCTCAACCTGCTGAAGATCACCGGCGACTGGCAGAAGTTCAAGGGCGAGCCGGGTGCCGAGGGCACCCTCAAGGTCGCCGAGCCGAAGCCCGACAAGAAGGCCGCGTTCGAGGCCGCCGTCAAGGAGTCGCTGGGCGACGACGAGGCCGCGGGAGCCGCGACGACGGGCCGGGGCAAGAAGAAGGCCGAGCCGAAGAAGTCCGAGGCGAAGTCCGAGCCGAAGTCTGAGGCGAAGGCCACCGAGACGACCGAAGCTAAGAGCGAGGGCTGACGTGCTCGAAGAAGCGCTCGAGCACCTGGTCCGCGGGATCGTGGAGAACCCGGACGACGTCCGGGTCCGCGCCCGCCGGATCAGGGGCGGCCGGGTCCTCGAGGTGCGGGTGCACCCCGAGGACCTCGGGAAGGTCATCGGCCGCAGCGGACGCACCGCCAAAGCCCTCCGCACGGTGATCAGCGCCCTCTCCGGGGGCCGCTACGTGCGCGTTGACCTCCTCGACGTCAACGAGGTCCGCTGAGTGGTGTCCCGATGAGCGAACCGCTCGTGGTGGGACGGATCGGACGGCCGCACGGGGTACGCGGTGAGGTCACCATTGACGTCCGCACGGACGAACCGGACATCCGGTTCGCCGCGGGCACGGAGATCGTCACCGACCCCGCGGCCGCCGGCCCCCTCACCGTCGAGCGTGCTCGCTGGCATTCGGGACGCCTGCTCGTGCGCTTCGCCGGGATCGGCGACCGCGATGCCGCCGAAGAACTCCGCGGCACATGGCTCGTCGTCGACCCCGGTGACATTCCCCCGTCCGCAGACCCGGACGACTTCCACGACCGGGAACTCATCGGGCTCGCCGTCGTCACCGCGGAGGGCGCCGACGTCGGCCGGGTCTCCGACGTCCTGCACCACGGCCAGGACGTCCTGGTCGTCAACGGGCCCGGCGGGGAGACGCTGGTCCCCTTCGTGACCGCGCTCGTCCCCGAGGTGGACGTTCCCGGGGGGCGGCTCGTCATCGACCCGCCCCCCGGCCTGCTCGGCGAATCATGAGAATCGACATCGTCACGATCTTCCCGGAGTACTTCGCCGCCCTCGACATCTCCCTCCTCGGCAAGGCACGGCGAACCGGACTCCTGGACGTCCACGTCCACGACCTGCGCGACTGGACCCACGACCGCCACCGCACCGTGGACGACACCCCGTACGGTGGCGGCCCCGGCATGGTCATGAAGCCAGAACCATGGGGCGAAGCACTCGACACCATCGTCCCCCCCACCCCAACGCCATCCGTGAGCGCCACAACCCCACCCCGATCCGTGGCCGCCACAACCCCAACGCCATCTGCGAGCGCCACACCTCCAGCGCCATCTGCGAACGCGCCAACCGCCTCGCCGCCTGCGGACGCGACAGCCCCAACGCCGCCTGCGGACGCGACAGCCCCAACGCCGCCTGCGAGCGCGACGGCCCCAACACCGCCTGCGAGCGCGCCCCACCCCGTCTCCGACGCTGGCCAGCCTGTGGCCTCTGGGGCGGTGCCGCGGCTGATCATCCCCACGCCGAGCGGGCGGCCGTTCACGCAGGCCCTCGCAGCGCAGTACGTGTCCGAACCGTGGCTCCTCTTCGCCTGCGGACGCTACGAAGGCATCGACTCACGTGTCGTCGACGAGGCCCGCACGCGGATGCCCGTGGACGAGGTCAGCCTCGGAGACTTCGTGCTCGCCGGGGGAGAGGTCGCCGTACTGGTCATGATCGAGGCGATCGGACGCCTCCAGCCCGGCGTCCTCGGCAACGCCGACTCGGTCGCGGACGACTCGTTCGCGCCCGGCGCCATGGAGTCGCTCCTGGAGGGCCCCGTATACACCAAGCCCCCCGTCTGGCGAGAACGGCCCGTCCCGGACATCCTCCTGTCGGGCCACCACGGCGCGATCGCCCGGTGGCGGCGCGACGAGGCGATTCGCCGCACCGCGCGGCACCGTCCCGACCTGCTCGCCCGTCTCGCCCCGGAGGACCTCGACGAACGGGACCGCGCCGTCCTCGGCGAGGCCGGTTTTCCGGTTGACGGCGAAGATATGGCAGACTAGAGCGTCCGTGCGTCCAGATCGCACGGCACCCCACGACCACTTTCCGCGGCGCGACGCCCCCACGAAAGACCCACCGGGGCCTCTCGACGCCCGCGTTCGACCATGAGGAACCGCTGCGATGCACACCCTGATCCAGGAGATCGAGAAGGCCGCCATGCGCGCCGACGTCCCGGACTTCCGTCCGGGCGACACGCTGAAGGTGCACGTGCGTGTCACTGAGGGCAACCGGAGCCGTATCCAGGTCTTCCAGGGCGTGGTGATCCGGCGGCAGGGCGGCGGCGCCCGCGAGACCTTCACCGTCCGCAAGGTCAGCTACAGCGTCGGTGTCGAGCGGACGTTCCCGATCAACAGTCCCTCCATCGACAAGATCGAGGTCGTCACCCGCGGCGACGTCCGCCGCGCCAAGCTCTACTACCTGCGCAACCTCCGCGGTAAGGCCGCGCGCATCAAGGAGAAGCGCGACCACTGAGTCCGCCGCCGAGCCGGCGACCCACTCGATCGCCAAGGATGAACAGGGCCGATCTGAGCCGATGAATGACAACGCCCCGGGAACCCGTAACGGTGACCGGGGCGTTGCCAGTTTCGGATGGAAATGGCCGACCTGCTCCCTGACGACACGCCCACGGGCGGCGTCCGCGGGGCCCTGCGCCGCTAGGCTTTCGCTCTGATGACTGACGAGGACGATCGGAGAGACGTGCGATCCGAGGCCGAGGGCGCGGTGCCCGAAGAGAAGGAGCCCTTTGATTCGGCCGAGGAGACGGCCGACGGCTCCGACGACGACGGCAAGCGCAAAAAGAAGAAGCAGGGCTCGTTCTGGAAAGAGCTCCCCGTCCTCATCGTGGTCGCCGTCGTGCTGGCCCTCGTCATCAAGGCGTTCGCGGTCCAGGCCTTCTACATTCCGTCCGGGTCCATGGAGAACACCCTCCAGGTCGGCGATCGCGTCCTCGTCAACAAGATCGTCTACCACACCCGCGACATCGCCCGCGGCGACGTCATCGTCTTCAACGGCCTCGACTCCTGGGACCCGGAGATCCAGGTCGAGGAACCCGGCAACCCCGTCTCCCGGGCGCTGCGCGCCGTCGGCACCGCGTTCGGCGTCGCTCCCAACGAGAAGGACTACATCAAGCGCGTCATCGGCATCCCCGGCGACCACGTCAAATGCTGCGACGCCAAGGGCCGCGTCACGGTCAACGGCGT
Organism: Actinomadura sp. KC06; assembly: GCF_004348735.1. GTDB lineage: Bacteria > Actinomycetota > Actinomycetes > Streptosporangiales > Streptosporangiaceae > Spirillospora. The sequence goes on from NZ_SMKT01000252.1 coordinate 7,430, forward strand.
CCCGCTGGACGAGGACTCCTACATCTTCACCGACCCGATCACGCACGAGCGGAACAAACCGTCTAACGAGCCCTTCGACGTCACTGTGAAGCCGGGCCAGCTGTGGGTCATGGGCGACCATCGTGAACTCTCCTACGATTCCCGTTCCCACCGGGGTGACCCCGGCGGCGGCACCATCCCGATCGACCGCGTCATCGGCCGCGCATTCGTCATCGTCTGGCCGCTGGACCGCATGTCCACCCTCCCGATTCCCGACACCTTCAAACAGAACGCGCTGGCCGCCGCCATCCCCGCCACCCCCTACGCCCTAGGCGTCATTGCAACCCTCCCGCTCGCCTACCTCCTAAGACGCCGCCGCCTAAGAGCCACCTGACCCCGCCCCCACGGCCACCCGCACCCGGTGAGAAACGACCGGGCCATCGCCGCCACCGGCCCGAGGCGACACCAACCCAAGACCTTGGGGTCGCCGCTCTCACCCGCCAACCGCAAGAACCGGCAGCGGCCCGCTGAGACGTGCGTCTGGACGCGGCAATATCGGCCGCCGAACCAAACTCGAAGCGCGCAAAGATGATCTCGCCGTGGGCCTTGTCGAGTAAATTGGACGCCGCCTGGATACGCGCAATCAGCCTCCGTCCATGGGATTGGTCCCGGACACGAATTCAGCCACGGATCTAACCTGTTCCGAGCCTTGACGCACTGCCCTTAGATGGCCTTCGCCGAAAGGGATGAGTCAACGCCGGAGCCCCTCCTGGCCAAGCGGGCATACACGGCCAGGTGCTCCCAGATGGGAACACGGGACCGTCCGCTTCCCGCGACAGCACAGTGCACGAG
>NZ_SMKT01000253.1 GCF_004348735.1 Actinomadura sp. KC06
AGGCCGGGCGGGGCGTGCGGGTGGGCCGTCCGGCGGGAGGACGTTTCCACAGCGCCGTCAGCCGCGCGACCTCGTCGTCGATCGCCTTCTTCAGCTCATCGGGTGTGGTGGCGCGCAAGAGCGGGGGCGCGGCCGCCAAGGTCTTCCGATCGGCGTCGACCTTGTTGGCGAGCGTGCCGTTGATCGTCTTGTCGAGCTTGGTGTCGACGCTGCGGAGGAGAGCGTTGAGGTGGGCGTCGAGCTGCGTGCCGTCGTCCGGGATGAGGTCGTTCAGCTGTTGCCGGTACCACCACAGCTCGTAGAGGCGTTCCTGCCGCCGGACCAGGTTGCGCAGCGCCCGGTCGTGCTCGCGTTGGGCTTTGTTGGTCGCGGCCAGCCACTGCCGTTCCTCTTCGGGGAGCGGTCGTACCGGAACCACCGGGTCGCCGGGAGTCGAGGACGGGGTCGTGAAGTCCCAGACGAACCCTCCGGCGACGGGGTCGAAGCGTGCCTCCCTGGTGCGGAGCTGCGCCGCCACCGCGCCGTCGTGAGTACCGAGCTGCTGAAGCAGCCCGTACTGCAACGCCTGGAGTTTCCGAAGGTTGTCGGCGTCCCAGACGGCGGGTTGGTGGTCGTGGGCGAGCGCACATACGCCATCGGCCGATGACTCGCCGACCCCGAACGTGACAACGCGGTCCTTGGGCCGGTCGGCGTCAGGTGGCGCTTCGTCGAAGTCCCCGGCGGGTGCGGCGTCCTGCTGCCAGACCAAGCCCGTTACCGCACCGGTGTAGAGCGTGCGCGCCGTCGTGCCCGGGAGCGGGCAGTCCCAGCCAAGCCGATCGAACCGCTCGGCGAACCGGGCCGGAAGGTCGGCGGTGATGTCGGCGAAGGGGTCCTTGTCGTCGGCGCTGAACCAGCCCATGACCAGATAGCTGAGGTCCTGGTCGGTGTCTCCCAGGGCGGCGCGGGAGTCGTATAGGGAGAACACGCCTTGGTTGTACGGCTGGTAGACCGCGAACGTCGGCAGACCGGGGCCGATCGCGGTCAGTGCGGCGGTGGCGGCGGGCTCGGACAGATCGCCGGTCAGCGGGAGGACGCGGCCGATGCGCTTGCGCACAGGCGTGGGGTCGTTTTGCGACTTGGCTACGGCGTATGCCGAGTTGTCATGCTCGTCCGTCACCGAATCGCGCAGGCAGTCGCTTTGGACGAGCCATCCGGCAGCCGTACGACCGCCGGGCTTGCACCTGCTGTCCTTGCCGCCGCTGTAGCGCACCACGAGCCACCGGTTCGGCGCGGCGGGGTAGGTGGTGATCCCGTCGTCACCGAGGACGCCGCGACGGAGTGACGCGGGCAGTTCCCAGTGCACGAGCACGCCCTGGTCCGGCGGTAGCTTCTTCGCCGCCACCGGGTCCGGTACGGGACTGAGGTGGGGCTCCTTGCTGAAATCGGGATACCAGCGGTGCCAGTCCCTGAGCGTGACGTCCTGGTTGACCATCAGCGCGGTCACACGGACGGGCACGATGATCGCTTCGTGAGTAGTCATCTCGGCGTGTTCCTCGGCTTGTGAGCCATGCGTTCGTGTCAGGGCGCTGTGAAGATGGACAGGGTGGCCTTCTCCGGCGACTGCACCATCTGCAGAGCCAGGTGTGCGGGGCTCAACGCCGACGCGTCGGGCGGTCTGTACCGGCTGTCCAGCGCCGACCAGATCCTTGCGGCGAGGCCGTCCGCGCCCGCGTCGATGTCGAGGACGTAGGCGCCGGGCCCCTCCTCCTGGCGGTAGGGCACCTTCGCCCAGGTGTCCGGCAGGGCCTGCCCGGCGGCCAGATGCTCGGACTCGACCTTGACCAGGGTGCGCAGCCCGACCCAGTCGTCGTCGGGTTGCTCGCCCCGCTTCTCGACGCCCACATGGAGCCCCTGCATCGGCTCGTGGAGGACGACGTCCCTGGGCAGCCCGTCGAACAGGCACAGCAGGACGTCGGGCGCCAGCCGGTCGTGGCGGATCACCGTGCCCGGGGCGTCGGCGGAGCCGTCCGCCTGGGCCTTCGACACCATCACCTGCGTCTTCGGGTACGCCGAGATGAGCTGCGAGCGGATCAGGACGCCGCTGACCGGCGCGGCGAACGGACGCCCGAAGTAGGTTTCGCGTAGCGCCGCCAGCGGTTTCTCGTCGATGGTCGAGCGCCTGGCGGCCTGGAAGGCTCCGTCCAGCAGAGCGTCGATCCAGGCGGGATCGACGCGGAAGAAGCGCAGGCTCTCCGGCGGAAGCATCGCGGCGTTCGGCACGAGATGGTCGAAGGGCACCTGCTCCAGCCGCCGCAACCGATCCAGCCACGCGGCGATCGTCGGATCGACGCGGAGCGAATCCTGCGCGGATTCCGCCGCGGGCGGGCCGCCCCCCGGCTCCGGCGGGGTTGTGCCCAACGTGGCCGTGGCGACGGGGCCGAGCAGCTCATCGGTGGTCATCAGCACGTTCATCAGCGCGGTCATGGGCGGGGCGGTGGCGGCCGATCCCAGGTCAGCGGCCCGCAACACGGCGATCGGGTCGGCCGGACCGTCGGCCCCGCCGCCGCCCGGGGCCGCGAGCGGGGCCGGGGCCTCCCGGCTGAGCGTGGCGGCGTGCCGATGGACCGGCTCGCCCGCCAGCACCCTGTCGAGGGCGTCCCGCCAGCTGTCACCGGCCCGGTTCAGCAGCGTCGACAGCCCGTCCCGCAGCGGCTCGTGCTCGCCCGCGGCCACGGTGTCGGCGTCCAGCAGCGGTGCGATGACGGAGCAGACTCCGGCGAAGGTGGTCTGCGCGGCGTCGAGGTAGGAGGCGAGCACCGCGGACATCGCCTGGTCGGCGAGCACCAGACACCGCCCCAGCGTGCGGGCGACGGCATAGCTCACATCGACGGCGCCGTAACCGTCCTGGTTCTCCTGGGTCGCTTCATAAGGGACCAGCGGACCGCGATACCAGGCGAAGTCACCGGCCGTGCCGCTGTCGTGAGCCAGCGGGACGTACCCGTTGTCCAGCCGGTACTGAACGTCCTTGGTGTAGTCGTCGGTTTCGGCGGTGGCCGGTTGCCGCATTCGCAGCAACAGCTTTCGGGAATTGTCGGTGCGCTGCCCGTTCTGTGTCGGCTGGCCCGGCTTGATCAGCCCCTCGCGCAGGTCGGAAAAGCCGGCGTGGCCTTCGGCCTGGCAGGTGAACGTCCACGAGTACAGCGACAGCAGGCGGATATCGCTCGTCAGTTTCTCCGGGGACGCGAAATGGTCCGTGTGCCCTTCGAGCGACACCAGGTGCGCGACGTAGGCTCCTCCGTCCGGCGACGGCACGCGGTTGGCCGTCACGAACGCGTACTCCGCCGCGCGCCGCTGATCCTCGTCGGTGCCCGGCAGCGGTCCCCGCACGTGGGTGAGCAGCTCGATCTCCGCTGGAGTGGGCGCCACCTTCCCGAACACGTCCTTGCTGATGCGGATCGTGTGGACGTCCTGAGCCTTCTCCTCGTCGGTGAGCTCCGGCGAGAAGGCGGGCAACGTGAGACCGGTCGCCGTCACGAGCAGATCACCGGCCGGGCCGTGGGTGGTCAGGCCCGCCGCCTCCGGGTCGTCGACGATCTCGTCCTTGGTGAAAAGCAGCAGCGCCATCCAGGGCCGTCTCTTGTTCACCTGCGCGTCTGCGGTCCACGCCAGGCGGGTCTCCCACGGCAGGACGCGGCGCTCAAGGGCGATGTGCGGAAGCAACTGATGGACGGGACTGTTGGAGCCGGGCACCGGATAGGCGCCGTGTACCTCACCGTCGCCCAGGTGCAGTCGCAGTCCGGTCACCTGGAACTCTTGGGAGATCGCCGCGGGCAGCGGCTCGCCGTCCAGGGGGAAGCCGTCCGGCAGGACGTGGCCGACCGTGATCGTGTAGGTTCCCGGCCCGACCGCCGGCGTCAGGTTGTCGGAGAACGTCAAGGTGCGCTCGGTGCCGCTCACGACGAGACCTCCAGCAAGCGCAGGCAGGTCAGCACGTCCCTCAGCTTCTTGAACGCCGCGTCGGGAGGATCACCGGGAGCGCTGGGGGCCACGCGCTCGGAGCGGGCGTGCTGGAGAGGGTTCACCATGCCCGGCCAAGGCCGCTCCGTGCCCGGCCAGAGCCGTTCCTTGAGGGTGTCGATGGAAGTGTCGACCTTGTGGCCGGTCAGCGCGGGCGGGGGCATCCGCACATGCAGACCGGTCGCGAACACTTCCGTCGCGCCGTCGGCGGCGGCGCCCACATCCGGCGGGTGGTCGGCGGGTGGCCCCCACAGGGCCCCGGGCACCGCCGCGTAACGCGGCGTGACCTCCCAGCCATCGGTGCTCGCGCTCAGATCCGCGTCCTGCGAGCCGCCGCCCCCGGGCGCTCCGATCGACACGGTGTGGACGGACGCGTTCGACGCCTCCGCGCTGTACTTCATGGGGGCGATCTGGAGCGCGATCGTGCGTGCGCGGCTGACCCCGCCGATGTGGGGATCGGCGGCCAGGGACTGGTCCACACCGTTGTAGGTGACCTTGGTCGCGGGCAACGCGGTCTGCGTCACGAAGGAGAACCCGTCGGTGGAGACCACCCAATGCCCCCGCCCGGCCTGCTTGGCCTTGGCCGGGTCGGTGAGCAGGCCGTCGAGCGCGCTGACGGTGATCGGCGCCTTCGGGAGCTGCTTGTCGCGGAAGTCCTTCCAGCCCAGCTTCCGCGCGGCGGGATTCTCCCCCTCGCCGAAACCGATGGTGACCGAGAACGGGCCGACCTTCAGGTGGGCGCGGCCCCCGACCGGCGGGCCCCACACCTCCAGCGTCGCGCCGATCTCGACGCGCACGGTCACGCTGAACAGCCAGCAGTCCAGCTTGTAGGAGGCGCCGATGGTGATGCCGATGTCGGCGCGGAAATACAGCGGCGCCCACCAGACGATGACGTTGAAGTAGGCCACCAGCCAGGCCCGCAGACCGCCCGCGCTGTATTTGACCTCCAGCCGTCCGCCCACCATCCCGACTTTGGGCGTGACGGCGACGTACAGTTCGCCCTTGATCGAGACCTTCGAGCTGACCGACCAGTTCAGGCCGAGACGCGGCACCGCCGGGTAGTGGTCGGGCTTCTTGAAGGCGGGGTGATACCCGCCGACGGTGCCGACGAAGTCGCCCTCGTGCCGGCTGCCGGGGAACCACACGTAAAGGGCGGCGCCCCCGGTGAGCTTGCAGTTCCGGTCGAAGACCCACGAGTTGTCGCCCAGCGCCGCCGTCAGCGAGAACTGCCGCTTCGAGTGCTCGTACATCGCTCGGAAACCCAGATCGAGATGCGCGACGCTCGGCGCCTTGCTTGACCCGTCCGAGCGGGCGGGGAAGTCGGCCGACAGCATGCCCAGCAGCGCGACGACGAGGTCGTCCCCACCGAACTGCACGGTGAGCAGCGACTTGCCGTCCACGATCTCGGCGACCGAGAAGCTGAGCCCGGCCGCCATCCACATGACCTCGTTGGCGGGCACCACCACCGCGTTCGTGCCGCCGGTGACGTTCTCCAGCACTTTGGTGGGGCTGATCGGCTCGCCGGGTTTTGTCCCGGTCAGCTCTTCGAGGTTGCCGAGCGCCTTGACGAAGGGGAAGTCCGGGACCTTGTCGGCTTCCGGAAGGTTGATCTTGCTGTTGTAGCCGAACCCGAGAGCGAGCCCGGTGAAGACCACCGGCGGCGGGCCGCCGATCTTGCCCTCCAGGGCGCCGAAGATGAACAACGACGTGTAGGCGGGATGCCGGGCGTCGCCCTTGAGCCGCGCGTACGAGCCGACCGCCATGAATCCCCAGTCGGCGGCCTTGATCATGACGAGGCCGTCGTAGCCGAACTCATAGGTCCCATCGGCGGGATGGGACACCAGGGCGCCCATGACGTAGAGGGGATCGCCGGAGTACGAGGCGGCCAGACCGCGGATCACCACGCTGACCTTGGGATCTTTCACCAGCTCGATCTGAAGACCCAGACCGGTGGCCTCCAACTCGAACCCGAGCGCCGTGAAGGCGGCGTCCAGGTCGACGACCAGCCGCTGGCCGTCGCCGCCGTCCGCCGGGAGCAGGCGCAGCTGGATCTGGCGCAGATGCAGTGGACCGAGCGTCCGCTCGATCTTGAGGGACGCCTGCCCGTCGCCGCCCGCCTGGACGTCCGCGCCCAATACCTCCGGCACGCCTCCCTGCGCGGCGCTCGCCGCTCGCAGGGTTCCTTCCGGTGCCTGACCACCGGGTTTGCGCAACAGGAGCGTGTAAGGCTTGTCGCCGATGAGGACCCTCGCCGCCAGGGTGGTGCCCGCTTCCAGGGCGTTGGCATCGGGCAGCGCCGCCGCCGATGTTCCGAGAGCGGCGTTGAGGTCGGTGATGCGGGCCGTCGAAAGCTTCTGGGAGGCGTAGATCACCTGCACGCCGACTTGCAGGTCGCAGTCCACCGGGATCTGCCCGCGAAGCAGGTCAAGGTCGGACAGCCTCGTCTTGGAGCCGAGCGGCACCATGGCCGAGGCGACCACCGGACGCGCCGTCTCCTCGCCTTCTTTAGGCAGTACGGCAGCAGCCCACGTAATCGTCCCGGCCTCCGTCCCGGTGGGATAGGTCACCAGCCGAAATTTGCCGGAGCCCAACGCGTCGTATCGCACCGCCAGGCCCTTGAAAGCGGGGAGGAACGTCAGCGACTCCGCACCCTTGAATCCCAGGGCGTACAGCGCCTCGGCGACAGATATCCCATCGGCCGACGTGACGGTGAACTCGTAGTGCTGGGCGGCAGCGGTGAAATCCAGGTCGCAGCCGATCGTGACCTTCTTGCTCACCGCGATCGACAGATCCACCTTGGCGAACAGTTCACGATGAGCGAAACCGTCCAGCACGGAGACCACATAATTGAGGCTCAAGGCTCCGAGAACGTCACTAAGGAAGCCGAACTGCGGCACGCTGCCAAGGGACATTTTGACGGCGACCCTGGCCACCGGGTCGCCGTCGGCAGGACTGGGCGCCTCGGCGAGAAACTGCACCTTGACGCTGAGCGACGTGCCGGCCAGCGTTCCGGTGATGGACAGGTCGGCAAGCGACTCGCTACTGGCCCGCACGTCGGTCAGCCTGCTGATATCCTGGAAATATTCAAACCAGAGGCTGAGCGCGCTGAGATTTACCGAACCCTTGAGATATCCGAGCTCCGCAGGCAGGCCGGTCGGGATGTCGACCTGTTGCTTGGCGCCACCAAAAGCATCAAGCCAGCTCTTCATCTGACCCATCGTCATCGACGCGGCCATTTCCTTCCTCTCTGACGTTTGTCGCTGGACGGCATGGGTCAGCCGGCGGTGCGTGCTGCGAACCGCGCCGCCGCTATTCGATCAAGTTCTTCGGAACGTCACATATCAGGTAGGGAATCCGCCGCTCACACGGCCCGCAGGAACGGGCGGTCCACGACGATCCGCTCATCGATCCGTGATGGGTGCGATAGAGGTCGGGATTCTCCCTGGGGCCCGGCTTCGCCGCCTTGTCGATGTACACCATCTCGGCAAGCGCGACCGAGTCCATTTTTCTGTGTTGCGTGTTCAGGCTTCCGAGGGACAGCAGAAGACGTATCGCGGCGCAAGGTGTGCTGTAGTTGGGAATATGGGGGTCGAGATCGACCCGCTCACCCATAATGGTGCTCCACCCTTTCCAGCCGGTCCCGGAGTCATCAGATGGCGGGTCGACGGGGGCGATCTGCCACTTTCCTTTATGCCAGGTGATGTCGTCGAGGTGACCAAGTTTTAGATAGTCCGTGCCGCCCTTGCTGGTGGCCACCAGGTAGACCTCTCTGCCGCCGAAGGTGGCCGCCAGGGCGCCCAGCATGAAAAACCGTTTCCGATCGTCCGCCGCCTGAAATGTGCTGCTCACCAAAATCGCTTTGGAAACTTCGGAAAGAACCGTACGCAAGGCGGCGGTTTCGGGCAATACCGGCGTGCCGTGCAGCAGCTTCCCACCCTTGGTGGAGTTGCGGCCGTAGCCACAACGGGGGCACTTTTGACTCTCGTTGCCCCCCCGATAGTCGACGACCCCTGTCTTCTCGCTGCCGAGCCGCAGCGGCATGGACATCACTCACCCCCTCACGATTGCCGTGGCCACTCCTCGCTGGCCTTTTCTCCGGCACCGCACACCGGTATACTCAGGACCAGGTAAATTGCACGGAATTTACGGGAATGGCCCATGCCGATAACACGGCGACCTGTCTTCATCGGCCAGGACCGCCATCGTCGGCCC
>NZ_SMKT01000254.1 GCF_004348735.1 Actinomadura sp. KC06
ACCGGACACCCCCGACACGCCCCGCCCCTACACGTCCGGCCGACGCCCCTGCTGAACCGCGCCGGTGAACGCGCCCGCTGAGCACATCCGGCCGAACACGCCGCTGAGCGCGCCCCGCGGCCTCGCGCCCCGCGGCCTCGCGCGCCCCGCGGCCTGGCGCGCCGCGTTCGGTCATGGCTGTATTCGGACATTGGCCCCTGCGGCCGCCGCGCACTCGCGCAGAATGGTGGGACATCGCCGAACACATTCGCACCGACCGTCACGTAACGGCACCATGACCACCGACATGACCATGACTTCACCCGAGATATCGCGCGAGATACCGCCCCTGGCCGCCTACCGGCGGGTCATCAGCACGGACATCGACGTCCTGCACGACGCGGTCGAACCGTACGCCGTCGGCCACGACCTCCAGGCCCTCCAGCCGGGCGTACCGCTGGACGGCCAGGTCAACGCCCTCAGCGTCGGCGCGATCAACCTCGTCTGGGTGCGGTACGGGGGCGGCGGCGTCATCGTGGACACGCCGCCGACCGAGGGTCACTTCGCCATGTGCGCGCCGATGGCCCCCATGAACGTCGAGTACCGGGTCACGAAGTCTCGGGACACGACGGGCGGCGGCCACATCCTGTCCCACGACGAGCCGATGCGGATGACGCCGCCTCCGATGATGGGCTGCCTCGTCATCGCGACGAGCACCGGACGGCTCGCCGACCATCTCGCCGGACACCTCGGACGCGAGCACACCGCGCCGCTGCGCTTCTACGGCTCCGGCGAACCGGGGCTCGTGCCGTCCTCGATCGTCGAGCGCACGTGGCGGCACGTGTGCGACGTCCTCGACCATGCGACGGCGACCGGCGGGCTCCACCCGCTGGCGGAGCGCAGCCTGGAGGAGTCGCTGCTCACCGCCATCCTGCTCGGCCTCCCGCACACGGCGACCGCGAGCCTCGCGGAACCCGAGGACCGCCCCGCGCACCATCTCGCCGGCGTCATCCGCGACTGGGTCGAAGCCCATCACCACCGGCCGATCGGCGTCACCGACATCGCGGCGGCGGCGGGCGTCGGCGTCCGCCAGCTCCAGGCCATCTGCCAGGACGAGTGGGGCCTGACGCCCACCCGGCTCCTGCGCGGGATACGGCTCGACCACGCCCGCGCCGCGCTCCTCGCGGCACCCCCCGGCCCGCGCACGATCACGGACGTCGCCGAGGCCGCCGGATACGTCCACATGAGCCGTTTCGCCGCCCACTACCGCCAGCGCTTCGGCGAGACTCCCAGCCAGACCCTCAGCCGAACCACCCCTGCCCCCAGCGCCTAGCGCCCGTCGGAGTCCTCGCCGGGTGCGCCCGTAGCGGGTGCGCCCGTAGCGGGTGCGCCCGCGGCGCGTGCGCGGGCGAGGGTGGGCGTCTCCGGTCCGCCGTCGATGTGCTCGGCGAACTCGGCGATCCAGCCGGCGATGAGGTCGGGATGGCTGCGCGCCACCCAGTGCCCGGCCGGCGCGCGCCGCACGTACAGGCGCGACACCGGCCCGCGCGCGGACAGCAGCAGCGACTGGGAACCGTACCGGTCCTTGACCGGGACGATGAGCTGGACGGGCACATCCGTCCGCCCATCACCATCCGCCCGGCCGCCGCGGAAGCGGTCGCCGCCACCGGGACGCGCGCCACCGCCGGGACGCGCCCCACCGCAGAGCGCGCGCCACCGCCAGAGCGCGCGTCGTCGCCGGGGCGGGCGTCGCCGCCAGAGCGGGCGTCCTCGCCGGGGCGGGCGTCGCCGCCAGAGCGGGCGTCGCCGCCGGAACGGGCGTCGCCGCCGGAGCGCGCGCCACCGCCGGAACGGGCGTCGCCACAGCCCGCGACGCCGGAGCCCGCGACGCCGCCAGAGCGGGCGTCGGCGCCGGGGCGGGCGTGGTCGGTCCTCTGGGCGTCGCCGGGGAGGGACGTCGGGCGGCGGCGGCGGGTCATGTTCGCTCGGTACAGGCCGAGGCCGTTGCGGGCGTCGATCGGGAGCGTGACGGCCGGGTGGCCGGAGCGCGGGTCGGCGCCCTCCCGTCGAGCCATCAACCGCGGGAACCCCGCGGCGAGCAGGCGGGCCGCGACCTCGCCGACCTTGGGCGCCATCAGGACCGGCATGTAGACGCTGCGCCGTGCCTGATCGAGCACCTGGACGATGCCGCGCGGCCCGGACCGGACAGCCTGCCGAGCCCAGCGCGCCATATGCCGCCGGTCCGGCCCGGAGATCGACGTGAACGAGGCGATGCGGCCCCGCAGCCGGTCGCCGATCACGGCCTCCCAGCCCTGCACCGAGCCCCAGTCGTGCCCGACCAGGTGGACGGGCTCGTCCGCGCCGACACCGTCCAGGACGGCCTCGAGATCGCCCATGAGCGCGTCCAGGCCGTAGTCGAGCGGGTCGGACGGGCTGCTGGACGCCCCTGCCCCCCGCACGTCGTAGGCGACGACACGGAACCGTCCGGCCAGGCGTTCGGCGACCTCGTCCCACATCGCGCTGGTGTCCGGGTATCCGTGGACGAGGACGACCGTCGGCCGTTGCCCCTGCCCCTCGCCCCGCACCCGCACCGCCAGCCGGATCTCGCCCGATCTCACCCGCTGGTCTCGCATGAACCCGCCTGCCCGTCCGTCCGTCGCACCGTTTCTCGTGAAACTACGCCACTGAGACGGGCCGTCCAATACGGTTAGCGGACGGGCTGGCGCAAGATCGTGCGCATCCTCGCCGGGTCCGTCTCGCTGGGATCGGACAGGTAGATCTCATGATGGAGCCCGTTCGGCGCCACGCCTTCGTCCTTCATCAGCGCGTACATGCGGGCGAGGGACGCGGGCTCGTCCGCGTACGCCCCGCGGTGCAGCATCTGCACGCATCGCCCCTCCGTGAACGTGACCTGCTGGACGCGAGCCGCCGCAGGCACTTTCGCCCGCACATCCTCGCGGGCTTGATCGACCGGCTCGGCGCCGTCAGGGAGGCGGAGGAACAGATGCCACCACCACTGGTCGCGCGGCACGTCGAACGGCGAACGCTCGTCCTCGACCCACCAGAATCCCTCCAGCGGCACCATCGCTCCACCGAGCGCACCCATGACGGCGTACAGCGCACCGACACTCTCGCCATAAGCGACGCCGCCGGGCTCACCCCGTCCTGTGACGGCCAGCCCCGACACCCGCCCGTGCTCCACCAGTTCCGGCTCTTCGGCCGCCTCGTACCAGCTGCTCACTGGGCATCCTCCACTCTGATCTGCACCCGGGTCTCCAGGTGCTCGGGCGGCGTGGTCGCGGGGTCGTTGAGGTACACCTCGCGGACGGGTCCGGCGGGCACATGCCCGTAGTCGCCGAACCACGCGAGCACGCCATGGACCGTGAGCGGAATCTCCTCGTACGGACCGACATGGACGGCCGACGCGAACGAACCACCGGGCAGGACGTCGTCGCCGTCGTCCGCCTGGACGACGACCCGGACATCGAACTCCTCGTCCATGTCCAGCGGGAAGAGCCCGATGAGCAGGCCGTCCGGCGACATCCGGTGCAGCAGCCGGCCCACGCAGGCGCCTGTCGCGTCCGGGATCGTCAACGGCGTCGCAGGCTCCCGCGCCGTGAACACGCGACGCGCCGGCTCCCGGACGATCGACACCTCGGCCTGCGGCAGCCCCTCCGCGACCACGCGATCCAGGAGCCGCAGGCCGCGCTGCCGCCGGGCGACATCGGCCTCGATCCGGTCGCGCGCCTCCTTCAACGCATCGCCCGCGCCGTCCCCGTCTCCGCCGCCGCCCCCGGGCAGGACGCGCGCCACGGTCGGCAGCGGCACGTCCATCGACCGCAGCAGGCCGATCAGCAGCGCGTCGCGCGCCTGGCCGGGCCGGTAGTAGCGGTAGCCGGACGCCGGGTCCGTCCACGCCGGGACGAGCAGCCCGAGATCGTCGTAGTGCCGGAGCTGCTTGACGCTCAGCCGGCACAGCCGTGCGAACCGCCCGATCGGCAGGAGATCATCGCTCACGGGCACCACCCTCACCCCTCCCACAATGGGAGAGTCCAGCGCAAGGACGGACCATCGAGCTCAGGACGGACGCGCCTGCAGCCCAGTGCATTCGCGCAGCCCGTTCCATCGCTTGACGGCGGACGCCGCCGCGGCGCCCTTCAGCGGGATCGGGAGGCCGCCAGAGATCCGGGCGGGCGCCCACTTGTCCTTGGTGACCTTGCCGTTCTCCACCTTCAGGAGCAGCACCCCGGACTCGGCGGTCTTGCCGTTCGCGGAGTAGAACACGAAGTTCCCCATGCCGTAGTGGACGTAAGAGCCGTCCATGTAGCCGCCGCCCAGCGGAATGTGCGCGTGACCGCCGACGATGATGTCGGCGCCTGCCGCGACGAGCTGTTTCGCGAGTTCCTGCTGGCGCGGCAGCGGGCACGGCTGCAGTTCCGCGCCCCAGTGCAGGTGGACGATGACGACGTCCGACCCCTTGCGCGCTTCCTTCACCGCCTGCACCATCCGGGGGACGTCCTTGGCTGATGCAAGCCCGCCCTTGGTGTCCGTGGCCGTCCACGCCTGGATGAGGTTGTCGTCCAGTACCTGGGTCGCACCGACGATGGCGAGTTTGTTGCCCTTCACGGTGACGCGGTAGGGACGGAACGCATCGTCCGCGTTCTTGCCGATGCCGACGACCGGGAACCCGCTGCGCTTGATGGCGGCCAGGGAGTCGCGGAGCCCGCCCTCCATGTAGTCCATGCCGTGGTTGTTGGCCATGGACACGACGTCCACGCCGGAGCCCTGCAGGGCCTTGAACGCGGACGGCGACGCGCGGAAGGTGAACGACTTGGGTGCGGGAGTCCCGCCGCCCGTGGTGATCGCCGTCTCCAGGTTGAGCATGGCCAGGTCGGCGGCGCGCAGCTGCTTCGCGACAGGCCCGAGCGCGTTCTTCGGATTCCCGAGCCGGGACCGCAGCTGCCCCTCGAAGTGCGTGTCGCCGCCGAAAGCCAGGATGATCGGCTCCTTGGCGGGCGGCGCCGGACGCGTCCCGCCCGAGGGTCCGTTCCCGCTCGGCGACGATGTCGCGCCCTTCGCGCCGGAACCGCCGGAGTCACCGGAGCCGCACGCCGCCGCGGCCAGCGCCATCGCGACCGCCACGGCCACCGGAGCGACCGCCTTCCTCCGCGTGCCCATCGCCTCACCTCCGCCCCGGCCCGCAACTGGACCTCCGTCATCGGACGCCCCAGCATGTCACGCGCGGCGAGCACCCCGGCTGAACGCGGCGAGCACCCCGGCTAAAGATGTAGGCTTCATTATCTTGAATCATTCAAGTTAGTGCCGACGGAGCCAGGAGGGACCGCGCCCATGTCCGACAGGCCGACCACCACCACCGACGCCGGGATCCCCGCGCCGAGCGACGACCATTCGCAGTCCGTGGGCCCGAACGGCCCGCTGCTGCTGCAGGATCACTACCTGATCCAGAAGATGGCGCACTTCAACCGCGAGCGCGTCCCGGAGCGGGTCGTCCACGCCAAGGGCGGCGGAGCGTACGGCGTCCTGGAGATCACCGAGGACGTCAGCCAGTACACGCGGGCGAGCCTCTTCCAGAAGGGCGCCCGCACCGAGTCGCTCGTGCGGTTCAGCAGCGTCGCCGGGGAGCTCGGCAGCGCCGACGCCGGACGCGACCCGCGCGGCTTCGCGATCAAGTTCTACACCGACGAGGGCAACTACGACCTCGTCGGCAACAACACGCCGGTCTTCTTCATCCGCGACCCGCAGAAGTTCTCCGACTTCATCCACTCGCAGAAGCGCCGCGCCGACAACCACCTGCGCGACAACAACATGCAATGGGACTTCTGGACGCTCTCGCCCGAGTCCGCCCACCAGGTGTCGCTCCTCATGACCGACCGCGGGACGCCCGCGTCCTGGCGGCACATGAACGGGTACGGCTCGCACACGTTCCTCTGGTACAACGCCGCCGGCGACAAGTTCTGGGTCAAGTACCACTTCAAGACCGACCAGGGGATCAAGAACTTCACCGCCGAAGAGGCCGACGCGCAGGACCCGGACGTCCACATCCGCGACCTCTACGAGGCGATCAAGCGCGGCGACCATCCGTCCTGGACGGTGCAGGTGCAGATCATGCCGTTCGAGGACGCCGCCGACTACCGGTTCAACCCGTTCGACCTCACCAAGGTCTGGCCGCATGCGGACTACCCGCCGATCACCATCGGCCGGTGGACGCTGAACCGGAACCCGGAGAACTACTTCGCCGAGATCGAGCAGGCCGCGTTCGAGCCCGCCAACCTCGTCCCCGGCATCGGCGCGTCCCCGGACAAGATGCTGCAGGGCCGGCTGTTCTCCTACCCGGACACCCACCGCTACCGGATCGGCCCGAACTACCTGCAGCTGCCGGTCAACCGCCCGAAGGTTCCCGTCCACACCTACAACAAGGACGGCGGGATGGCGTACTACAACTCCGGCGACCCGGTGTACGCGCCGAACTCCGTGGGCGGGCCCGTGGCCGACCCCTCCCTGTGGGCGGGCGACACCTACGGGATCGCGGGCGAGATCGTCCGCAGCGCCTACACGCTGCACCGCGAGGACGACGACTACGGCCAGGCCCGCGCCCTGTGGGAGAAGGTCCTCTCGGACGTCGACCGCGACCACATGGTCCACAACATCCTGATCCACGCGAACGCGCCCGAGGTGACCGGCGACATGAAGCCGCGCGTCGTCGAGTACTGGCGCAACGTCCACAAGGACCTCGGCGACCGCGTCGCCAGGGGCCTCGGCGTGAACGGTTCCTGACCAACCCGAGGGGACGGCCTTACCTCGACGCCGTCCCTCCCCGGGGCGTGTTCCGGCTGACCACGCCCCATGAAGCGGCCGGGCGGCCTGCATCGCCCGGCCGCTTCCCATCGCCCTCCGCCCGTGCGCGGCCACGCTGACCCCATCGCCCTCCGCGGGGCGCGGGCGCATTGACCCCGTGGTTTAGGCCCCTCCGGCTACAGGTACGTATGACTGGCCGCAGGTGAACGCGGAAGACTAGTGTCGCGACAGGGGTCCAGCAGAGCCGCGGAGGAGGGGCATGAATCGCAGGGCGAACATATTCCGGCGCATGTCCCGGCCCCAGGGGTCGGCGCGGCTCGCCGACGCCACCGAAGGGCTGGAGCAGGCCCGGGTCCTCGACCGCGTCATCCGCGCCCTGTCCACGGCCGTCCGGCGGACGCTGCCGCCCGGCCCCGTCAAGGACGCCCTGCACGGCGTCCCGTTCGGGCACCCCGCCCATCCGCCGCTCACGGACGCGCCCATCGGGTTCTGGGTGTCCGCGGCCGTCCTCGACCTGATGCCCGGCGGGCGCCGCGCGTCCCAGACGCTCGTGGCGGCCGGGCTCGCGAGCGCCGTCCCGGCCGTCCTCACCGGCATCGCCGACTGGTCCGCGCTGCATCGCGAGCAGCAGCGCGTCGGGCTCGTCCACGCGGCGGGGATGGCGACGGCGAGCACGCTGTACTCCCTGTCCCTCGCGGCCCGCTGCCAGGGACGGGACGCCGCCGGACGCGCCTTCGGCTTCGCCGGGCTCACCGCCCTGTTCGCCGGGAGCTACCTCGGCGGGCACCTGGCGTTCCGGCAGGCCGCGGGCGCCAGCCACGCCGACCAGGTCGGACACCTCGTCCCCCTCGGCTGGCACGACCTCTGCGCCGCCGAGGAGCTCCCGGACGGCTGGCCCGTCCACCGCCGTCTCGGGTACATCGGCCTGTTCGTCCTGCGCACGGGCGACGACATCCACGTCCTCGCCGACCGCTGCAGCCATCTCGCCGGGCCGCTCCACCAGGGCCGCATCGTCACCGACGACAACGCCGACACCTGTGTCATCTGCCCCTGGCACGGCAGCACGTTCCGCGTCCAGGACGGCTCGGTCGTGCACGGCCCCGCCACGGCCCGCCAGCCCGCCTTCGAGACCCGCGTGACAGACGAGGGCACCGTCCAGGTCCGCCCGTACTGACCCGCCC
>NZ_SMKT01000255.1 GCF_004348735.1 Actinomadura sp. KC06
GGGTGGGAGGGCATCATCGGCCTCCGCCGACGCCGTTTCCGGACGGTGTCGTGAAGCGTTCGACCGGCCCGCGCGCAACCTGGTTGACCTCCAGATGCAGGCCGGGAACCAGCGAGACGGCGGTTCCACGCACGCGAACCACAATCGTGGTGGTGGTGCTGCCGCTGGTGTCCACGCTTGGAGACTGCAGAAACCCCTCACCGTTGCTGCGTGCGAACGCCAGGGCGGTCGCGTCGGCCTGGGCCGGGTTGGCGCCGTAGGCCCGTGCGGTGCGGACGCCTTCTTGGGCGGCGGCCAGGGCGGTATTGCGGGCGTGGTACCACAGCGCGGCGTTGATGATCAGCATGACCGCCAGCAGCGCGACCGGAACGGCGATCACGGTCTCCAAGGTGATGCTGCCCCGATCATTGGCCAGGTGCTGGTTGGTCACCGCGGCGGCCTTATCTGATTTGGTTGGCGTGGGAGTGGATCGCGGACACGATCTTGGTGGCGGCCCAGACGGCGGCGGCGAACAGGATGCCGATGATCACCATCCATTCCAGGGTGATGCTGCCGCGGTCCCGGGCTTGGCCGCGCCACCTGTCGAGCAGGGCCCGCAGGTAGGCCAGGTCCGGTGGGAGCTGCGGACGCTTCATAGCGGAAGGACCTCCTTCATTTGGTGGGTGTTAGGCGCCGGTGATGCGGGCGTAGGCGGGGTATCCGAGCAGGATCAGATAGCCCAGCACCGACAGCGCGACGGGCAGCGTCATGGTCTCGGTGCGGGACTTGGCGCGGGCGAGCGCGGCGGCGAGCTGCTGCTCGCGCAGGGAGGCGGCCTTGGCGGTAAGGCTGTCGAGGATCGCGGCGCCCTGGGTGCCGGCGCGGCGGGCGATCGCGGCGGTGTCGGCGAGTTCGCGGACACCGATCCGGTCGGCCAGGCGCGCGAGTTCGTCCCACGGGTCGCGGGTTCCACGAGCCGCCGGGTCCAGGGTGGCGGCGATCCGCTGGAACGCCCACCCTCGGCACACTCGCGCCGGGGCTTCCAGCGCCTCGCCGGGGCCAGCTCCGCCGGCGCGGGCCATCTTGATCAGGTCGAGGTAAGCGATCAGCGCGACCGTGAACTCCTCGCGGGCTTCTTTGGCTTGGCTCCGCAAGGCGATGTCGGGGGCGGCGAACATGATGGCGGTGTAGGCGAGGGTGGAGCCGGTGCTGACCAGCCACGGCACCGGCGGCATCAGCAGACTCCACAGCATGGTGGGCACGGCCAGCCCGAACCCGGTCATGGCGAGCTTCTGGACCAGGTACTCCTCCACCGACTTGCCGATCAGCCCCAGGTCGCGGCGGGGGATTCGCACGTCCAAGGCGGTCCCGGCGACGTGCGCGGCCAGCCACCGGCCGACCGGTGCCGCCCGGCCGTCGGGTACCAGGTCGGCTGCGGGACGCCGTGTGGGTGGGGCGAAGCGGTCCAGGGCGGCGGCCAGTTGCGGTGGGGCGGGGAACAGTTCGCGCACGCACAGGAACAGTCCCAGCCCGACCAGGCCACCGGCCATGAGCACGAGCGTGATCGTCATCGGCGCTTCCTCCGTTCGGGCAGGAATCGGTGTCCGGGGGAAGGGGACGCCAGCCGGTGCAGCCACAGGACGGTTCCGGCGTACAGCGCGACGACCACGATGAGCATCAGCTGCCCGGTCGCGGTGCCGAACGGCGCCACATAGGTGCGGTTGAGCACGGCGAAGCCGACGAACGCGGCGAGCGCGACCACGACCCAGACGGCGGTGGTGCGGTGAGTGGCGCGTTCGGCGTCGATCTCGCGCTGCATCGCCACGTCCTTGGCCACGGTGCCGGCCAGTGCGGTCAGCACCTGGTGCAGGCCGCGCCCGCGAACCTGGGAGGCAATGATCAGACTGGCCGCGATGGTGTCACCGACCGGATGCGCCAGGTCATCGGCGAAGGCGCGCAGCGCGTCCTCGGTGGCGACCCGATATTCCAATCGCCGCCGCAGCGCCATCACTTCAGCCGCGATTGGGCCGGGTGGGTCGGTGGCCGTGGTCAGCAACGCGTCCTCGATACCGGTGCCGGTGGTGAGCACGTCGGCGAGCTGACGCGTCCAGGCTTCCATGGCCTCCAGGCGGGCGATGCGCCGCTGCGCCGCCCGACCGCCCAGCAGGCGCGGCAACGCGATGACGGCGGCGGCGACGGCGAACGCGGCCACCGGCCAGCCGGTGGCCGCCCACGCTGCAACGGCTCCCGCTGCGGCTGTCGCGGCGTCCAGGAGCGTCCGGCGCGATCGCCACCGCACCAGGCGCCGCTGCGGACGTCCGGCGGGCGGTTCGGGCAGCAGGTCTGTGCGCGTCCAGGCGGCCACGATCAGAGCCAGACCCGTGGCCACCAGGCCGCCGGCCAGCGCCGCGAACAGAGCGTTGCCGGTCACCTCGCCCTCGCCTCCACCTGGAAATGGGACAACTCGAACCCGGCCGCCTCCAGCTCGGCGGCGCACTGCGGCAAGGTGTGCGGCACCGCCCGTCCATCCCGGCCTGGGGCGTAGATCTGGTTGGTGGCGGGTTCGTCGGTGTCGCCGGGTGGCAGCACCTCCAGCACTTCGGAAACGTACCGCTGGTTCACCGGGCGGCCGTGCTGGTGGTGGACCTGGTGGGTGAGGTGGACGACGAAGTCCACCGCCATGCCCGCCAACCGGAACAGCGTGGCGGGTGGGTAGGTCAGGCCGCCGGAGTCGGCCAGGATCAGCATCCGGGAGAACACCTCGCCCGCCGAGTCGGCGTGGATGGTGCACAGCGAGCCCTCGCCGCCGGTGTTCATCGCGGTCAGCATCGGCACCAGCTCATCGCCGAGGACCTCGCCGACGATGATCCTTTTGGCGTTCAGCCGCAGCGCATCAGTGACCAGCTGGCGGACCGGGATGGCGCCGACGCCTTCGGCGTTGGGCTCGCGGGCCTCCATCGCCACGATGTCGGTGTGCCGGTGCGGCAGGGTGTGCAGGAACAGCTCGTACTCGTTCTCGACGGTGACGATGCGTTCGTCGCGGTCGATGTCGGCGGCCAGGGCGCGGGCGAAGGTGGTCTTGCCGCTGCCCATCCCGCCGGTCACCACAATGTCCTTACGCGCCCGGACCGCGGCGCGCAGGAACTCCCGCAATCCCGGGTCGAGGGTGCCGTTGTCGACGAGCTGGTCCAGGTCGACGTCCAGCATCCGGTGCCGCCGGATCGACAGGCACGGCCACGGCGTCACCGTCATCAGCGCGGTCAACCGGGACCCGTCCGGCAGCGCCAACCGCAGCTTGGGCTTGGCCGGGGAGAAGTCGCGGGCGGTCTGCCCCTGGTAGGCGCCCCAGCGGCGGATCAGCTCGACCAGCTGCGCATCGGAGTCGGCGACCGGCTCGCCCAGTTCCTTGCGGCCATCGGCGTAGTTGATCCACACCTGGCGCGCGCTATTGACATCGATCGTCTCGATGTCGGGGTCCTCCAGGAGCGGCTGGAGCGCTCCTAGCCCGAACCGCTCGTTGTAGACCGCGCCGACCACCCTCGCCTCCAGCTCGGCGGTGAGCCGGTAGCGGCCCGAACCGGCCTGGTCGCCAATCCACGCCCTGACCTCGGCCGCGATCAGCTCCCGCGCCTGCTCGGGCGTGGTGTCCGCGGTGATCTGATCGTCCAGGGCACGGTTGATGTCGGCGACCGCGCCGCGCACGGCGGCCTCCTCGACACCCGTCCGATCCGCAGGCAGGGTGCTTGGTCTCCAACCGGCCGGGCGCCCATCCACGATGCCGCCCGTCGTCTGCCGCCCGATGCGGGAGTTGGGCCAGCTGGTCGGCCCGCTCGTGGGCCAGAGCGAACGATGGCTCATCTCAATCCCTCTCCCGCCGAGATTGGTGCGGTCAAGGCCCGGCGCTGCGCGGTCGTCACCTTCACTGCGTGGTTCGCGGCGGTGCGGGCGGCGCGCATCAGCGGGCTGACCTCGATCCGGCGGCGTGCCCGGTCGCTGCCGCCGCCGTGGGACAGCACGTCGGCGGCCTTGGGGTCGATCGGCAGCGTGGCGGTCAATGCGAACTCGCCGAGCTCGGCGCGAAGGTCGCGGACGGTATAGGGACGCTCCCCGATCAGGCACAACCCGAGCGGCACCGTTGGGCCCAGGGCTTGACGGAGCCGCGCCACCCGCGGGCGAGCGGCGGCGATCTGAGCCAGCGTCGGCCGCATCACCACGACCACCAGCTCGGCGGCGCGCAATAGCGCGAAGGGTTGTTCGGGGCTGATCGGCCCGGTGTCGGCGAGCACGCTGAACGGCAGCGCTGAGAACGCCGCCGCCAGATTCTCCCAGGTGGCCGCCGAGAGCTCCGTGGCCAGGAACGGGTCAACCAGGCCAGGAAGCAGCAGACGCTGGCCTTCCTCGTCCAACGCGATCGTCTGCTCCCACAGCGCGGACTCAGCGGCCTCCGGGCCGTGCACGGCGGCCAGCGCCAGATCCCACAGCCCGCCCACCGGTGAGACCTGGCATTGGAAGTAGCCGCGCAGAATCTGCCCGCCGGCCGGGGAGCACTCGGCCAGCATCACCCGGCCCGGCCAGGTCAATGCCATCGCGAAGGTCGTAGTGGTGGCGCCCGGGGCGTCTCCGGGGTTGGTGAAGGCGATCACGCTCATCGCGGCCCCCGCGAGGTCACCACCACCGCCAACCGGCCGGTGGACGCCTGCTTGGCAATCGCCGGACCCACCCGGGCCTCGACTACCAGATCGACCCGCACACTGCCTTCGGCATCGGGAGAACTGACCTGGTCAACGGTCGCCGCCGTATCCTGCGTCAACTGATCTCCGCCCGCGGCGTTCGCCGGACTCTGTCCCTGCTGGCCGGGAGTGGCGATCACCAGCACCTGATCACCCGGCACCAGGCCCCGGGCCGGAAGCTGGCTTGCCTTGAGCGCGACCGGAACCACCTGCTGACCCGGCCGCGGGCTCAACGCCGTGGTCACCTGCGAGGGCGCCAGAAGCGTCCCCTTACGCAGATCCACGGCCGCCACTCGCCCCACAACTTGCCGGAGCTGGCGCCCGGGAACGAGGGCTACGCTCTGGTCGGCGTCGACCTGCGTGGTCGCCACATCCGAAGCGGTGATCGGGGAGCCGACCGGCACATCGCGGGTGACCAGCACCACCGGCGCGCGATCGCCGATCCCGGCGTACAAGTAGGCGGCCGACAGCGCCCCGGTCAACATCAGCAGCAATCCGATGACGACCATCCGCCGCCGCCGCTGCCGCGGAAGAGGAGGCAACGGATCACGGTTGCGAGATTGTTGGCCATCGGAACTAGGTGTAGGGACGAACTCCTGGACGTACGGGGTCTGGGACTTGCGCGCCATCATCAACCTCCCGTCACCGCTTGGCCCTCGGCGACCCGCAGCGGGAACGTCGCCGACCGCGACAGGGCGGGCAACGCACCGCCAGCCCCACCGGACCCGACCCACGTCCCACCCCAGGTCACGGTCACCGTCACCTGATACGCCGACCCCGGCAAACCCGCCGACGAACGCTGATAGGTGTAGGAACAATCCGATTGCTGAGACTGTGCGGGCCGGCTCCGGTCATAGGCCGTGCCTGGTCCCGGACATGTCAGCGGTGCGTGCCCTGCGCCAGGATCGATGGTCAGGCCGGTGGGCCGAGCGGTCACCTCGGCCCAAACGCCTCCCGCTTGAACGCGATCATTGCGACTGCGCCAGTTGGTGACCCAGAACCACTCCGCCAACCCGACCAAGCCATCGGACCCACGTGGCGGCGCCGTCGCCACCTCGGGCGCTGGGATCGGTAGGCGACGCCACGCCTGCTGGGCCAGCTGCACGGGTGAGACCTGTGGGGCAGCCGGAGGGTCAGGCTCCGGGGCCCCTGGTAGCGAAGGCGGGTCGCAGGGCAGCATGCCGGACCGCCAAATGGGGCAATAGTGAATCGGGGCTGGCCCAGAGGCACCGCCGCCTCGACCGCCGGAGGGGCCACCCGCATTGCCTCCACCGGGGCCGCCGCCGGGACCGGGTCCGGTCTGGCCGGGCTGCTCAGCGCCGTAGACGTAGCCCCAGTTACTGGGTCTCGGCGGAATCGGGTCTTTGGGCGGTGCCGCCGAGACCGTTTCCGCACGGCCCAGGGTGATCGATGCTACGGATGCAACAACTGTGGTTACCGTCAGATATTTCAGCAGCGTGAACGGGGTCCGAACCGACTGATGCGCCATCGCCCATCAGATCCTCGTGTTAGAGTTGCGCGGATACGATCATTGGGGACCCCGCGACTTATGGCACGTCCAGTACTTCGCTTTAGGATCAGTGCTTTTGTGGCGTCCTGACAGTCCTCGACCGTGGCTGTATTCCCCGTGACCTGCACCTTCTTAATGTGTACGACTACATGCCCCGAGGACGTCAGATCCTTGGCATGCAGGTCGTCGATTCCGCGCAGTGCGGTGCCCAGTTGCGGTTCTGTGGAGTACTGCGCAAGGAGTTGCCGTCGGCGGGACTCGCTATCGGCTTGCTCGGCCTGCGGGAGCACCGTCCAGTACTGGCTGTAGCTCTGCTTGACCGCGTCCTCCACCGAGGCGGCCGAGGCTGATGCGCTCGGGGCGCCAGGTGGCGCTGTGGATGGCAGAGACACATCGTGGTCCCCGTTGCTGCATCCGCCTGCAAGAAGCACGAGGAGAGCGCCAACACTGCCGATCAACACGTGAGCAGTGCTGGTGTGCCGAGGTCCTTTCTGGTGCGGGAGCATGATCGTGGAGAGCTTGACGGAATGCAGCTTGCTAGAGTGACGCAATTGCCTACTGTAGGCATGGTTCGCCCGCGACACAATGGTATTTCCTTAGAGAGACAACCCACTCCACAGCGGAAACACAGGAGTCACACAGAGCGCACGCATCTCTATGGTTCGCCAATACCAGCCACGTCCGTGGCGCCGCCGCATCGGCAGAGTCCTGCGGGGCTTGGGCTCTGCCCTGGTGCTGACTGCGGTCACGGCGGGTCTGCCCTGGCTCTTCGTCACGCTGGCCGGATCGCCGATTCCCGACCGGATCCCCGGTCGGGAGGAGATCTTCTCGGCGCTGTCGCGGCGCGACGATGGAACGCTGTTCCTCGGCTTCCTGACCTACGTCGCCTGGGCCGTTTGGCTGCTGTGGATCACGCTGCTGCTGCTTGAGGTCGGTGCCCGGTTGCGCGGCCGATCCGCACCACACATTCCGGGTTTGGACGGACCCCAGCGACTGGCCGCGCTCTTGATCACGACCTTGGGCGCGACCGTGATCGGAACGACCGCAGCGATGAGCAGGGTAAGCACCCTGCCCGCCATATCCCAGGAGGTGACCGCCGCGACCGCGCCCCCGTACGCGCAGTCCTCTACAGCAGATGACTCCACCATCGGTGGTCCGGTAGGCGGCCACGGAAGTCCACCTGCCCACCTCACCACCAGCGTCGGGCCTATGGCTGGTGAGACCACACCGTGGCAGGCAAGCCGACCGCAAACACACAAGATCGTCGTCCAATTCGCGTTCAACTCTGCGAAGTTGTCCGCCTCCGCCAGGGATGGCCTCGCTCAGACGGCTCGCACCATCCGAGCCAAGGCCGACCCCGCGCGTCCGATCGTCATCGTCGGCCACACCGATTCGCGCGGCCCCGCTGACTACAACCAGCAGCTATCGGTACGACGAGCTCGCGCCGCGCGAGAGGTCCTCGGCGAACTGGCCGCCCACGGCTTCCGGTTCGAGGTCAGCGGCAAGGGAGAGCGTGCACCGATCGCCGCCGAAGCACACGCCGACGGCAGCGACGACCCGTCCGGGCGGGCGCGCAACCGTCGTGTCGAAATCTCCTACAGCCTCAAAGCTGCTCCCGCACCACCAGCCAGCCCGACGACCCGGCCGCCTCGCGAGCAAGACGGTGCAGGCGAACCCGGACGCTCGGCATCCCCGCCGTCGACG
>NZ_SMKT01000256.1 GCF_004348735.1 Actinomadura sp. KC06
GGCGCCACCCGTTTGGCGGACTGGACCTTGTCACCCAGTTTCATCAGCTGGTCGGCGTCGGCGTGCTCGGCGAGCTTGGGGAACAGGTTGCCCTCTTCGTCCTCGACGTGGGCGGATACGTTCTCGATGAGCCGGTTGACCAGGGTATTGAAGCTTTCGTGTGCGGCGTCGAGCCGTTCGAGTTCCTTGAGAATCCGCTCCACTTCGGCGTGCTCGCCGATCTCCCTGTCGGCGATCTGATCGCCGTCCGGCACGATTTCGCGGACTGCGGGATACAGGTAGATTTCCTCAGCGATGGAGTGCCGGACCAGTTCGATGGTGACATCATCGGTGATTCGGCGCCGCTCGTCCGCATCCGTCGTGGCCGCCAGGTCGTCGAACATCTCCTCGACTTCCCGGTGATCGTGCTTGAGAACCTCGATCACATCGCGCTTCTCGTCTCCCATGAGGCCTCTCCTTTTGTCGCGTGCACTTGCCGGGAGAACACCGCTGCCGCCCCGCAACCCTGGCGGGTAATGGCCTGCGGTGATCACCCGGCACGGCGCCTGATACCCGAGCGTGCGAGTCCCACTCGCCTCCCGAAGACACAGATTCGTCGGCGACCCAGGGGTCCCGCCGGAGGGACGCAGCGCTACTCAGGGGATCATGGCGGACACCCGTCGTTCATCGAGGTGCAGAAGTCCTCGGCCGGGATGGACAATCCGGCGTCCAAAGGACGACGTCTGCAAGCAGGCGCAGCAGCACGGCGCAATCACCTGCTGGACGGCACCAGACGGATGCGAACTCGGTCGATCAGGGCAGGGATCGTCCGCCCGACCGGCCACGGCCGGACTGACTTTGATGCGCCGGTGAGACCTTCATTTCTTGAGGCGATGACCCGACGCATCCCGCTGGTCAACCTCCTTCGCGGCCGAGCGGCCCCCACTCGCCGTTCGCGTCGTGCTTCAGCAAACTCTCGGCCTGGTCGAGGACCTGCTTGTCGATGAGGGCGACGGCGACGGGACGGGCCACGAGAGGCTCGTTGTCGGGGCCGCGGCCCACCTCCTCGCCCTCAAGCACCCAGGGCCGCGCGCCGTGAGCGCGGGCCCTTTTCAGGTGTGAGTAGTCGTGCAGACGCCGCGCCACCCAAAGGACCGTCGACCGCGACCCCCACCACGGCTCCACGGCGAGCGGGTTGGCGGACAACCCCGGCAACTCGGCACCGGTCAAACCATCGGCACTATGCGGACGAGACTGGTCAGCCTCCGGGTCGGCCGACCAGCGCACGAACAGGCACGGCCGGCGGTCCAACAGCTCCGCGAGCTGATCCAGCGTCGTGATCATGTCCAGCGCCATGGAAGGGCTGTTCCCCATCGCGCCACGTCGATTCTGACCTTCTCCCGCGCAGCGTCCAGCACGCACACGGCTCCAGTGGTTGAGGGGCCGAGCTCGTTCGATCGGCGTGCGGTTGGCCACCGCCCGCCCCCCACGCACTTCGCTGGATATCCACATCGCTCTTGGGGTCCCATTCTCAGGGGACCATGGCCACTTCGGGATTGCAGCACACTTACCGGTGGAATGACGCGCAGCCGCTTACGGCGTGGATGCCCCGGACCGTGATGAAGTCGGCTTCGCTGACCAGGGCCGGGTGGGCGGGACGGGCGGAGATGATCCAGCCGGCGGGCAGACTCCACCGCTGCACCTGCCGGTGCCCCAGCCCGGTGTTGGACGGATCGATCAGATCATGCTCGTTCGGTTGGCGGTTCCGCACCTACCGGCCGGTGTAGCGGGGGTTGGCCAGGATCGTCCGGCCGGTGGTCAACGTCCACCCCTGCTTGGATCGGTGAGCGTTGCGCCGCGGATCGGCCGCTGACGGGCAAGGAAGGAATGTGGATATCTTGAGCGCCCGGGTGATACGCGCCATGCCGTGACCGGCAAGCCGCTGGGCGAAGATCCATTCCACGATCGGCGCGGGCTGTGGGTCGGGCTCCAACTCGGCGGGCCCGCCCCCCACGCGGCATGCGCCCGATTCGGGTGCGGGCCGACGTCCACCAATCGGTATCCATACGGAGGGCGGCCGCCCAAGTACCGGCCCTGTTCGCGAGACTACGCGGCCATCGCCGTAGAGACCCGGATCCTGGTCCGAGTGATCTCCCGCTTGGACTGGATACCGAGATTGAACATGAGTTGTTCGTGGGTCTCGGCGGTGAAATCAACGGGGCCGGCGGTCTCGGGCATCCACAGTTGCACGCCGTAACGCTCGAACGGCGGCGCCATCAGAGCGAACTGATTGCGGTAGAACGCCCGCTCGTACTCCCCCACCACGATCACATCCAACCCGCGATCCCGGATCGGCCATCGCCACCAGCAACGCTGCCGCCTCAGGATGACGCGCCCACGGCAACACCCGCCTGTGCCCGATATCGAAACACTCGGCCGTAATCCCCCGTGTCCAGCGACCAGCGTGGCCGCCCGATCATGCTGTCTCGCCCGCGACATCACCGGATCTTGATGATCGAGCGCTTCCCCGACTGCTCAGCCCACGCCATGAGGGAGTCCACCTCAGGTCCTGCTTTGGCTTGGCCGATCCGGGCCCCGGGGTCCAAGGGCTGGGTGACGCAATGTTCAGGCCCAGGGCGGTGCTGGCGCGGCAGGAGGTCGACGACGTCGGCGCCGGGCAAGGTGTCCGGGGCCTTCGGTCATGGTTCGTCCTGGCTCTTGGGCCGCTCGTTGGCGGCGTCTGGCGCTGTGTCGCGCTCTCCTTGGTCGCCGGTTGAAGCGTTTGCCTGGTCGCGTCGCTGGTCACGGTGGGCGCCGATGTGGGGATGGTGCAGGTCGAACGCGGGCCGTTCGGAGCGGATGCTGGGGATGGAGTCGAAGTTGTGGCGTGGTGGCGGGCAGGAGGTGGCCCATTCCAGGGAGTTGCCGTAACCCCAGGGGTCGTCGACGTGCACGTCCTGGCCTTTGCGGGCGGTGCGCCAGACGTTCCACAGGAATGGGAAGGTCGACAGTCCCAGGAGCGCGGCGCCGGCTGAGGAGACGAGGTTGAGGGTGGAGAACTCGTCGGGGTAGTCGGCGTAGCGGCGCGGCATGCCCTCGGCGCCGAGGACGTGTTGCACCAGGAACGTGGTGTGGAAGCCGATGAACAGCATCCAGAAATGGATCTTGGACAGCCGTTCGTCGAGCATCTTGCCGGTCATCTTGGGCCACCAGAACGAGAACCCGGCGAACATCGCGAAGACCACGGTGCCGAACAGCACGTAGTGGAAATGCGCGACGACGAAGTAGGAGTCGTGTACATGGAAGTCCAGGGGCGGCGAGGCCAGGATCACGCCGGTGAGGCCGCCGAACAGGAAGGTGACCATGAACCCGAGCGCCCACAGCATCGGGGCCTGCAGGACGATCTGCCCGCGCCACATGGTGCCGACCCAGTTGAAGAACTTGATGCCGGTGGGCACGGCGATCAGGAAGGACAGGAAGGAGAAGAACGGCAACAGCACGCGGCCGGTGGCGAACATGTGGTGGGCCCAGACCGTCATCGACAGCCCGGTGATGGTGATGCTGGCGAAGATCATGCCGATGTAGCCGAACAGGGGTTTGCGGCTGAAGACGGGGATGACCTCGGTGACGATGCCGAAGAATGGCAGCGCCACGATGTAGACCTCGGGGTGGCCGAAGAACCAGAACAGGTGCTGCCACAGCAGCGGTCCGCCGTTGGCGGGGTCGTAGATGTGGGCGCCGAGGTTGCGGTCGGCCCACAGCGCCGCGAGGGCGGCGGCCAGCACGGGAAAGGCCATCAGCACCAGGATCGAGGTGAACAGCACGTTCCAGGTGAAGATCGGCATCCGGAACATGGTCATGCCGGGGGCGCGCATGCCGATGATGGTGGTGAGGAAGTTGACCGCGCCCAGGATCGTGCCGAACCCGGACATGATCAAGCCCGCCGTCCACAGGTCCCCGCCCGTTTCCGGGGAGCGGGTCTCATCGGACAGCGGCGGATAGCCGGTCCAGCCGAAGCTGGCTGCGCCTTCACTGGTCAGAAAGCCGGAAATGGTGATCAAGGCGCCGAAGAAGAACAACCAGAAGCTCAGCGCGTTCAACCGTGGGAAGGCCACGTCGGGGGCGCCGATCTGCAATGGCATGATCACGTTGGCGAACCCCGCGAACAGCGGGGTGGCGAAGAAGAACATCATAATTGTGCCGTGCATGGTGAACAGTTGGTTGTACTCGTAGCTGCTCACCACCTGCAGTCCCGGCTCGGCCAGTTCCGCACGGACGAGCATCGCCAGCAGCCCCGCCAGGGAGAAGAACCCGAACGAGGCGATCAGGTAGAGGTAGCCGACCTTCTTGTGGTCGGTGGTGGTCAGCCACTCGACCGCCACTTTGCCCTTGGGCGCCCGTACCGGGGCGGTCAGTGAGGTCGACGGCTCGGTGGCCGACCGCTGCGTATCTGTCACCAACACACTCCTCATGCGATTTGTCGCGTACGGAAAGCGCCCTGCTTCAACATCTGCTCGGCGAGGAGGACGGGGCATGTTCACCTGCCGTTGACCGCGTCCCGCTGTCTCGTGCCGCGCCCTGAGATGACGAGGTCCGCTGATCGGCCGGAGAACTCACATGGTGTGTTGGGGAAGGCGACCCGGTGGCTGCGGCGGTCTGTCCGTCCGCAGCCGGACAGGGCGCCTGCATCAGGGTTGTCGCCGCCACCACCATGAAGCTCACCGCCGCCAGCATCACCGCCGCCACTGCCACCGCCACCCGGGGCGGCCGGCACGAAGCAATGGCATCCCCTTTCAGCGGGGTGAACTCTGTGAGCTGCCTCGCCAACCGCGGATCCTGCCGATCGAGGTCAGAGCCAAGCTGCCGCAGCACCGTTCGCTCATAATCCGACAATTCCATCGGCATCACTTTCGCCCCGAGCGCTACCTGGTCTGGAATCACACTCGCCTTTTGGCCAGCCCCGAAGCCACCACCGACGAGCGGCGACAACGTCTTCCACGCTGAACAGCAGGTGCTACCCCTACCCCAGCGTTCGCTTCCAAACGTGCGGCGCATCAATGCGGCACAGACCAGAACTCAGCTTTGAACACGTGGGCTGCCACAGCCAGAAGCCCGCCAAGTCGGACGGCCGCGTCACGCCTTGGCACTGATGGTCTGAGCAGGGTGTCAACCACGTTTTTCGCTGGGCTCTCGGGTCATGGGCGCCGGGGGTCGAGCAGCCAACCTCCCAGCCAGATCATTTACGCGCCGACATACAAGGAGATCGGTTTCCTAAATATTGAGGAATCTGTCCGCCATGTATTCGCCGGGCGAAGCCCTGCAGGGCGTCTAGCCGTCATCGGACTAGCGGCATGGGCGCGGATACGGCCAACGGTGTTAGCGGCGGTCAGGCGGGGTGGAATACCGCCCGGACGCAACCGTCCTTCTTGTGCTTGAACAAGTCATAGCCCTTCGGCGCCTGGTCCAGGGCCATGTCGTGAGTGGCCAGGTGCCGGGTGCTGAGTTCCCCTGCGGCAATGCGGTCCAGCAGCATTGGGATGTAGCGCTGCCCGTGCATCTGAGCCCCGCGCAGGGTCAGGCCCTTGTTCATCAGGGCGCCGAGCGGGAACTTGTCGACCACGCCGCCGAAGACACCCAGCACGAAGACCGAGCCGCCCTTGCGGCAGGCGTAGATGGCCTCGCGGACGGCCGAGGGCCGGTCGGTCTGCAACCTGAGCTGATGTTTGGCCTGGTCATACCACTGCTGTGGGCCGGTGGTGTGCGCTTCCATGCCGACCGCCTCAATGCACACGTCCGGTCCGCGGCCGCCGGTACGCTCGCGGAGTTCGGCGCCGACGTCGGTGGTGGTGTAGTCGATGGTCTCCGATCCGATGTGCTCGCGCGTCATGGCGAGCCGTTCGGGGATCCTGTCGATGGAGATGACCTGGTCGGCGCCGAGCAGCATCGCCGCGCGGGCGGCCATCTGACCGACCGCGCCGCATCCCCACACGGCGACCACGTCACCCGGACGCACGCCGCTCAGATGGGCGCCCATCCAACCGGTCGGCGCCGCGTCGGAGGCGAAGGTGGCGCTGATATCGTCCACCTCGTCCGGCACGGGAAAGGCCCCGTAGTCGGCGAACGGCACTCGGACGTACTCGGCATGCGCGCCCTTGAAGCCTCCCATGGCGTGGGAGTAGCCGAACACCGCACCCGGCTCGTACCCGAACGCCAGCTGCCCGATCCCGGGATTGGTGTTGGCGTTGTCGCACAGCGACCACAGGTCGTTGGCGCAGTACCAGCAACGACCGCAGCCGATGAACGAGCACACAACGACGCGTTCGCCGACCCTGCGCCCGCGCACCCCAGGGCCGGTCTCCACGACCTCCCCGAGAAACTCGTGGCCGATGACGTCGCCGGCGCGCATGGCGGGCAGATAGCCGCCGATCAGGTGCAGGTCCGACCCACAGGTCGTGCTGGACAGCACCTTGACGATCATGTCCTGGTCGTTCTCGATCCGCGGGTCGGAGACCTGTCGCACCGACAGCCGGTTGACGCCGTCCCAGCACAGAGCCTTCACAGTCGCCCCTCGCCGGACGCCCGGCGGGTCACAAACTCGACTATCTTCCCTCGTGTCGTGGGCCGCGTGGTGGGCGGCGAGTCCGGACGGAGGACCTCGCCCGTCTCCAGCAGCGACTTGGCGTCCCGCAACGCGGTCCGCACCGCCTGGCGGGAATCCGCACCGGCCAGGCGCCCCACGATTCCGGGAGATCTGGGCCAGGCGATCCGGGCGGCCAGCTCGGTGCCACGGTCACCGGGCGCGGCAGCGACCCGCGTCTCCACTTCATCGAGCAAGGCGAGCGGTTCGGGCAATTCGCTGAGACGCTCGGGCGGACAGTTCACCGTGACTACAAGCCACCGGTCCTCCTTCGCACCTGCCTGCCGGGAGCGAGCCAGCAGTCGGCGGGCCACGCCCGCGCCGACACCCGCCAGGACCGTCATCACCGCCAGGGACGCTCGTTTCATGCCCTGGTCCGTCAACCTTTGTCGCGGGCGTCGCGGATCATGTCGCGGACGCGGTCCACCATGGCGACCATCGGTCCCGCGAGCATGTTCTTGGTGGCGGATTCGGTGCCGGGGTGGGGGTGAGTGGGCGCGGTGGCCTCGGCGGCGCGGACGGCGGCGGCGAAGCCCTTCAGTTGCGCGGGGCTGAACTGGTCTTTGAGCCGGTCGAATTCGTAGCGTTCCTCGGCGCGGGCATGAGTGAGGACGTCGATGCGCAGTTTGTCGATCGACTTGAGAAAGCCCGGGTCGTCGGTGTTCATGCCGTCCAGTTCGGCCAGCAGTTCTTTGGCCTCGCGCTCTTCGGCGAGCCGGTCGTCCACGATCCCTTCGCCGCCCGGCAGTTTCCGTGCGACCGGGTGGATGATCTCCTCCTCGGCGGTCTCGTGGACGGCCAGCAGCCGCCTGAGCTCCTGGAAGGAGTCCTTGCGGGCCTGCCCGTCGGAGTTCATCACCTGGTCGAACAGGTCGCGGATCCGGCCGTGCTGGGCGCGCAGCAGGTCGATCACGTCCTCGGTGGTCCGGGCGTCGGTGGGTGTGGTCTGCATGAGCCCTCCTGGTCGTCATGGCCGGCCCCGGGCCGGTCCCGCGGATCGCGACGCGGCGTGCATTACCCGGCGTCCGGGCGGCTAAGCGCGCCGAGCCCCGGGCGCCGCAAAGATCTTGTCCGCGGTCGGAGATCGGTGTGCGGAATCGCTTTGCCGGGGTAGGGGCGCATCCGCCGAGACGATCAGACCGACAAGGAGGGTGAGCCCGGTGGCGTTCAACCCGCTCGAACACCGCGGTATCCCGCTGGACGACCAGCTGCGCAACTGGAGCCAGCTGGACGTCGCGCCCGTCGACC
>NZ_SMKT01000257.1 GCF_004348735.1 Actinomadura sp. KC06
CGGCACTGGTGGCGGCACTGGCAGCGGCCCCGGCAACGCCCCCGGCAACCGCCCCGGCAACGCCCCCGGCAACGGCCCAGGCAACGCCCCCGGCAGCCGCGCTGGCAACGGCCCTGGCCGCGGCCCAGACGGCAGCGCCGGCAGCGGCCCAGGCGGCGGCCCCGGCGGCGCCCCCCGCAGCGGCACTGGCAGCGGCACTGGCAACGCCCCCGGCAACCGCGCTGGCAACGCCCCTGGCAGCCGCCCCGGCAACGCCCCTGGCAGCGGCCCAGGCAGCCGCGCTGGCAACGGCCCTGGCAGCGCCCCCGGCAACGGCCTAGGCAGCGGCCCAGGCGGCGGCCCAGGCGGCACCCCCCGCAGCGGCACCGGCAGCGCCCTCGACCCCGGCCCCGGCAGCGGCCCTGGCGGCGCCCCTGGCAGCAGCACTGGCAGTGCCCTCGACCCCGGCCCTGGTGGCGGCACTGGTGGCGGCCCTAGGGGCGGCCCTGGTGGTGCTGATGACTAGGCGTCCGGGGCTTAGTACCCGGTTGAAGCTCACCCTCAGTTACGCCGGGTTCCTCATGCTGGCGGGGGCTCTGCTGCTGGCCGTGGTCTGGATGTTCCTGCTCCGCTACGTCCCCGACGGGACGATCGTGAACGGGCCCAGGGGCGGCGGGAACGGCTGGCCGCTGGAGCCGCAGCCGTTCGTTCCCAACCGCTCCGACCTTCAGCGCGCCTTCGTGCCCCGCGCGGCCCAGGCACTGGGCTTCCTCCTGGTGTTCGGCCTGATGGGAGGCTGGATCCTCGCCGGCCGGATGCTCGCACCCCTCACCCAGATCACCGATGCGGCACGGCGGGCCGCCACCGGATCCCTCTCACACCGGATCGACATGAAGGGCCCGAACGACGAATTCCGCGAGCTCGCCGACGTCTTCGACACCATGCTCGGCCAACTCGAGGCCCACGTCGCCGAACAGCAGCGCTTCGCCGCCAACGCCTCACACGAGCTGCGCACCCCGCTGACCATCTCCCAGACACTCCTGGACGTCGCCCGCACCGACCCCACCCGTGACCGGACCGAACTCATCGAACGCCTCTACACCGTCAACAGCCGGGCGATCCACCTCACCGAGGCGCTGCTATTGCTCAGCCGCAGCGACCGCCAGAACTTCACCCGCGAGCCCGTCGACCTGTCCCTGCTCGCCGAACAGGCCGCCGAGACGCTGCTCCCCTTCGCCGAAGAACGCGAGATCACCCTCACCGTCACCGGCCACCCGGCACAGACCCACGGCTCCGCCGAACTCCTGCTGCGGATGGTGACGAACCTCGTCCAGAACGCCATCGTCCACAACCTGCCCACCGGCGGCACCGTCACCATCCACACCGCGTCGCTGCAGCACACGAGCGTCCTTCAGGTCGAGAACACCGGGCACCTGCTCCCACCGGACCTGATACCGACCCTCATCGAGCCTTTCCAGCGCGGCACCCAGCGCACCCGCACCGATCAGCACGCGGGCGTCGGCCTAGGACTGGCCATCGTGAACAGCATCGTCCGAGCCCATCACGGAACCCTCGACCTCACCCCCCGCCCCACCGGCGGGCTCATCGTCACGATCCACCTCCCCACCCAGACCTTCCGTGGATGAACGAAATCGGTAGGCCGCAACGGCGACCATGATCAACGCCACGACGCCCAGCAGCGCTCCGACGCCGATAGACACCTGCTCGGGGGTGTCCGCAGGGGTCGTCACCCGTTGAGGGGCAGCCCGCCGAGCCGTGCGAGGTCAAGTCTCTACCGCTCGCCGCCCTCCAGCGCGCCCTGCCCGATCTGTGGATAACCGTCTGGAGATGCCGCGCCGCTCGTCCAGGGTGAACACCGCGACATGGACGACCCTGGACGGCCCGCCGCAGAGGTACGCGACGCCGTATTGGTCGAGCTCGTTCAATGAGGCCCCTCGCGACGCTGCCAAGGCCTACTCGGCGGGTTCGAGGGTGAGGGAAAAGACGTGATCGGGCGTGTGGTCGGCGCTGAGCTGTGCTTGTAGCGCGGGTGCAACCATTCTTGATCGTTTATCTAGGGTCAGGTCACAGGGGCCGCCCTCAACTGGGGGCCCCGGTGGTGGTGAGGGCGAGTGTCGCGTCGAGTAGTGCGGTGGTCAGGGCGGGGAGCCGGTCGGGGGATTCGGACAGCAGGAAGAGCCAGGCGAAGACGGGGCCGACGAGCAGGGCGTTGAGGGTGGCCGGGTCGGGGCGGGTGGTGAGTTCGCCGCGCGCGGCCGCGCGGTCCAGGATCTCCGTGAGGGTCTGGCGCTGGGCGCCCAGGTATCTCTCGTCGAACCGGTCCTGGAGTGCGGGGTCGGCATGGATGTCGGCCAGCAGGCCGGGGACCGTCCCCGGCGGGGGCGAGGCCATGGCGTCCGCGATCTCGGCGAGGACGGCGGCGAGGTCGGCGCGGAGCGATCCGCGGTCGGGCGCGACGGCCAGGAAGCGGTCCGGCAGCAGGACGTCGAAGATCATCTCCTGTTTGGTGGCGTGGCGCCGGTAGATCGCCGCCTTGCCCACGCCGGCTCGCGTGGCCACCTCGGCCATCGTGAGCCGGGTGTATCCCACCTCGGTCAGCAGCTGTTGGACGGCGGAGGCGATGGCGTCGTCGACGCGGCTGTCTCGGGGGCGGCCCCCCTGGTGGCGAGCTTGCCTTCGAGCGGACATGGGTGCATCATACGGAACCAGAGGTATCGAAACCAATGGTTCCGGAACTAACGGTTTCGTCCTTGCCTCGACCCCCGGCCCGGCCCACAGGGCACATCGGCTCGGAAGGAATGACTGATGCGACTGCCGAAAACCGCCCACACCGCACAACCGTGGCGGATCCACGAGTTCACCCACGACTTCCGGATCGAGGACGTCTGGTCCTTCCGCGCGCCCGGCGCCGGGCCCGACGACTTCCCCGTGATGGTCGAAGCGCTGAAGACCGCTTACGACACCCGAAAGGACCCGGCCGCGGTCCGATTCCTGTTCGCCGTGCGCTGGAAGCTCGGCGCCCTGCTCGGCTGGGACACCCCACAGGCGGGCCTGGCCGGACGGGTCGAATCGCTGCGCGACCGCCTCCCCCACGACCTCGCCCGGACCGCCGATGACGCCGTCCCCTGCAGCGACCCGTTCTCCGAGGTGTACCAGCTCGACAACGAGGCGGCCCGCGAACTGGGCAACAAGACCGTCCACGACATCATGCATCTGGGCTGGGTGCCGACCGACGACGGCGAATACGAACTGCGTATGGCGGCACTGGTCAAACCCAACGGCCTGTTCGGACGGCTCTACATGGCCTTCATCCTTCCGTTCCGCTACCTCGTCATCTACCCGGCACTGACTCGCCAATGGGAACGCGCCTGGCTCGACCATGGCCGCCCGAACCGGCATACCGGGGCAAGGTAGAGCCACCTCACGGCCGATCCAATTGTCGGCCGGTGGCCAGCGCGGCCCTATGGTCTGCGGTCTGCTTGCCGGGCGCCTGTGACACTCGTTGCCGTCACCGCGTGGCGGATCCGGAGGTGAGCTCCGATAAACGTCGTGTCCGGCAGTGGTCGCCGCAGTGCTCTCCTCGGCACGGACGCCCGTCCTCATCACGAAGGTCATGAAACGACGGGGCGACCTTCACCAGTCCCCATGAGGAGGGACGAGTCTGTGATGATCAGAACGAGACGGGCCGTGGCGTGCGGGGCCGCGCTGCTGGCGTCCGCGCTGGCGGCGACGCTCGCGGCGGTGCCCGCCCAGGCGGACGATCCGGGATGGCGGGTCGTCGAGGCCGGCCCCAATCCCGGCTGGGACGACTTTGGGACGGTGGCCACGTCGAGCAAGCGCAACGCCTGGGTGTTCGGGGGCGTGATCGGTGACACGCCGCCCATGCGTCCGATCGCCAAGCGCTGGGTGGACGGCGCGTGGCGCAACGTCGCCCTGCCTGACGAGGTCGTCGGATACATCGACGCCGCCAGCACGACATCGGCCCAGAACGTGTGGGCCATCGCCGACCACGGTGACGCGGGTCCCTCGTACGCGCTGCGCTGGGACGGGAGCGCCTGGACGTCGTCCCACCGGTGGGAGGAGGGGCTGACCAGCGACGTGATCACCACCGGCCGCCGCGACGTCTGGGTCTTCGGCTACTCACGCGCCGGCGCCGGCGTCGGGACCTGGCATTTCGACGGCAGCCGGTGGCGCCAGGCCGATGTCGGTGATCTCCTCTTGGAACGCGGCAGCGCCGTCTCCGCGCGCGACATCTGGGCCGTGGGCGCCACCCGGTCGACCGGCTGCGGCGACCGCACGGTCGCGCACTACGACGGCAGGCGATGGCGTTCGGTGCCCGTCGGTGACGCGTTGCCGCCCGACATCCCGCAGCCCGACGAGGGCGGCCCGTACCAATGCGTGCATTTGCGCGACGTCCTCGCGACGTCCCGCCACGACGTGTGGGTGACCGGGAACCTCTACCGGTCGGACGGGACGGAACAGCATGAGGAGCGGCCCGTCCTGGCCCACTGGGACGGCAGGACGTGGCGAAGCCAGGAAATCCCCGGCACATGGATCCCCAACAGGCTCGCCTCCGATGGACGCGGCGGGCTGTGGATCACCGGCTGGGACGACTCCTCCGGTCCGACGCCCGAGGCCACGCCGCTGATGCACCGGGCGGCGGACGGCACCTGGCGAACGGCGACGATCGACGCGGCGGGCCGCCCCGCGCGCATCAGGGAGCTGGCGCTGATTCCCGGAACCCGGTCCCTGTGGGGAGTGGGCCTGATCGAGAACCCCGAGGAGATCGACGGGGCCATCTACCGCTACCGCTGATCCGGCAACCGAGCCGTGCCGTCCGCAGGCGGCACGGCTCGTGCTCGTGCTCGTGCTCATGCTCATGCTGGGCGATCTCAACAGCGATCGGGCCGCGCATGCCCGACGTCATCGCTCCCTCGGGGACTTGTCTTCTCTTCCGTAGGTTGAGCCGTTAGATCGGGCTGCCACGTCGGCCCTGGGCTAGAGGTCAAGGTCTGCCGTCGAGCCGCGGACGAAGCCGTCACACCCCTGTCTGCGCTGAGCGCTGCGAGAGGGACCTGCCACCGAGGCTCAGGGGTGAGACGCACCCCCTGCCTACCGTTCGCCGTGGAGATTCGACCGTTCATCGCACGCGGCAAGTGTGCTCAACGCACGTAGAGGGCCACTCGACGCTGCCCCAAAACCTCGATCTTTCGTTTGTTCGTCACGTAACAGACTCTCTGTCCATAGATCAATGCCTGTGTCCCATTACGGATGTTTCTCGACCTCCCGCCAACCGCGCCTCGTACGCACCAACCCCCATCCCGAGGTAGGTCCCCCATGAGAAAGTCCAGAGCAAGACCCGGAACGGCCGTGCTGGCAGTGGGCATCCTGGTGGCCGCTGTCCTTCCGGCCCAGTCGCAGGCGGCCGGCGCCCCGGGCGCCAACGCGTCGCCCGTGAACTACGTGCCCGACGAGCCGCTTCCCACCGAGCCGGTGCCCCCGCAGGAGCAGCTGGACCGCCTCGGCATCAGCGGCTACCCCGACCGGCTCAGCGTCGAGCCCGGGGAATCGGTCAAGATCATGGCCAGTACCAAGGCGAAGGCGTTCAAGTCCACCATCGTCAGGGTCAGCCACGGCGACGCCGACCCCGCGGGCCCCGGCGTCAAGGAGCAGGTGATCGACGCCCCGGTCAACCGCACCTACCCCGGCGCGGACCAGCGGCTCCCGCTGGGCTCGTACGTCACCGTGCCCGACGACGACCGGCTCAGGCCGGACGACGGATTCACCCTCACGGCCTGGGTCGCCCCGTCCACGATCCCGGGGTCGCCCTACAACAGGACCGCGCTGAAGCGCACGCCGGTCGGCACGCCGCGGGCGCAGGGCCTGGTCACCAAGTGGTCGGAGGCCGACAAGCGCGGGTACGGCCTGTTCATCGACGAGACCGGCGCGGCCGCCCTGCGAATCGGCGGGGAGAGCGTCTCGACCGGCGTCAAGCTCAAGCCCTGGGCGCCCGCGATGGGCGGCCCGGAGATGTACTTCAACAAGAACCCCCGGCCGCAGCACGTCAACAACTCCGGCTGGTACTTCGTCGCGGCCTCCTACGACGCGAGAACGCGCCAGGTCACCGTGACACAGCGGCCCGTCTCGACGGCTCCCGACGACTCCGGGGCGACCGTGACCAAGCGGATCGGCGGGGATCTTCGGCACTCCGCGGACCCGCTGCTCATGGCCGCCTACTGGAACCGCTCGGGCGACGACCACCCCGCCGGCTTCTACAACGGCAAGATCGAGTCGCCCGCGCTCTACGACCGGGCGCTCGGCAAGCGTGAGCTGGACGCCGCCGCCAAGGGCAGGACCGCGTCGCGCCCGTCCGCGGCGTGGGACTTCTCCAAGCACATGTCCGGCGACAAGGTGGCGAGCACCGGCTCGCGGGGCCTGGACGGACGCGCGGTGAACCTTCCGGTGAGGGCGATGACCAGCCACTCCTGGGACCGCAAGACGATGAACTACAACCAGGACCCCAAGCAGTGGGGGGCGATGCACTTCCACGAGGACGACCTGGGCGACGCCGCGTGGAAGCCCACGTTCACCTGGAAGGTGCCGGAGAACGCCCGCAGCGGGGTCTACGCCGCCCGGCTGGAGGCGGACGGGAAGGTCTATCACGCCACGTTCGTCGTCCGGCCGAAGAAGCGGACGTCGAAGATCGCGATGCTGGTGCCGACGCTGACGTACCTGGCCTACGGCCAGACCGGCGGCACCATGAGCCAGTACTCCGACCACGCCGACGGCAGCGGGTACGTCTACTCCAGCCAGCGGCGCCCGATCCAGAACCTGCGGTCGCTCACGACCGGCCCGAAGGGCGAGGGCCGCCCGTGGGCGTTCGAGGCGGACACGCACATCTTCGACTGGCTGGAGACGAAGAAGTACAACGTCGACTACATCACCGACCACGACGTGGACCGCGAGGGCAGGAAGATCCTCGACGGCTACCAGACGGTGATCACCGGCACCCACCCCGAGTACATCTCCACCACCGAGTTCGAGTCGATCAAGGGCTGGCTCAACGACGGCGGACGGCTGATGTACCTGGGAGGCAACGGCTTCTACTGGGTGACCGCGCTCGACAAGTCCAGGACCTACACCGAGCTGCGGCGCCATGACGGCACCGAGGCGTGGCAGGCCGCCCCCGGCGAGTACTACCACAGCACCGACGGCGAGTACGGCGGACTGTGGCGCTTCCGCGGAACGCCCCCGCAGGAACTGCTCGGCGTCGGTTTCTCCGCTCAAGGGTTCGGCAATCCGACGGGCTCGGCGCAGTACAACAAGCCGTTCGACCGCTCAGAGGCGAGCTATTCCGAGGCCGGAGCCTGGGTGTTCGACGGCGTGTCGAAGAAGGACGGCATCGGTGAGGGCCTGCCGAGCCTGCAGAGCCCGGGCGGGCCGATGGGCGAGGAGGTCGACCGCGTCGACTACTCGCTCGGCACCCCGGCCAACGCGATCGTGCTCGGCACGTCCCAGCGGTTCGGCGAGCAGTACATGCACGTCGTCGAGGAGATCAACACCTCGTCGCTGTTCGAGGGCGGAAACACCAACCCGATGGTCCGCGGCGACGTGACGCTGATCCACTACCCGAAGGGCGGGGCGGTGTTCTCGGCCTCGTCGATGGTGTGGAGCGGCCAGTTCTTCCACAACGACTACAACAACGATCTGACGCGGATCACCGAGAACGTCCTGAACAAGTTCACTTCCGGTGCCGCGCTTCCCGGCGCGGGGTAGGCCGCGGTGACGCGACGGCCCGGGGCGCGGGCCCCGCCCCGCCCCGGACCGTCGCACACC
>NZ_SMKT01000258.1 GCF_004348735.1 Actinomadura sp. KC06
GCACTGGCCTGTGGTGTCGGCTGGCCGGTGTCCGGGCTGGCGGGTGGGCGCGACGGGGTGGGGTTGGTGGCGGCGACCGTGGTGAGTTCGTCCAGTAGGGCTGTGACCGCGGGTGGGCGCGGGCCGGCAGGGACCAGCGCGGTGATCCTGCGGCGGCCCGGGCCGCGCACGTCGAGCGCGGCGACGCCCGGCTCGGTGTGCAGGCCGAGCGCCAGCGCCGGGAGCGTGGTCACCGCCAGCCCCCGTGCGACCAGGCGCTGGATCGCGACGTGGTCCTCGGTGGTGTAGGCGATGTCGGGCACGAAACCCGCCTGCCCGCACGCCCACCGCAGGTGGTCGCGGCACCGCGCGCAGCCCGACGCCCACGTCTGGCCCGAAAGGTCGGCCAGCCGCGGCCGCGGCGCCTCCGCGAGCGGGTGCGCGGCCGGGACGAGCAGGCGCAGCGGGTCGTCGCGCAGCTGCACCTCGCGCAGGCGCGCGTCGGTGTCGGGCGGCAGGTGCGCGTGCCGGAACACGACCGCGACGTCGGTGTCGCCCGCGCGCAGCAGCGCCAGGGCCTCCGGCGGCTCGGCGTCCACCAGCGTCACCGACACTCCCGGCGCGCGGGCCCGCAGCCGGGCCAGCGCGTCGGGCAGCAGGCCGCCGGCCGCGGTCGGGAACGCCGCGACCCGGACCCGCCCGGCGCGCAGCCCCGCGATCGCGGCGATCCGCTCCTCGGCGTCGTCCATCCGGGCCAGGACGTCCTCGACGTGCTCGACCAGCACCCGGCCCGCCTCGGTCAGCCGCACGCCGCGGCCGTGCCGCACCACCAGCGGCGTGCCGACCTCCGCCTCCAGCCGCGCGATGTGGTGCGACACCGCGGGCTGGGTGTAGGCCAGGTGGCGCGCGGCGGCGGTCATCGAGCCGAGCCGCGCCACCTCCCGCAGGATCCGGCCGCGGTGCAGGTCCAGCATCCCCGCAAACTATCAACGCCGTTTATGGGTGGCCAAGAGAACCGTACTTTGTGCTATGGCGCGTGGTGGACGACGATCGGTGCATGAGCCTTTCCGTCCAGGACGCGCAGCGCGAGTTCGGCGCCGGGGTCGCCTACCTCAACACCGCCACCTACGGGCTGCCGCCGCGCGCCGCGCACGAGGCGATGCTCGCCGCCGAGCGGGACCGCGCCGCCGGGCTGCTGGCGGCCGGGGCGCTGGACGAGGCGGTGACCCGGTCCCGGGAGGCGTTCGCGCGCCTGCTCGGCGTGCCCGCCGCGCGGGTCGCGTGCGGGCCGCAGGTGTCCTATTTCGTCGGGCTCGTCGCCGCGGCGCTGCCCGCCGGCGCTACCGTCCTGG
Source organism: Actinomadura sp. KC06 (assembly GCF_004348735.1). Classification (GTDB taxonomy): domain Bacteria; phylum Actinomycetota; class Actinomycetes; order Streptosporangiales; family Streptosporangiaceae; genus Spirillospora. The sequence continues at coordinate 1,332 of NZ_SMKT01000258.1, forward strand.
TCGCCGACGGGGACTTCACCTCGCTGCTGTGGCCGTTCGCCGCCCGCGACGGGCTGACCGTCCGGTCGGTCCCGCTGGAGCGGATCGCCGAGGAGGTCCGGCCCGGCGACGACCTGGTCGCGGTGTCGGCCGTGCAGTCCGCCGACGGGCGCATCGCCCCGATGGACGACCTGATCGCCGCCGCCCGCGCGCACGGCGCCCGGATCCTGCTGGACGCCACCCAGGCCGCCGGGTGGCTCCCGCTGCCCGCCGACCGCGTCGACTGGCTGGTGTGCGGCGGCTACAAATGGCTCCTCGGCCCCCGCGGCACCTGCTTCCTCACCGGCACCCCCGAGGCGCTGGACGCGCTGCCCGCGATCGGCGCCGGCTGGTACGCCGGCGCCGAGGTGTGGGACTCGGTGTACGGGCTGCCGCTGCGGCTCGCGGCGGACGCGCGGCGCCTGGACCTGTCCCCGGCGTGGCAGTGCTGGGCCGGGCACGCTCCCGCGCTGGAGCTCCTCGAACGCGTCGGCGTCCAGGCGATCCACGACCACGACGTGGCGCTGGCGGCCCGGTTCCGCGCCGCGCTGGGCCTGCCGCCCGCCGCGCCGGGCGCCGAGTCGGCGATCGTGCCGGTCGCGGTCCCGGCCGGCGCCGCCGAGACGCTCCGCGCCGGCGGGGTGATCGCCTCGGTGCGGGCGGGACGGCTGCGCTGCTCGTTCCACCTCACCACCACCGAGGCCGACGCCGACAAGGCCGCCGGCCTCCTCGCCCCGCTGCTGGGACGGGACGCCGCCGGGCGGTAGCGGTCTTCGCCGAAGTTCTTACAAGGTTCGAACAAGCCGCCTTGACGGGCGCCGCCGCGCGGGTGCCGGGGCGCGGCGCGTCCTACGTTCGACGGCATGAACGTACTGCTCACCGGGTCGGCCGGCTTCATCGGCTCGCACATCGCCGAGGCCCTCGCCGCCGCGGGCCACCGCGTCCGCGGCCTGGACCTGCGGCCCGGCGCCGGCGGCGGCCCGCCCGGCGACGTCCGCGACGCCGCCGCCGTCGCGCGCCGCCTGGACGGCGTGGACGCCGTCTGCCACCAGGCCGCCAAGGTCGGCCTCGGCGTCGACGTGTCCGACCTGCCCGACTACACCTCCGCCAACGTCCAGGGCACCGCCGTGCTGCTGGCCGAGATGGCCCGCGCCGGCGTGGGGGTGCTGGTGCTGGCGTCCTCGATGGTGGTGTACGGGGAGGGCGCCTACACCTGCGCGCGGCACGGCGGCGTCCGGCCCGGGCCGCGTCCGGAGGAGGCGCTGCGCGCAGGGCGGTTCGAGCCCGCCTGCCCCGGCTGCGGGCGGCCCCTGGACCCCGCCGCCGTCGCCGAGGACGCTCCGCCCGACCCCCGCAACGTCTACGCCGACACCAAACTCGCCCAGGAGCACCTGGCCGCGTCGTGGGCGCGCGCGACCGGCGGGACGGTCGCCGCGCTGCGCTACCACAACGTGTACGGGCCGCGGATGCCGCGCGACACCCCCTACGCGGGCGTCGCGGCGATCTTCCGGTCCCGGCTGGAGGACGGGCAGGCGCCGCTGGTGTTCGAGGACGGCGGGCAGCGCCGCGACTTCGTCCACGTCCGCGACGTCGCCCGCGCCAACGTGCTGGCCCTGGAACACGCCGCCGCCGCGGGCCCGGCGCCGCCCGGCCCCGGGGACACCCCCCGGCTCGGCCCCGGCGGGCTGCGCGCCTACAACATCGCCAGCGGCGAGCCCCGCACCGTCGGCGAGATGGCCGCCGCGCTGTCGGACGCGTTCGGCGGGCCCGCGCCGCGCGTCACCGGCGGTCACCGGCTCGGCGACGTCCGCCACATCGTCGCCCGCCCCGACCGGGCCCGCCGCGAGCTGGGGTTCTCCGCCGCGGTGGCGTTCGCCGACGGGATGGAGGAGTTCGCCCGGCGGCGCGTCACCAGTTCGTAAGGGTCGCCCGGCCGTCACCGAGAGTAGCGTTCGGGGTGTGATCGATGTGGTTCTCCCGTGCCTCAACGAGGCCGAGGCGCTGCCCTGGGTGCTGTCCCGGATGCCCCGCGGGTTCCGCCCGCTGGTGGTCGACAACGCCTCCACCGACGGCTCCGCGCGCGTCGCCGCCGACCACGGCGCGCGCGTCGTCGACGCGCCCGACCGCGGCTTCGGCGCCGCCTGCCACCAGGGCCTGCTCGCCGCCCGCACCGACGTGGTGTGCGTCATGGACGCCGACGCGTCCCTGGACCCGGCCGAGCTGCCCCGCCTGGCCGCCGCGCTCGACGCCCTCCACACCGCCGACCCGCCGGAACCGGGACCGGGTCCGGCGCCCGATCCGGTGCCGGGGCTGGTGCTGGGGCGGCGGCGGCCGTCCGGGCGGGGCGCGTGGCCGCCGCACGCCCGGCTCGGCAACGCCGTCCTGGCCCGGTCCCTGAACCGGCGCGCCGGAACCCGCCTGCACGACCTCGGCCCGATGCGCGCCGCCCGCCGCGACGCGCTCCTGGACCTCGGGCTGACCGACCGCCGGTTCGGCTACCCGCTGGAGATGGTGCTGCGCGCCGCCCGCGCCGGCTGGCGGATCGGGGAGATCGACGTCGCCTACCGTCCCCGCACCGGCTCCTCGAAGGTCACCGGGACGCTCGGCGGGACGGTCCGCGCCGTCCGCGACATGCGCCGCGTCCTGGCGGAGACCGCACGATGAGCAACCCAACGAGCCGCGCGAAGAGCCGCGCGCAGGGCCGCACGCCCGGCCCGGACGCGGATCTGATCGTGATCGCCAAGGAGCCGGTGCCCGGACGCGTCAAGACCCGGCTGACGCCCGCCTACACGCCCGCCGAGGCCGCCGCGCTCGCCGAGGCGGCGCTGCGCGACACCCTCGACGCCGTCGCCGCCGCCCCCGCCGGGCGCCGCACCCTCGCGCTGGACGGCGCGCCCGGGCCGTGGCTGCCCGCCGGGTTCGCCGTGACCGCGCAGCGCGGCGGCGGCCTGGACGAGCGCCTGGCCGCCGCGTTCGACGACGCGTGGGCCGGCCGCCCGCTGGTGCTGATCGGGATGGACACCCCGCAGGTCACCCCCGCGCTGCTCGCCCGCGCCGGGCGGGCCCTGCGGCGGCGCGGCGCGGTGCTCGGCCCGGCGTCCGACGGCGGGTTCTGGCTCCTCGGGCTCCGCCGCCCCGACGCGCGGCTGCTGCGCGGCGTGCCGATGTCGCGGCCCGGCACCGGCGCGGCGCAGCTGGCGCGGCTGCGCGCCGCCGGGCTGGACGTCGCGCCGCTGCCCGAGCTCACCGACGTCGACACCCCCGCCGACGCCGCGGCCGTCGCCGACGCCGCGGCCGGGACCCGGTTCGCCGCGGCGGTGCGCGACCTCGGCGTCAGGACCGTCCCGGCATGATCGGCGAACTGTACGAGGACGCGCTGCGGGGCCGCGCGCCCGTCGAGATCGAGCACGCCGACGGGCGCCGCCGGCCGCTGCCCGTCCAGGACTGGCTCGCGGCCCGGCCCGGCGACGGCGGGCTCCTGGCCCGCTGCCAGGGCGCCACCCTGGACGTCGGGTCCGGGCCCGGCCGCCTCACCGTCGCGCTGGCGCGGCGCGGCGTCCCGGTGCTGGGCATCGACCTGGCGCCCGCCGCGGTCGCGCTGACCGTCGCGGCGGGCGGACCGGCGCTGTGCCGGGACGTGTTCGGCCGCGTCCCCGGCGCCGGGCGCTGGCGCACCGCGCTGCTGGCCGACGGCAACATCGGCATCGGCGGCGACCCGGCCGCGCTGCTGCGCCGCGTCCTGGCGCTGCTGGGGCCCGGCGGGCGGGTCCTGGCGGAGGTCGACCCGCCCGGCGGGACCTCCCGCGTCGAGCCGCTGCGGCTGCGCTCGGGCCGCGCGGTCGGGGAGTGGTTCGCCTGGGCGCACGTGCCGGCCGACGCCGCCGCCGGGCTCGCCGCCGCGTGCGCGGCGGGCGTCACCGAGATGTGGGAGGAGGCGGGCCGATGGTTCGTCGCCCTGCGCCCGCGCTGCTGACACGCCTGCCGGCGGCGCTGGGACGCCTCCCCGCGGCGCTGGCGGGCCTGCCCGCGCGGTTCACCAGCCGGCTGCACGATGAGCGGGTCGCGGCGTGGCTGGGCATGGCGCTGGGCGTCAGCTTCCTGTCGGCGTTCGCGACCGGGCTGATCTCCCACTTCATGCAGCACCCGCCCGGCTGGGCGCAGTGGCCGTCGCGTCCGGTGAACCTGTACCGGGTCACCCAGGGCGTGCACGTGATCGGCGGGCTGGCGACGGTGCCGCTGCTGCTGGCCAAGCTGTGGACGGTCTACCCGAAGCTGTGGCAGTGGCCGCCGGTCCGGTCCGCGCTGCACGGGGCGCGGCGGCTGCTGATCTTCGTGCTGGTCGGCGGGGCGCTGTTCCAGTTCGTCACCGGGGTGCTGAACATCGCGTACTGGTACGCGTTCCCGTTCCTGTTCACCACCGCGCACTACTGGACCGCCTACATCGTCATCGGGGCGCTGCTGATCCACGCCGCCGACGAGTGGTCCAAGGTGCGGCGCACGGTGATGACCCGCCCGCAGGACGCGGTCGGGCGCCGCGCGTTCCTGCTCACCGTCGCCGGCGCCGGCGGCGTCATCGCGGCCGTCACCGCCGGGGAGGCGTTCTCGCCGCTGGCGCGGCTGGCGGTGCTGGCGCCGCGCCGCCCCGGCACCGGGTCGCAGGGCCTGCCGGTCAACAAGTCCGCGGCCGCCGCCGGGGTGACCGCCGCCGCCCGCGACCCGGCCTGGCGGCTGACGGTGACCGGGCGGGTCCGCCGCGACGTCGTCCTGACCCTGGACGGCCTGCGCGCCCTCCCGCAGCACCCCGCTCGGCTGCCGATCGCGTGCGTGGAGGGGTGGAGCGCGGACGCCGACTGGCGCGGCGTGCGGCTGCGGGACCTGCTCGCCCTGGCCGGCGCCGACGACGGCGCGCGCGTGCGGGTGGAGTCGCTGCAGACCTTCGGGCTCTACCGCACCTCCCGCGTCGACCCCGAGCACTGGCACGACCCCCTCACCCTCCTGGCCCTGGACCTGGGCGGCGAGCCCCTCGACCTCGACCACGGGCACCCGTGCCGCCTGATCGCGCCCAACCGGCCCGGGGTCATGCAGACCAAATGGGTGCACCGGCTGGTGGTCCTGTGAAGCGCGAGCCGGCGAAGCGCGGGCTGGGGGTGGGCGGCCTGGTGAAGATCGCCGTGTACGGGGCGGGGCTGGCGCTGATCGCGGTCGGCGCGCGCGGGATCGTCCTGCACGTCGACGCGGTGGTGTGGCTGGCGTGGTTCGCGGGCGCGGCCGTCCTGCACGACGGCGTGCTGGTGCCGGTGGTGCTGGCGGCCGGGCTGGCGACCGGGCGGCTGCCCGCCGCGCACCGCCGGACCGTGCGGGCGGCGCTGACCGTCGCGGGCTGCGTGTGCGCGGTCGCGCTGCCGCTCGTCCTCGGGTACGGGCGCCGCGCGGACGAGCCGTCCCGGCTGCCGCTGCCCTACGGCCGCAACCTCGCGGTCGTCCTGGCGGCGATCACGGCCGTGGCGGCGGTGACCGTCGCGGCCCGCATGTACGCGGCCCGCAGGAAGGGGCGGACGTGACCCTCACCGGCGCGCGCGCACCCGACGCCCCATCACGGCACGGGGGCCGGGGCCCGTGGCGGGGACGGGCCGCGGTCGCGGTGTGGGCGGCGGGAATCGCGGCGGCGTTCGCGGCCGGCTGGTACCTGCGCCGCAACGGCCTGGCCACCGAGGACCCGCTGCCACCGCTCCACGCCCGAGCCCGGGACTGGCCGCTGACCTGGCGGCTCCTGCCCGCCGCCGCGATCGCCGCTACCGCCGTGGCCGCGCTGCCGGTACTGGCGGCCCGGCTGCCGTGGCGGGCCCTGCTCCCCGCCGCGTGGGCGCTCGCGGCGGCATGGACGGTCGCGCTCGCCGCCGCCGACGGCTGGGACGCGCTCGCCCGCCCCCTGGACGCGCCGACCGAGTACCCCGCGGGCCTGGCGCAGCTGCGGCCAGACCCCTTGACCTGGCTGGACACCTTCACCGAGCGGCTCGGCGGCTACACCACGCATGTCCGGGGGCATCCGCCGCTGCCGGTGCTGGTGCTGTGGGCGCTGGAGGAGGCGGGGCTCGGCGGGACCGGGTGGGCGGCGGCGTTCATCGTCGCGGCGGGCACGTCCTCGGCCGCCGCGATCGCGGTGACGGTACGGGCCGTCGCCGGTGAGCGGGCGGCACGGGCGGCGGTGCCGTTCCTGGTCCTGGCCCCGCTCGCGCTGTGGGTCGCGACCGCGATGGACGCGTTCTTCCTGGCCGTCGCCGCCTGGGGCACGGCCCTGCTCGCGACCGCCGCCCGCCGAACGGGTGCCGCCCGCCGGACGGGTGAACGGCGACCGGGTGAGGGGCGGGTTGGTGCCCACCGGGCCGGTGCGCGCCTGGTGGG
>NZ_SMKT01000259.1 GCF_004348735.1 Actinomadura sp. KC06
GTTCCGGCGCGGCCGCGTCCGGCGATGTGGCCGTCGTCGACCAGGCGCTGGTAGGCCTCGGTGACCACGCCGCGCGAGACGCGCAGGTCGGCGGCCAGGGCGCGGGTGGCGGGCAGGCGGCTGCCGACGGGCAGGCGGCCGTCGGCGATCGCGGCGCGGAGCCGTCCGGCGAGCCAGTCCGACAGGCCGCCGGGCGGCGCGTGGGCGGGGTCGAGCTGCAGGAAGTCCGACCCCCGCGTTATGGACCGGTCGGGCTCGCCGGGATTGGACCTGTTCACCAGGCCATTGTGGGGGCACGGTGGCGTCCATGGAAGCGACCACGACGGCGGACGACCCGGCGAGCGGTCCGGGGAACGGGTATGTGCACGGGTATTCGGGGCGGGAGGCGCGGCGGCTCGGGGACCAGGCCGAGGCGCTGGCCGATCTGCTGCACGACGGGACGTCCTACCCGGCGGGGAGCCGGGTGCTGGAGGTCGGCTGCGGGGTCGGGGCGCAGACGGTGCAGCTGCTGGCCCGCTCCCCCGGCGCGCGGCTGACCGCGGTGGAGGTGTCGGCCGCGTCGCTGGAGCAGGCCCGCGCGCGGGTCGCGGCGTCCCTTCCGAGGGCTCGGGTGGACTGGCGGCATGGGGACCTGCACGACCTGCCGTTCCCCGACGGCGCGTTCGACCATCTGTTCGTGTGCTTCGTCCTGGAGCACCTGCCGGACCCGCGGGCCGCGCTTGCGGGGCTGCGGCGGGTGCTGCGGCCCGGCGGGACCGTCACGGTCATCGAGGGCGACCACGGGTCGGCGTTCTTCCACCCCGACAGCGCGCACGCCCGCGCCGCGATCGCGCACCTGGTCGCGCTGCAGGCGGCCGCGGGCGGGGACGCGCTGATCGGGCGGCGGCTGGCGCCGCTGCTGTCGGCCGCCGGGTACGCGCGGGTCGGCGTGGGACCGCGGACGGTGTACGCCGACGGGAGCCGTCCGGCGCTGGCGCGGGCGTTCACCCGCGACACCTTCACCGCGATGGTCCAGGCGGTCCGCGCCGACGCCGTCGCCGCCGGGCTGGCCACCCCGGCCGACTGGAACCGCGGCGTCGCCGACCTGCACCGCACCGCCGCCCCGGACGGCACATTCCACTACACCTTCTTCAAAGGCACGGCCGTCAACCCGGCCCCTTAGCGGTCGACCCGGCCCCCTTAATCGGATATTCGGTTGTGCGGGCGGCGCCCGGGCTGGTCTCCTAGGGATATCGCCCTTCCGGTGCGAAGGCCACGGGATACTTCTTTCTGCAAAAGAGCACCCAGTCCCGAGGCCGCCTCCGATCTCGGAAGGGCTCGGGCGAACTGCAGAGAGCGCCCGGTGCGCAGGTGAGAGTTACTTCGACACATAATCGAGTGGTTGCGGGTTCGAGTCCCGCCGCGAGCCCTTGGGGCTCGTGTAGCTCAAGGGTTAGAGCGCTTCGTGCCTCTCGCCGACCTCCGATCTCGGGCGCGCTCTCTGGTCACAACTGAACACGCACCTCCCGGTGCGCAGGTGGACGGATACTTCGAGGTTCGATTCCTTACTGGCCCCTCATGGGCCTGCCGCCCCATTCGGCGGGGCAATTCCGTGCGCCGACTCGATCTCGGGAGGGAGCACATTTCCTTGCGGTGCCCGGTGCGCAGGCAACGGATACTTCTTTGGGGATCCACAGGGCGCGGGTTCGAATCCCGCCGCCGTCCATGGGGGCGGCGTAGCTCAGCACGGCAGAGCAGTGGACGCGTCGGACCGTCGCCGATTCCTGATCTCGGGCATCACCGCGAACACCTGGAAGGGCTCCCTCATTTCTTGGGAAGGGAGCCCTGCTCATGGCGAAGTTCAACCGCGGCACCGTCCGCGCGGCGGTCTCCAGCGCGATCCGCGCCGGGGCGGCGCCGTCCGGCCGCACCCACGAGGGCGCGCCCGGCTACGCCCGCGACGCCAAGGGCGAGCTGTTCCTGCTCGCCGTGGCGAACATGGTCGGCGAGGACACCTTCTACGAGTCCGCCGGCGACCGCGACGCCCGCTTCCGCGACCTGGTCCACCGCGTCGCCGTCGACGACGCCGACTGGATGGCCGGGTTCCTGCCGTGGCTGCGCGGCGAGGCGAACATGCGCTCGGCGCCCGTCGCCGCCGCGCTGGAGGCCGTCCACGCGCGCCTGGACGCCGGGCTCAACGGCGGCAACCGGCAGCTCGTGGCGAGCGTCCTGCAGCGCGCCGACGAACCCGGCGAGGCCCTGGCCTACTGGACCTCCGCCTACGGCCGCGCCGTGCCCAAGCCGGTCAAGCGCGGCATCGCCGACGCCGTCCGGCGCCTCTACACCGAGCGGTCCCTGCTCAAGTACGACACCGGCACGCACGGCTTCCGCTTCGGCGACGTGATCGACCTCGTCCACCCGGCGCCCGCGCCCGACAAGCCGTGGCAGGGCGAGCTGTTCGCACACGCCCTGGACCGGCGGCACGGCCGCGGCGGCGAGCCCGCGCTGCCGATGCTGCGGGCCCGCCGGGAGCTGATGGCCACGCCCGCCGCCGAGCGCCGGGCGGTCCTGCTCGCCGCCGACGGCCCCGACCGACTGCGGTCGGCCGGGATCACCTGGGAGGCCCTGGCGGGCTGGCTGCAGGGCCCGATGGACGCCGCCGCGTGGGAGGCGATCATCCCCGGCATGGGCGTGCTGGCGCTGGCGAGGAACCTGCGCAACTTCGACCAGGCGGGCGTGTCCGACGAGGCCGCCGCGACCGTGGCGGCCAGGCTCGCCGACCCCGGCGTGATCGCCCGCTCGCGCATGTTCCCGTTCCGGTTCCTGGCCGCGCACAAGGCCGCGCCGTCGCTGCGGTGGGCGTGGCCGCTGGAGCAGGCGCTCAACCACTCCCTGGCCAACGTGCCCGCGCTGACCGGCCGGACGCTGATCCTGGTCGACCGGTCCGGGTCGATGTTCGGTCGCGTCTCGGACAAGTCCGGGCTGAACCGCGCCGACTCCGCCGCGATCTTCGGGACGGCGCTGGCGCTGCGCGCGGCCGCCGCCGACCTGGTGGAGTTCGGCACCGGCCACCGGCCCGTGCGCGTCGGCGGGGGCGAGTCGCTGCTGACCGTGCTGGGGCGGTTCACCTGGATGGGCGGGACCGACACCGCCGCGGCCGTCCGGGAGAACTACCGCAAGCACGACCGCGTCGTGATCGTCACCGACGAGCAGGCGTGGGGCGGCCGCCACGGCGCCGACCCGACCGCGCAGGTCCCGGCGGACGTCCCCGTCTACACCTGGAACCTGGCCGGGTACAAGCACGGGCACGGCCCGTCGGGCGGCGGGAACCGGCACGTGTTCGGGGGCCTGTCCGACACCGCGTTCAGGCTGATCCCGCTGCTGGAAGGCGGACGCGACGCCGCCTGGCCCTGGCTGCGGTAGGTCAGTCCTCGGGAAGGAGCGGGCCGAGGGGGCCCAGGTCCAGGTTGAGGTCGTGGTCGTCCAGGCCGAAGTGGTCCTTCAGGCGGGTCATGGCCTCGTCCAGGCGCATCAGCGCCAGGCCGAGCGCCTCGACCTGGTCGGCGCTGAGGTCGCCGCCGTCGGCGCGGCGCAGCGCCTGCCGCTCCATCAGCTGCCGGATCAGCTCCACCAGTGTCAGCACCAGCTTCACCAGGTCCCGCTCCACCGTCTCGGGGTCGGACCGCAGCCGCTGCATCGTGCGCGACGACCGCTCCCGCGGGCCCTCCGCGGGGGCGGGCGCGGTGGTGAACGGGTACGCGTCGGGGGCGTCGCGGACCTCCGCCTCGCCCGTCACCGGCTCCCGCCCGGGCCCGCGTCCGGGCCGCCCTGGGCGGCCGGGGCGGTCGGGGTGGTCGGGGCGGGTCACGGGCGTTCCTGCGGTCCGGGCGCGTCGGGCAGCAGCTCGTCGCGGACGGTCGTGATCAGCGCCCGCAGCGACACCTGCACCAGGTCGACGCCCGCGATCGAGATCACCAGGTCACCCGTGATGACGACGCCGCCGGCCAGGAGCCGGTCCAGCAGGTCCACCAGCGCGATCCGCTCCATCGGGACGTCGCGGCCCTGGTCCAGGACGGCGCTCACACGCCCTCCGGCCCGCCCGCGGGCGCGGCGGCGGCGTCGGTGTCGGCGGTGTCGATGAACGAGTACGGCGGCCACGGCCCCGTCACCTCCACCTCCACGCCAGGCAGCCTGTCCGCGGCCGTGCGCGCCACCGCGAGGAAGCCCTCGACCCGCTCCTCGTCCAGCAGGTAGGCGACGTTGAGGATCTGCGCGCCGGGCCGTCCCGACAGGCGCGGGTCCTGCGGCGGGTGGTGCCGGGACGCGACGGCGTGGTCGGCCAGCGCCGCGTGGACGTCGGCGGCGCGCTGGGCGGCGCGGCGGCCCGCGTCCTCGCGGCGGCGGCGCTCCCGCTGGCGGCGCTGCAGATACGCCGTCCCCACACCCCCACCCCCACCGGGGTCGGAGCCGGCGCCGGGGTTGGGGCCGGTGAGGGGCTCGGCCCTCGGCGCGAGCCCCCCACCGGGATCTGTGAGGCCCCCGTCCCCGTGGTCCGGGATACCGGGGGCGGCGTAGGCCTTGACGCCCCACTCCGAACGGCCCGCGATGCCGTCCAGCACCTCGCCGAACCGGGCGCTCTGCGCCGCCAGCACCTCGGCCACGCGCGCGTCGTCGCGGTAGATCGTCGCGATCCGGACCGGCGCGGTCGGCGCGGCGTGCGCGGCCCGGTCCACCACCGCGTGGTGGGCGCGCGCGGTGGCCTCCAGCCACGCCAGGTCCTCCAGGTTGGCGCGCAGCGCCGCCTCCCCGTACTCCTCGAGCCGGACGGTGCTGACCAGCGCGGTCAGCCCGCCCTCCACGACGCCGCGCACGGGCGCGCCCGCGACCCCGGCGGCGCCGCGCAGCGCGCCCGGGTCCAGGCCGCGCGCCACCCCGTACAGGTAGACGGCCGTGCCGTCGGCGGCGAACGGTCCCGCGGTCATGGTCATCACGTCGGCTCCTTCCCGCCGGCGGCCGAAGCGCCGCCCGCGGCGCCCGGGCCGCCCGAGGCGGCCTCCAGCGCGGCGAGGCGTTCGCGGAGCCGCCGGTTCTCCTCCTCCAGCTCCCGGTCGCGGCCGCCGGCGACCTCCCCGGCGGGACGCGCCTTGGACGACAGCGACGGGTCGTGCTCCCACCAGTCGATGCCCATCTCCTTCGCGCGGTCCACCGACGCCACCAGCAGCCGCAGCTTGATCGTCAGCAGCTCGATGTCCAGCAGGTTCACCCGGACGTCCCCGACGATCACGATGCCCTTGTCCAGGATCCGCTCCAGCAGGTCGGCCAGGCTGGCGCCCTGCCGATCGCCCGCCATCGACCGTGCCGGCGGCCGGGACCCGCCCCAGGAGATCTCACTCAACGCTCTTCAGTCCCTCTCCACTCGTCCGCGGGGATAGCGGCGGGTGCGCCGGTAGGCGACCAGCTCCCCGTCCGCGTCGACCTCGGTGTCGTAGACCGCGAGGATGTCGGCGGAGTCGGGGATGCGGTGGGTCTCCACGACCTCCACCGTGACGCGCCAGCCGTCCTCGCCGGCGCGCTCCACCCCCACCACGCCCTCGGCGCAGCGGCCGGTCATCGCGGTGACGTGCTCGACCGCCCGCTTGGCGGCCTGCGACGCGGACAACATTCCGGGCCTCCCTGGCTAGCCGCCCGCCGGCCCGCGGCGGGCGTGGCCTTCGTTCAGCCGGCGGATCAGGTCCTCCTCGCGGGCCGCGGCCTCCTCCTCGGTGATCTCCCCGGCGGCGGCCTCGTCGGCGACCTGCTGCATCTCCGCCGCGATCCGCGCCGGGTCGTACAGCTGCGCCTCGGCCTGCTCGGTGAGGACCTCCGCCAGCCACGCCACGCCCCGCACGGGCGCCAGCGGCAGCGTCAGCAGTCCGGTGAACAGGCCCATCGGCTCAGACCTCCGGGACGAAGTCATAGGGCGGAAGCGGCCCGATCAGCCGGACCCGGACCCGGTCGGCGTGCGCCCGGCCCAGATCGTCGACGGTCCGCTCGAACTCGGCGCGGCGGTCGGCGCGGACCAGGAACGAGGCGTCCAGGACGTCCTCCTCCCGGACCGGCGGCTTGCTGGTGAACGCCTCGGCCGCCGGCGCGGCGCCGTCCAGCAGCGCCTGCCCGTCGCGGTCGCGGCGCCGCTGCATCGCCTGCGCGATCAGCTCGCCGAGCCGGACGCGGTCGTAGTAGACGGCGTCGGCGATGTCGGGCGGCACCTCCCGCAGCCGCCGCGACAGCTCGGCGATCTCCGGGTCGGCGGCCATGATCTCGCGCAGCACCGTCTCCTGGACGTAGGTGGCCTTCAGCCGCAGCTCGATCTTGCCGTCGAGCTCGTCCAGGACCTGCCCGAGCCGCTCGGCGTTGGCGGCCAGCAGTTCCTTCTGCACGGCGGCGCGGTCGGCCATCGCCGCCCCGAACCGGAACGGCACCACCACGGTCCCGGCGTCCACCAGCGCGTTCAGCACCCGCTGGTGCGCCACCAGGTCGGCGCGCTCGCCGAGCGCCCGGCCGCCGGGCAGCGCGCTGACGACCGCGGCGCACACGCCGCCGTCCTCCACCAGCGACACCGGCCGGTCGTCCAGGCCGTTCACCTCGGGCGGCAGCACCGCGCCCGAGCGGGTCACCCCGTACACGTACTGCGGTTCCCCGGGGGCGGGGGCGCCGGGGGGCTGCGGCGTGCTCATTCCTCGTCCTCCTTCTTGCGGGACGAGCGGCGCCGCGCGGGCTGCTTCTCCTCATCGTCGGAGTCGCCGGAGTCGCCGGAGTCGCCGCCGAAGGTCTCCTTCAGCCGCTCTCCCGCTCCTTCCAGCGCGCCGCGCGTCTTCTTCTTCGCGCCCGACTCCTGCATGCCCTCCACGAACTGCGGCAGGCCCTGCGAGGTGCCGTCATGGGAGATGTCGAGCCGGTTGCAGGCCTCGGCGAACCTCAGATAGGTGTCGACGCTGGCGACCACGATCCGCACGTCCACCGTGAGGATCTCGATCCCCACCAGCGACACCCGCGCGTACACGTCGATGACCAGGCCCTTCTCCAGGATCAGGTCGACGACGTCGGCCAGGCTGCTGCCCGACCCGCCGCGCTGGACGTATCCGGTGCCGGAGGTCTGCTGGGCGATCGGCCCAGTCATGTCATCCACTCCCTCGATCGGGGGTATTCGTCTCGGTCTGGCACGCCCCCCGATGTACCCGCACCGATCTGCCTAAACGGATCCCCTGTTTTCGGTCAGCGGCCGGTCAAGGCGGTCAGGGGGGTGAAGCCGCAGGTGGGCGGGGTCAGCGCTTCCTGGCGGTGAGGCGTCCGACGGCGAGGCCCACGGCCGCGGCAGCCGCGATCGGGGCGGCGCGCAGGAGCCTGGCGAGCGTCACCAGCCGCGCCAGCCCGGCGACCCGTCCGGGCAGCGCCGCGACCTGTCCGCCGACCTGGCCCGCGCTCTTGCGGGCGCCGTCCTGGACGCCCTGCGCCGTGGTCTTGGTCGCTCCGGTGGCCCGCCGCGCCGTCGCGGTGCCCTTGCCGGTCGCTTTGCCGGTGGCCTTGCCGGCCGCCTGGCCGGAGTCGTTCACCTTCTGTGACTTGCCGCTGGGAACTCGGGGGGTGTTCATCATGCGTCCCTTCCATCCGGGGGGTCATCACGCGGCCGGCGGCCCACGGCCGCCGCCGCAACGCGCCTACCCCGCCGGGCGACCGCAAACATCCCGCCCCACGCCCCTGTCTCTTA
>NZ_SMKT01000025.1 GCF_004348735.1 Actinomadura sp. KC06
GCAGCAGGGCCGCCGACATGCCGAGCTGGCCGAGGAGGGTGGCGAACTCGGGCCGGGGGGCGAGCAGCCCCAGCGCCGCGATCGACACGGCCATCGGGACGGCCGTGTCCGTCCCGGCGATCCCGGCCAGCGGCGCTGCGGCCCCGCCCAGCGCGAACTGCGACACGCCGAGCAGCGCCGAGGCGCTCCCGGCGACGTGCGGCGCGCGTCCCGACAGGGCCAGCGCGGTCGCGTTCGGCCCGATGAGACCCTCCCCGCAGGCGAGCAGGAACAGCCCCGCCAGCACCCCGTGCAGGCCCCCGCCGGCGAGCACCGCGACGACCAGCACGATCCCGCCGGCGACGACGATGGCGAGCCCGGCCGCGAGCAGCCTGCGCAGCGCGACCCGTCCGGCGAGCATGCCGCTGACCTGCCCGGCGGCCACGATCCCGATGGAGTTCACGCCGAACACGAGGCTGAACGCCTGCGGCGACAGGTCGTAGACGCCCTGCAGCACGAACGGCGACCCGGAGATGTAGGTGAACAGGGCGGCGAACCCCAGGCCGCTCGCCAGCCCGTATCCGACGAACGACCGGTCGGCCGCGAGCGTGCGGAACGTCGCCGCCGTGGCCCGCAGGCCGCCCGTCTCGCGGCGCCCTGGCGGCAGCGTCTCCTTGAGCCCGAGCAGCGAGCCGAGGAACAGCGCCACGCCGATCCCCGCGAGGACGGCGAACACCCCCGGCCACGGCACGAGCCGCAGCAGCTGCCCGCCGAAGACGGGCGCGAGGATCGGCGCCGCCCCGTTCACCAGCATCAGCAGCGCGAAGAACTTGGCGGCGGCGACGCCGTCGTAGAGGTCCTGGACGATCGCGCGGGCGATCACGATCCCGGCGGCCCCGGCGGCGCCCTGCACCAGCCGCAGCGCGATGAGCGCCTCCACGGTGGGCGCGGCCGCGCACAGCAGGGACGCGACGGCGTACGCGGCGAGCCCGATCAGGAGCGGGCGGCGGCGTCCGAACGCGTCGCTGAGCGGCCCCGCGACGGCCTGCCCCACGGCGAGCCCGACGATGCAGGCCGTCAGCGTGAGCTGCGTCTGCATCGCCTCGGTCGACAGGTCCTCGGCGAGCGTCGGCAGGGCCGGCAGGTACATGTCGATCGACAGCGGCGCGAGGGCGGTCAGCGCCCCGAGCACCATGATCAGCCAGAGCCGCCGGTCGGCCGGACGGGCCTGCGTGGTCTCGGCTGCCGATCCGGCCGTCTGCGTCATGGGGGCTCCGTACGTGGGGGTACCGATCCCTTAAATCAGATGACGGTCCGTTATCTTCCGCGTCAGGAAGTGGGGTATGTCACATTCGGTCCGGACGCCCGGAAACGGCTAGAACGGGAAGCGTTCGGCGGCGGCCACGACCGCGCCCGTCAAGGTGCCAGCGGTGAGGACGGAGAGGCCGCACAGGACCGCCCAGCGCCCCACCGTGTAGCCGACGGGGACGCGGGTCGAGCCGCGTCCGCGCACGGGCCACGGGGCGCGGAGCGGCGCCGTTCCGGGAAGCTCCGGCGACGGGTCGCCGGGTGCGGCTTCGGCGGGCGGGTGGTCGCCGTTGGACGAGGCGGCCAGCCCGGTCACCCAGCCGAGCAGCTCGGCGACGTCCGCGGGCTCGGTCGCGAGCCCGGACGCGAAGTACCGCACCTGCCCGGCGACCTGGTCGAGCGTCCGGACGGTGTTGCCGAGCCCGACGCGCCCGAGCCAGTCGCGCAGGTCGGCGTCCCCGGCGAGGCAGCGGCCGATCTCCGTGCGGGCCAGCAGGTCGGTCTTGGTGACGACGACCGCGACGCGCTTCTGCCGCCCCTGGTCGGGGCGCGAGCGCAGCTCGTTCAGCACCCGCTGCAGGGTGTCGGCGGGATCCTCCTCCGACGACACGGCGGCGTCGTCGACGAACTCCCGCTCGTCCCCGGTCAGGGCCCGGCGGAGCTGGGGGAGGGCGAACGGGTCGACCACGAACAGCAGCGCCTCGCTGTGGTCGAGGTAGCGCAGCGACTCGACCTCGGTGGCGCCCGTGTAGTGCTCGCCGGCGGGGTCGAACAGGTAGAGGATGCGGCGCGCGCGTCCGGGCAGCTCGATGTCCACCATCGTGGCCAGGGGCAGCTCCGGGCCGGTCTTGGCGAGGCGTCCGCCGCGCTGGAACTCGTGGATCGCGCCCGCGTACGCCTGCGCGTGCCGCTGCTCGACGAACGCGAGCCGCCCGTGGACGGCACGCGCGCGGGCGTGCAGGGCCCGGATGCCGAGCACCATGAACGTCGTCTTGCCCGCGGCCGGGCCGCCGACGAACGGCAGCGGTTCGACGCGGACGCGTCCGATCCGCTCGGGCAGGCGTCCGCCGCAGTGCGGGCAGTACGCGGCCAGGCGGAACCGTCCGAGCGGCACCGTCGTGGGCAGCCGCGCCCCGCAGCGGCACACGTGCCGGAACGCTCCGCCCGAGCCCGGCGCGAGATGCCGGTGCCGCGCGCCGCATCCCGGGCACTCGTACTCGGGCAGGCCGATCCGCTCGTAGCAGAACGGGTGCGGGCAGGTCTGCAGGATCCGCCCGTACGTCATGAACACGCGTTCCACGGCGGCGAGGACGAGCACGCACACCAGCCAGACCGCGAGCCCGGCCGCGGCGACGACCCCGTACAGGACGGTCAGCGCGAGCACGAACCCCGACGCCGGAACGGCCGCGGCGACGATGCCCGTGCACAGCGCCAGCCAGACGGGGAAGACGAAGAACCCCCAGAGCCCGCCGAGCAGGACGCGGGTGAGCCGGACGATGGTGCCCCTGGCCGTCCGGTACACCTGCGGGACGACGGTCCGGCTGATCGTCCACCAGTCGCGCCACACCTGGCCGAGCAGGTAGTGCCGGTAGGACACCTTCGGCTCGGCGACCGGCGACGGCCCTTCGAGGGTGGACGGCGCGAGCGTCCGGCACGCGTGCAGGTAGTACAGGCCGAGAGCGGCGACCCCGGCGACGACGAGCGTCCCGGCGAACAGCACGGGGAACACGTACATGAACCCGAGCCACATCGCGGCCCCCCACACGGCGATCAGCAGCAGCACGAGAATGGGATGCACGGGTTCACCTCCCTCTGCGGACGGATGCGTCCTCGGCGAGGAGGTCCCGCAGGACGGGCCGGAGCTCGGGGCTGCGCGCCAGGTGCGAGTCGAGCTGCTTGGCCGCGAGCCAGCGCCCGGCGGCGGCCCGCGCCCACGCCTCCAGAGCCGGTTCGGCCCGCCCCCGCGCCCTCAGCCGCAGGACGACCTCGACCAGCTCGTTGCGCTGCTCGATCTCGGCGCCGCGCAGCGGGGCGCGCCCGGCGCGGGCGCGTGCGGGCAGCCCGGCGGTCCACTGCGCGCCGAGCCGGGCGCGGGCGGCGGCGGGCAGCTCGGCCAGCAGCTCCGCCCGGAACGCCGGCGGGCGCCGGGCCAGCCGCCGCGCCGCCCCGACGAACGCCTCCCCGGCGAGCTGCGACGTCGCCCCCTCCGCGGCCGTGATCTCGTGCAGCGCCCGCGCGGCGCGTGCCGGGCCCGCGGTGATCGCCTTCCCGTACGCCTGGACGAGCGCCGCGTCGCGCCCGGACCGCCCGTCCGGCATGAGCTCGCGGACCCGGTCCGCGAGCCGCAGCGCCGCCGGTTCGGCCAGGCGCTCGCCGCCGGGGAACGCGAGCCGCGTGAACGTCCGGGACGGCAGCCCGGCCAGCGCGGGACGCTCCGCCACCGCCTTCCCGTGCGCGTCCAGCAGATCGGTGCATTCGCCGGTGGACGGAGGCGTGCCCCAGACCTCGCGCAGCGCCGCGTCGACGTCGGCGGGCGCCGCGTCGGCGTCGGCGTCGGCGTCGCCGGGCTCGTCGCCGTCGAGGCGGAGCAGCTCGCCGGTGACCGCGATGCGGCGTCCGGGGCTTCTCCGCCCGACCGATGCCAGCACGGCGCACGCGACGGCGGGCGCGGCGCGCAGCCGCTCTGCATGCCTGTAGAGGAGATCGCAGTTCCCGGACGTGAGGGCCGCCGCCCTTTCCGGTTCACCGGCATCGGCCAGGCCGGAGACGACGCCGTCCAGCAGAGCGCCGCGGAGCGCGGCGGGGCAGTCGGAGAGCGCCTTGCCCAGGTCAACGGCCCCGCCCCGCACGCAGCGCGCCGCGGACGCCTTGATCTCGGCGGGATCGAGCGGCGCCCCGGCGCGCTCGGCCATCCCGGCCGCCGCCACCACCGCCGCCAGGCCGGACGCCTCCGCCAGCGCGTCCAGGACCCGGCCCGTGACGCGGAGCGAGCACTGCCGCGCGACCTCGTCCGCGCCCGCCGCACGCGCCCGCTCGTGGACGGCGAGCGCCAGGTCCAGCCCCATGGACGGCACGCCGGGCACCAGGTCGCGCCACACCCACTCGGGAATCCGGGAGCCGTGCCGCGACATCAGCTCCGCCGCCGCGGCCTCCTCGTCCGCCGTGACCGTCGCGTCCCCCCGGCACAGGGCGAGCAGGGCGGCGGCGCCCTCCTGCGCGGGGTCGTTCAGCGGGGCCAGCTCGCCGAGCGCGTCCAGGCCGCCGAAGTCGGAGTCGCGCCAGCAGCCCGCGACCGTCCGCGCGAACCGGCTCGCCGTCCCCTCGGGGACGCCGTCGCGGAGGTCGAACGCGGACGCGTGCGAGGCGTGGTGCTGCGCGGCGGCCCAGATCGCGGGGGTCGTGCCGACCAGGCGCTGGGCCGCGCCGTCCGGGTCGGCGGTGTAGGTGACGAACGAGAGCCGCGCCGCCGCCGCGACCGGCAGCGAGTACGACACGACCGCGATCCAGCGCGCGATCAGCTCCACGTCGTCGGCGACCAGGACGACACGGCCGTGGCCCCGGCCCAGGACGTCCGCGACGGCGTCGACCAGATGGCCGAGCAGCGCGTACGGGTCGGCGGGGCCGGACACCGCGAGCCACGCGGCGAGCGCCTCGGGGTCGAGCGCCGCGCCGGGGGTCAGCTCGTCCAGCCGGTCGAGGACGGTCTCCGGCGCGGGATCGTGCGTCCAGTGCGGGGCGTGCCACAGTTCGGCGGGGCGCAGGCCCTCCAGCTCGTCCGGCTCGGCCACGACGGCGTGCGCGAAGAAGTTGCCGTAGCGGCCCGAGTAGTCGCGGCCGAGGTAGCGGCAGCGCAGCAGCAGCGGCCGCCCGTCCACCTGGTCGTACAGCAGCGACACGGGGAACCCGCCCAGCTCGGCGTCGTCCGGCGACAGCGGCGCGTCGGGCGGCGGACGGTACGACAGGTACGGCGTCACGCCCGCCCGCACCCCGTGCGGCAGGCCGGGCGTCTCCGCGACGAACTGGAACCCGGCGCGGCCGGTGGGCCCGCGCCGCGCGGAGGTGTAGTGCAACTGCCAGGCCACGCCTAACCACCTCCGGGGCGGACGCCTTCGAGCATCCCGAACCGGTACAGCAGCCACAGCAGCGGATCCTCGGCCCGGTACGGCCGGACCCCTCCCGCGCCGACCCGGCCCTCGTCGGGGACGCCGCCGAGCGCCGACAGCCCGAACAGCGCGTGATCGGCGTACTGCTGCCCGAGGTAGGTGTCGAGCTGCCCCGCCTGCCAGTCGTGCAGCAGGGCCCTGACCTGCTCGTTCACCGCGTCCCTGTCGTCCAGGTCGAGGACGCCCGACCCCGACCGGGACCGGTGCAGCGCCGACTGCCGCAGCAGCCCCGGCCGCAGCACGTCGATCTTGGTGAGCGCGACCGCGACCGGGACGGGCAGCGGCTCACCCGGACGGGTGCCGTGCCGCTGCCGCAGCGTGTCGGTGACGCGGGCGATGACGTTCAGGGGCTCGCTGTCGGGATCGTCCCCCGCGCCGCGCGGCGGCGCCACGGCGTCGCGCACGCCCGTCCGCGCGCCGGGCAGCTCCAGCGGGTCGACCAGGAAGACGATCGCGTCCGCCGCCTCCAGGTACCGCAGGTGCAGGTCGGTGACCTCGCGGCTGCGCAGGTCCTCGCCCGCGGTATCGAACAGCACGAGCGCGAGCGAGTCGTTGCGGGGCCGCGCGAAACGCCCCCGGCGCGTCCGGGTGAGCAGGTACACGAGCGGTTCGCGGGGACCGGTCGCCGCGCTGGCCGTCGTCGGCAGCAGCCGCCGCTCCTCCAGCAGCGGGCGCGCGAAGTCGCGCTTGTACCGCTCGATCGTGCGGTCGTCGCAGGCCACGAGCGACGCGTCCAGCTCCGTCCCGACCCGGTTCATCAGCTCGTGCAGCAGGACGGCGATGTAGGTGCTCTTGCCCGCGTTCTTCGCGCCGACCAGCGCGACGATCCGGCCGGGGGAGTCGCAGTACGCGGACGGCAGCGGGTTGTGACACTCCGGGCAGGCCCGGTTGCCGGTCGCGAGGCCGCACTCGGGGCAATCGGCGCGCCCTTTGCGCCCGGACGCGGCGAATACGGGCGGCAGCGACGCGCCGGCCGTCGATCCCGTGTACTTGGCGAGCGCCTCGTCCAGGACGGGCGCGCAGCCCTGCCGCCGCCCCGCCTGCCCCCGGCACCGGAACAGGATCCGCTGCGGCGCGACCGACTCGAAGCAGTACGGGCAGGTGACGCCGTTCTTGGGAGCGCGCTGCCTGGACGGCACTCCGGGGATGCCCACGCGGGCGAGCGGCCTGGTCATCTCGTGACCTGGAGCCGGCGGACGGGCGGATCGCTCAGCTCGACGACGTCGTCGTCGGCGAAGCAGCGCAGCCAGTACGGCCCGGACGCGTCCGGCGCGGCCAGGGACAGCTCCCCGGGGACCGGCACCTGCTCCCACGCGCCGAGCGTCTCGCCGTCGGCGGCGCGGTGCGGCATGACCCGGCCGGTGCGCAGCACCAGCGACAGCCGCGCCACCCGCAGCGGGCGCGACGACGTCAGCCTGATCGTCAGCGACCGCCGCCACGGCGGGCCCGACCGCAGCACGTCGTACCGGACGATCGCGCGCGCCGCGACGGCCGCCGTCACCGGCGTTCCCGTCACCCGGGAGCCGCCGACGGTCCCGGCCGCGGCGACCGACAGCTCGACGGGCTCGTCCTCGGGGACGGGCAGCCGGATCCCGCCCTGGGTGTCGTAGGCGGCGCGGGTCACGGTCTCCGCCGGCGGCGGATCGGCCGCCTGCGGCGCGTCCCGGCCGATCCGGTAGGCGACGTCGACCTCCGCGACGTCCGGCGGCCAGTCGAACCCGACGTGCACGTGGTCGCCGCGCCGCTCGGCGACCAGGCGGCGCGGCGGCGGCAGGTTCACGTGCCGGTGGTACGCGCCGATCGCGGCGCCGCCCTCCGCCACCGACACCGCGAGCAGCCACCCGCTCGCCCCCGGCCGCACCGAGAGCCCGCCGGGCACCGGCGTGCACGCGAGCCGCCGCGTCTCCCGCCGCACCTCCTCCAGCGGGACGAGCGCGCTGCGCGGCCACGGCGGCGGACCCTCCGACAGCACCAGCTCGACCGTCCCGCTCCCCGGCGGGTCGAACCGGACCGTGACCAGCCCCGGATCGGACGGATCGGTCCCGGCGGCCAGCTCGTACACCGGCTCGGGCGCCGCGCTCGGCGTGACCGACGCGCGCACCCCGTCCGTCACGACCTCGCGGCCGGACGGGTCGAGGTAGACGGCGGCGATCCGGTAGTGGTGCGTCCGGCCGTTGGGCACGCGTTCGCGGAACCCGTCGCGTCCCGCCGGGACGGCCGTCCCGTCCCGGACGACGACGACCCGCGCCGCCTCCGCCGGGCACCGCCACCGCCCGGTGACCTGGCCGTCCCCGGCGAGCAGCTCGACCTCGCCCGGCTCGGGCCGCACGACCACCGGGCCCGCCACCGCCGGCGCGGCGACGGCGTCCCCGCGCAGGGCGAACACCGCGTAGTACACGGGCGCGTTGACCGGCGGCCGCTCGTCCAGCGCCCCTTCCATAGGCTGCCCGTCCCGCACGTCGCGGGGCGCGCGGCCCGCTCGCCGCACGACCTGGTAGGCCACCTCGCCCGCGGTGGACGCGGACGGCTCCCACGAGAGCCGGACCACGGCCCCGCCGTCCCCGGCGACGTCCACGTCCGCTTGGACGCCGGGAACCGGACGCGGCGGCAGGCGGCGCTGCTGGCCCTGCGCGCCCGGGAGGTCGCGGACGAGCCGGAGCGCGTCGTCGAGGAGGCGGTGCGCGCGGTCCGGGTCGGGCTCGGCGGCGGCGGTCTCGCGGAGGCGCAGCGCCGTGTCGAGCCGGTGCCGGGCCTCGGCGGCGAGGACCTCCTCCTCCGACGGCCCGCCGCCGGACGCGGGCGGGACGTTCGCGGCGTCCGCCAGCTCCGCCGCCGCGAACACCTCCCCGGCGTCGAGCAGCGCGCGGAGCCGTCCCGCGAGACCGCCGCCCGGGCCCGTCTCGCGGACGACGGCGAACACCATCCGGCGGGCGTCGCCCGGGTCGATGCCGAGATCGTCGACGGCGTAGCGCAGCAGCGCCCGCTCGGACGCCCGCTGCCGCAGCCGCTCGCGGAGCCGGTCCACGACGTCGTACAGCACCAGCTCGGGGAGCGGGGCGTCCGACCGGAGCGCGGCGAGGATCGTGTCGGCGTGCGTGGTGCTGGTGTCGCGGCTGCGGCGCGCCCATTCGGCGGCGACCGCCGCGACGGCGTCCTGGTCGAGCCGGAGGTTCCTGCCGGGCGCGGCGAACCCGTCCAGCGGCCGGATCGGGCCGGTGAGCCGGGCGCCGAACACGAAGTCGGCGAGGTGCCGGGCGCCGAGGACGTCCAGGGACTCCTGCACCTTCCGGTACGCCGGGTAGGGCGCGGCGGACGGCAGCGCGTCCGGCTCGCGGATCTCGATCCCGTCGGCGGCGGCGTCCCGCTCCAGCTCGGCGCGGGTGACGCCGGCGGTGCGGGCGATGCCCTCGACCTCGGCGGGCGTGGCCATCTTCAGCGTCCCGGCCGCGTCGGCGAGGCGGGCGCGGGCCTCGGCGCGGCGCCGCTCGGTGCGCTCCCGCCCGCCGCGCAGCCGCGCCTCCAGCGGGCGCAGGTCGCCGCGCTCGGCGGCGGCGAACAGCGGCGCCAGCTCGCGGTGGTCGGCCTCCAGCCGGTCGATCAGCTTGCGGTACTTCAGCTGCCCCCGCGCCCGCCGCCAGCACTGCCGGACCTGCTTCACTTGCGCCGCGACCACCGGCCCTGTGAGGGTGTCGGGCAGCGCGTAGCGGACGCGCAGGTCCTCGGGAGGCTGGTCGCCCGCCGCCCGGGCGGGCTCCAGGACCTCCCGCCGGTAGTCGTCGTCGAACGCCACGGGCGCCTCCCGGCTCAGCTCACCTGGACCCGGGAGAGGGCCTTCCGGGAGCGCTCGACCTCCTCCTCGGACATGCCGCCGACGTCCACCTTCAGCTCCAGCCGCTCCCCGGTCTCCTTCTCCACGGCCGTGACGTTCAGCAGCCCGGACGAGTCGAGCGCGAACGTCACGCCGATCGGCCAGCCCGCCTTCTTGCCCGGCGGGACGCGGATCTCCCCGGTCGCGATCTCGGCGTTGTCGATCAGGTCGCCGGACTCGACCACGCCCGCCTGCTCCATCACCCGGATGTCGGCGGACGCCTGGTCGTCGTACACGGTGAAGAAGTCCTCGGTCTTCGCGGCGGGCAGCTCGTCGTTGGCGTGCACGAGGTGCGCGACGCTCTCCGCGCCGGTCTCCCGGTCGACCACCACGATCCCGAACGCGTGCGACGCGACCGTCTTGATCTGCCGTCCGGCGATCTGCTTCTGCTGCTCGGCGGACAGGCCGGCCCGGTTCGCCATCTCCTCGGCGCGCTCGGCGGCGCCCTCCCGGACGAGCCGCCGGTACGTCTCCTCGAACGCGTACAGCGCGGCGCCCTTGGCGACGGCGAGGTCGGGGTCCTGCAGGCGCGGCGGCAGGCCCAGCTCGGTCTCCAGCCGCGCCGCGACGACCGGCATCTTCGTGGACCCGCCGACGAGGACGAGGTCGTCGTAGTCGTCCACGCCCTTCTCGGCGGCGGTCGACAGCGTCCGCCCGGTGATCTCGACGGTGCGGTCGAGGAGGTCCTTGGTCAGCTCCTCCAGCTTCTCCCGCGTCACCTCGACCGACGCGACCCGCCCGCCGTGCATGACGCGGACGGTGTGCGCGGTGCGGGTGGTGAGCGCCTTCTTGGCGTCCTCGGCGTCGCGGCGGAGCTGCTGCTCGGTCTGCTTGTCGTCGAGCGGGTCGCCGGCGTCGGGGTGCTCGGCGCGGAACCGCTCGGCGAGGTGCTCGACGAGCCGCGCGTCCCAGTCGGCGCCGCCGAGCTCGTGGTCGCCGTCGGTGCACACCACCTCGATGTGCCCGCCGCGCAGCGCGATGACGGTGGTGTCGAACGTCCCGCCGCCGAGGTCGTACACCAGGATCGTGCGGTCCTGCTCGGGGTTGAGGACGCCGTAGGTGATCGCGGCGGCGATCGGCTCGGACACGATGTCGATGACGTTCAGCCCGGCGATCCGGCCCGCCTTGCGGGTGGCGTCGCGCTCGGCGACGCCGAAGTACGCCGGGACGGTGATGACGACGTCGCGGGTCTCCTCGCCGGTCGTGGTGCGCGCGTCCGTCGCCAGCTTCAGCAGGATGAACGCCGACAGCTCCTCGGGCGTGAAGTCGATCCCGTGGATGGGGCGGGTCACGTCGCGGCCCATGTCGCGCTTGATCAGGCTGACGACGTTGTCGGGCTCCAGGACGGCGGTGTCCTTCGCGGTGGCGCCGACGACGACGTTCTCGCCGCTCTCGAAGTAGACGACGGACGGGGTGGTGTCGGTGCCCTCCAGGTTCCGCAGGACCGCCGGGCGCCCCACGTCGTCGATGGAGGCTATGCAGGAGTACGTGGTTCCCAGGTCGATCCCGTAGACGGCCATGTCCCTCTCACCCATCGGTCTTCTGCGTGTCCGCTGTCTGCTGCGAGTCCGGTGTCTGCTGCTCGTCCGGTGTCTTCTGCGTGTCCGGTGTCAGCGTCTCGCCGTTCGCGGCGCCGTTGCGGTGACTTGAGCCGGATTTGACGGCGCGTCCGGCCCCGTTCGCCCCGGTCTCCGCCTTCGTTTCGGGCTTGTCGTGCTTCGTGGTGAGCTTCCCGACGCGCACCGCCGCCTTCCGCAGCACCTTGCCGCTCTGCTCGAACCCGTCGGACTCCGCGGCCGTGACGGTGCCGTCCCGCATCGGGTCGTCGACGGGCGTGACCGCGACCGGACGGTGCCGCGCCGCGTCGTAGGGCGCGCCCGGCTCGACCGTGAACCGCTCCACGCCGAGCCGCGCCAGCGCGTCCGCGACGTCGTCGGCCACGGCCGCCAGCAGCAGCGCCGTCTCGCGCGGGTCGGGCGGCTCGGCCAGGTCGGGCGCGGCGAGCCGGCCGGACTCGCGGCGCGCCTGGTCGTGCAGCCGGTACAGCGCGGCGCGGACCGGCTCCAGCATGGCCTGCAGCTCGCCGCGCCGCAGCCGCTGGTTCTCCTCGTGCAGCCGGTCGATGACGGCCTCGCGGTGCTTGGCGCGCTCGTGCTCGCGGTCGAGGCGGGCGGCGAGCCCGGTGAGGGCGTCCGTGACCCCGGCGCGGAACGCCTCGCCGTCCGGGTCGCCCGGAGCGGCGGGGACCGGCCCCGGCTCCGCATCCGGCCCGGTTCCGGATTCCGCGCTGACTTGGGGTTCCCCGTCCCTCGACACGTGCAGTTACCTTAATGGTGGGCGACATGAGGCGATAGGCCCGCTGGTGACCTTCACTGGACTCTAGTTTGACCCGTGCCCGCCATTCCAGCACCGGCCACGGCGCCGTTTTCCCGCGTCGTCACTTCTGGGTAACACCAGGGAAACGGGTTTCGCGGAGGCTGGGGACCGCGGAGGGGGAGACTGGAGGTGGCGATGTTGCTGCGGATACGCATCCGCCTGCCGGACCGTCCCGGATCGTTGGGGCAGGTCGCGCGCACGCTGGGGGCCGCGGGCGCGGACGTCGTGCAGATGGCGGTGCTGGAGCGCGACAACGGCAGGGCGATGGACGACTTCACGGTCGCGTGGCCCGCGGGCGTGGACACCGCCCGGCTGAGCGAGGGGCTCGGCACGGTGCCGGGCGTGGAGGTCGTCGGGGTCTGGCCGACGGCCGAGCCGCAGGGCGCGTTCCCGGACGCCGCCGTGATCGGGCAGGTCGCGGCCGTCCCGGAGCGTGGGGCGGAGATCCTCGCGGACGCCGTCCCGGCCATCCTGAGCGCCGACTGGGCCGGGCTCGCCGAGCTGACGGCCGAGGGCGGCGCGGTCATGACGCACGCCAGCGTGGGCGGCAAGTCAGGGGCCGATCTGCCGGAGCTGCTGCCGCTGCGTCCGCGTGCCTTCACGGCGCCGGACGGCACGCAGTTCGCGGTGTGCCCGCTCGCCAAGGGCACGCTCGCGCTGGTCGTGGCCCGGACGGGCGCGCCGCCGTTCCACCGGACGGAGGTGTTCCGCCTGGAGCAGCTCGCGGGCGCGGCGGACGCGGTGCTCACCGGCGACAGATCGGGGAGATCTCCCGTGTGACCTGGTCAGCGGGGTGCGGGCGTTCTAGAGTCGCGTTCTAGGGACTCCCCGCGTCCAGGAGGTGGCCGATGGCCGTACTGCTCCGCCCGCACGCCGAAGCCAGGCCCGGAGAACCGGCGATCACCGACGAACGCGGAAGCACGACGTGGCGGGACCTCGACGCCAGGACCGACCGGCTCGCGAACGCGCTGCGCGGCCTCGGCCTCGGCACGCGCGACGTCATCGCGCTCCACTCCGGCAACCGGCGCGAGTACTTCGAGCTGATGGCCGCCGCCGGGCACGTCGGGCTGCGGTACGTCCTGGTCAACTGGCACTGGACGGCCGACGAGCTGCGGTACGTCCTGGAGGACGCGGGCGCGCGGGCGCTGTTCTCCGAGGACGCGTTCGGCGACGTCGCGCTGGCGGCGTCCGGCGGGCTCGACCTGGCCGCCCGCGTCGCGTTCGGCGCGGAGACAGCGGGCTTCACCCCGTACGAGGAGTTCCTCGCGGCGGGCGCGCAGGAGGAGATCGCCGACCCGGTGATGGGCTTCCCGATGTTCTACACGTCGGGCACCACCGGACGGCCGAAGGGCGTCAGCCGCAAGCTGCTGGACGCGGGCGCGCCGATCGAGACGGCCGCGCTGATCGGCGACGTGTTCGCCGACATCCTGAAGATCCCGGCGGGCGGGCGGTCGCTGCTCGTCGGCCCGGCCTACCACTCGGCGCAGTGGCTGTGGTCGTTCGTGTTCATGCTGGTCGGGCGGTCGCTGGTGATGCGGCAGAGCTTCGACGCGGCCGAGACGCTGCGGCTCATCGACGAGCACCGCGTCACGAACGTCCATCTGGTGCCGACGCAGTTCGTCCGGCTGCTGCGCCTGGACGCGGAGACCCGCGCGGCGTTCGACGGGTCCAGCCTGGAGGTCGTCTGGCACGGCGCCGCGCCCTGCTCGCCCGAGGTCAAGCGGCGGATGATCGACTGGCTCGGGCCGATCGTCCACGAGTACTACGGCTCGACCGAGGCGGCGGTGAACAGCGTCATCACCGCGCCGGAATGGCTGGAGCGGCCCGGCAGCGTCGGCCGCCCGCTGCCGACGACGGAGGTGCACGTCCTGCGCGACGACGGCGGGCCCGCGGCGCCGGGGGAGCGCGGCCAGATCTACTTCCGCTACACCAGCGGCGACGACGTCGAGTACTGGGGCGACGAGGACAAGACCCGCTCGATGCACCGCGGCGACGGCCTGTTCACCACCGGGGACGTCGGCCATCTGGACGAGGACGGCTACCTGTTCCTGTCCGACCGCGCCATCGACATGATCATCAGCGGCGGGGTGAACATCTACCCGGCGGAGATCGAGGGCGTCCTGATCACCCATCCGGCCGTCCGGGACGTGGCCGTGTTCGGCGTCCCGGACGAGGAGTTCGGCGAGCAGGTGAAGGCCGCGGTCGAGCTCGACGGCGGGGCGGAGCCGTCCGAGGCGCTGGCCGCGGAGCTGATCGGGCACGTCCGCGCCTCGCTCGCCGGGTACAAGGCGCCCCGCTCGGTCGACTTCGTGGACCGGATGCCGAGGACGCCGACCGGCAAGCTCTACAAGCGCCTCCTGCGCGACCCGTACTGGGAGGACGAGACGCAGAAGATCTGAGGAGCCGGCCTAATTCAGCATGCGGAGCACGTCGTCCAGGCCGGTGAGGCAGGCGTCGGAGCCGAGCCCCTGCGCGACGGTCGCGGCGGCGGCGGTGCCCCAGCGCGCCGATTCCAGGACGTCCCGCCCGTGCGCGAGGCCGGTGATGAACCCGGCGCAGTAGGCGTCGCCGCAGCCGGTCGTGTCGACGACCTCGACGGGCAGGGCGGGCAGCCGGTGGACGGCGGGTGCGTCGGCGGGGCCGGCCGCGACGAGGCTGCCGCCGCCGCCGAGCGTGACGACCACCGTCGCCGGGCCCTGGGCGAGCAGCGTCCTGGCGGCCTTCTCGGGGTCGTCCTCTCCGGTCATCGCCGCGGCCTGCTCCTCGTCCGGCAGGAAGTGGTCGACGTGGGGGAGGAACGCGGCGGCGCCGGCGAGGAGGTCGGGCACGGCCGACAGCGGGTCCATCGTCACGACGGTGCCGGTCTCGCGGGCGGCGGCGAGCATCGCGAAGAACGCCGGATCGTTGAGCCCTGACGTGACGTCCGGGCCGCCGAGGTGCACGAAACTCGCCGCGCCGAGCAGCCCGGGGCCGACCGCGCCGGCGGTGAGCGTCAGGTTGGCGCCGGGGGCGTGCAGGACCGGGCGGCCGCCGTCCGCCCGCCGCCCTCCGGCGGGGACGGGCAGGATCGACGCGGCGGTCTGCGCAGCCGTCCGCCGGACGAGCCCGCGCACGTCCACCCCGTTCCGGGTCATGATCGTGACCAGCAGGTCGCCGAGGTCGTCGTCGCCGATCGCGCCGACCGAGACGACGTCGTTGCCGAGCCTGGCGAGGGCCACCGCGGTGCCCGCCGCCGCGCCCGCGGCGGTCGCCCTGATCTCGTCGACGACGACGGCGCCCTGCCCGGCGGCGAGGTCGGGCACCGGCCGGGCGAGCACGTCCAGGATGTGCGCGCCCAGTGTCACAACCGCCATGACCAGACCCCTTAAAGATCGTCAGGGCCGTAGCGTAACCGTGGAGGACCTGGAACGTGAAAGGTGTTCGCATGTTGTTGTCGGACGAAAGGGACGAACTTGCTGCGATCGGTCGGCGGCTGGCCGAAACCGGTCTGGTCATCGGCTCGTCCGGCAACGCCAGCGTCCGGTCCGGCGACCTGGTCGCGGTCACGCCGGGCGGGATGATGCTCGACCGGACGGAGCCCGCCGACTGCCCGGTCGTCACCCTGTCGGGCCGGGTGGCCGAGGGCGAGCGGGCGCCGTCGTCCGAGACGCCGATGCACCTCGCGCTCTACGAGGCCACCCCGGCGGCGGCGATCGTGCACACCCACTCCACCTACGCGGTCGTCGTCGCGACGACCATGTCCGAGCTGCCGCCGATCCACTACAACACTCTTCTGCTCGGCGGCGTGGTGCAGGTCGCCCAGTACGCCACCTACGGGACGCCCGAGCTCGCGGACAACGTCCGCGCCGCGATGACCGGAGGCAAGCGCGCCGCGCTGATGGCCAACCACGGCGGCGTCGCCATCGGTCGCGACCTGGACGAGGCGTTCGAGAACGCGCGGCTCCTCGAATGGCTCTGCGGCGTGTACGTCCGGGCCAGGACGATCGGCGAGCCGCGCGTCCTGACCGACGAGGAACTGGCGAAGGTGGTCGAGCGGGGCCTCGCTCCTCCTGGGTTCCCGCCCGTGTAGGCGGCCGTGGCAGGCTGAGGGGGTGCCGAAGCTTTCGCCGGACGAGGCGCGCCGGCTGCTGACCACGGTCCCGGTCGTGCGGCTGGCGACC
This sequence comes from Actinomadura sp. KC06, assembly GCF_004348735.1. GTDB lineage: Bacteria > Actinomycetota > Actinomycetes > Streptosporangiales > Streptosporangiaceae > Spirillospora. The sequence goes on from NZ_SMKT01000025.1 coordinate 15,855, forward strand.
GTCGGGGAGGACGCGCGGCCGCATCTGGTCCCGGTGGCGTTCGCCGTCCACCGGGGCGCGGTCTACACGGCCGTCGACCACAAGCCGAAGAGCACCAGGGATCTGCGGCGGCTCGCGAACATCCGCGCCAACCCGCGTGTCGCTCTCCTGGCCGACCACTACGAGGACGACTGGGACAAGCTGTGGTGGGTCCGCGTGGACGGCCACGCCTACATCGTCGAGGATCCCGCGCGTATGGCCGCGCCCGTCCGGCTCCTGGCCGAACGCTACGCGCAGTACCGCGAGCGCCCGCCCGAGGGGCCGGTCATCGTCGTCACCATCCAGGCATGGACGGGATGGACGGCATCCTGACCCGCGCGCAGGGGGCTTAGAGCGAACGCTCGAAGGTCAGGACGGCGTCGGCGACCGTCTGGGGGAAGTCCACGTGCGGCTGGTGCCCGGCGCCGTCCACCAGGACGAGCTCGCCGTTCAGCCTGTCCTTGACCCACTCGGCCTCCGCGACCGGGTCGGGCCAGTCGATGTCGGCCGTCCCCATGACGACCAGCGTCGGCGCGGTGACCTGGTCGAGCCGCGCCTCGGACTCGGCGTGCGACATGTCCAGGTACTCGGCGATGACCTTGGCGCGGCCCGGCCGCTTGAAGCTCTCCTTCAGCTTGGCCTTGTGCTCGGCGAAGTCCGCGGGCGGCGTGGGCACCCACTTCGGGTAGTACGACATGTAGAGCGGCACCGCCAGCCCCGGGACCCGCATGAGCGCGACGGTCAGCTTCTGCGAGAACCCGGCCTTGCCGTCCCGGACGAACGGGCCCGCCAGCACCAGGCCCCTGATCAGCTCGGGCGCCTCCGCGGCGACCCACACCCCGGCAGCGGCGCCGTTCGAGCAGCCGTAGACGAGCGCGGGCCCGGCGTCCAGGTGCCGCAGCAGCGCGAGCAGGTCGCGGGCCAGCGGCGTGCTCCCGTACTCGGGCCAGTCCGCGCTGGTGTCGCCCATCCCGCGCTGGTCGACGGTCACGACGCGGTGCCCGGCGTCGAGCAGCAGCGGCTTGAGGAACCTGAACTGCGACCGCAGGTCGAGCATGGACGGCAGGCAGACGACGAGCGGCCCCTCGCCTTCGTCGTCATAGGCGAGTCGTCCGCCGGGAAGGTCGAGGTATCGGGTCTGCTCGCTCATCCTGCACTCCTTGCGCTTCCTTGTAGCCCTATGGCTAATGATATTAGCCTCAATGCTAGGTGCAGGTCAAGGATCAGTCCCAGGCCTCGCCGATCCTGGTCAATTGATCGGCGTACTCGATGCGGCCCGCCCACTCGCCGGGCCAGGCGCCCATCCCGAGGTGCGCGCCCGCGAAGGCGCCCGCCAGGCAGGCGATCGAGTCGGAGTCGCCGGAGCTGGCCGCCCCGCGCCAGATCGCCTCGACGGGCTCGTCCGGGAAGAGCAGGAAGCACAGCAGGCCGGTCGCCAGGGCCTCCTCGGCCGTCCAGCCCGGCCCGGTGATCTCGCAGGGGTCGGACGCGCGGTCGCCGCGGGCGAGGGCCTCGTCCAGCGCGTCGAGCCGTGCGAGGCACTCGTCCCAGCCGCGGGCGATGAACGTCTCGGGGGCGTCGATGCCGGGGTGCTGCCACAAGGTGCCGAGCCACCGTTCGTGGTACACCGCGCGCTGGTCGTGGCACCGGGCCCGGAGCGCGGCGGGCAGGTCGGACGGGTCCATGCCGTCCGCCAGCCACCGGACGGCGAACGCGGTCAGCTCGCTGGCGGCCAGCCCGGTCGGATGGCCGTGGGTGAGGGCCGCCTGGAGCTGGGACGCGCCGGCGCGCGTCTCGTCCGGCAGGCCGGGCGCCAGCCCGACCGGCGCGACCCGCATGTTCGCGCCGCAGCCCTTCGAGCCCGCCACGGTGGCCTCCAGCCACGGCTTCCCGGCGGCTAGGCCCCTGCACGCCCGCAAGCACGTGTTTCCGGGCGCTCGATTGTTGTCGGGGCTGTTGAGCCACTCGATGAAACGCCGACGCCACATCGGCGTTATCAAATCCGCTGTGAAAGGAGGGTTTTCCAGGGCGTCCAGCATGGCGAGCCCGACCGCGATCGCCATCTGCGTGTCGTCGGTGACCAGCGCAGGGTCGCCGTTGAGCTGCGTAGGCCCGTGGTCACCGAAACGCCGGTGAATCTGCTTCATGGTGAGGAATTCCGTCGGCGCGCCCAGAGAATCCCCGTACGCCAGACCGAACATCGCCCCGCTCGCCCGTCTCATGGGCGGCATTCTCCCTCAATTCGTGCACGCCCCGCGGTAGCCGCCGGGCGTCATGCCGTAGCAGCGGACGAACCAGCGCGTCAGATGGCTCTGGTCCGCGAACCCCGTCGCCGCCGCCACGTCCCCGATCGCGTCGCCCCGCGCCAGCAGGCGGCGCGCGGCGCGGAGCCGGAGCTGCCGCTGGTAGTCGCTCGGCGCCATCCCGTACACCCGCCGGAACCCCCGGTAGAGCGCGAACCTGCTGCACCCCGCCGCCGCGGCCAGCTCGTCGGCGCCGATGTCGTCCAGGTACGCGTCCTGAAGCCGCCGCCGGGCCCGCTCCACCGCGCCCGGGACGGACGCCGCGCGCACCCTTCGCGTGGCGGCGCGGTGCACCATCGCGCCGACCGTCGCGGTGAGCAGCTCGTCCCGCCGCAGCGCGGACGCCCCGCCGAGCAGCGCCGCGTGCAGGCCGCGCAGGTTCCGCGCCAGGACGGGATCGGCCACGACGGGGGAGCCGAACAGCGGAAGCCCCGCCGGACGGTCCGCGATGTCGGCCAGCACGCCGGACACCAGCTCCGGTCCGATGTGCACGATCCGGTACGTGAAGCCCAGCTCGTCGGCGGCGTGGCCGTCGTGCGGATCGTCCGGGTTGAACGCGATGACCATCCCGGCCGCGCTGGTGTGCGCGCCGCCCCGGCACCGGAACGCCTGATAGCCGTCCTCGGTGACGCCGAACGAGTACGTCTCGTGGCTGTGCCGGTGGTAGACGTGCCGCTCGAAATGCGCGTGCATCGCCTCCAGCGGACGGTCGGACGACCGCCAGTACCTGCTCCAGTCCACGTTTCCAGTGTGGCGCACGAGCGTTCAAGACGGCCCCGCCCCCGGTCGCGGAAGCTGGACGGCATGCGTTTCGACACCAAGATCGGGATCGTGGTCCGGGACGACCTGGCCGCGTGGCAGCGGCTCAACGTGACCGCGTTCCTGGCCAGCGCCGTCGCCGGCGGCGTCCCCGGCGTCATCGGCCTGCCGTACGAGGACGCGTCCGGCAACGAGTACCTGCCGATGTTCCGGCAGCCCGTCCTCGTCTACGAGGGCGGCGCAGCGGCGATCCTCACCGCCCACGGGCGCGCCCTCGCCCGCGAGATGGACCTCGCCGTCTACATCGAGGACATGTTCAAGACGGGCCACGACGAGGCCAACCGCGAGACCGTCCGCGCGGTGACCGCCGACGAGATGCCGCTCGTCGGGTTCGCCGTGCACGGGCCGAGGAACGGCGTGGACAAGGTCCTCAAGGGGCTGCGGCTGCACCCGTGAGCCCGGCCAGCTCGGCGAGGCGCTCCCGGTGCAGGCCGGGGGCGCCGAAGAGCTGCCGCGACCCCTGCGCCCGCTTGAAATAAAGATGCGCGTCGTGCTCCCACGTGAACCCGATGCCGCCGTGCAGCTGGATCGCCTCGCCCGCCGTGTGGAAGAACGCGTCCGAGCAGTACGCCTTGGCGAGCGCGGCGGCTTCGGGCAACTCGTCAGGGCTCTCGTCCGCGACGGCCGCCGCGTTCAGCACCGCCGACCGCGCCGACTCCACCAGCACGAACATGTCCGCGCACCGGTGCTTGACCGCCTGGAACGACCCGATCGGACGCCCGAACTGGCGCCGCACCTTCAGGTACTCGACCGTCATGTCCAGGGTCTTCTGCGCCCCGCCGAGCTGCTCGGCCGCCAGCGCCACGGCCGCCACGTCGAGCGCCCTCTCCACGGCCTCCGCCCCGCCCACCCGGCGCGTGGGAACCCCGCCGAACCCGACCCGCGCCAGCTTCCGCGTCTGATCGAGCGTCGGCAGCAGCTCCCGGACGACCCCGTCCGCGTCGCCCGCCACCGCGTACAGGCCGACGCCGTCGCCGTCCCTGGCCGCGACGAGGATCACGTCGGCGACATGCCCGTCCAGGACGAAGCTCTTGCTTCCGCGCAGCACACCGCCCTCGAACACGGTCTGCACCGCGCCGAGGTCCCAGCGGCCGTCCTCCTCCGCCACCGCGAGCGTCGCGATCGTCGACCCGTCCGCGATGCCCGGCAGCAGGTCGTGTCCGCCGTCCCCGGCCTCCAGCGCCGCCGCGGCCGTGATCGCGGCGAGGAACGGCGCGCACACCACGGCCCGTCCCATCTCCTCGAACACGACGGCCAGCTCGCGCATCCCGAACCCCGCGCCGCCGTGCTCCTCCGGAATCGCGAGGCCCTGCAGCCCGAGCTGCCCCGCCATCTGCGCCCACATGTCAGGGTCGTAGCCCGTGGCCGTCCTCATCAGCCGCCGCACCTCACCGGCGGGGGACCGGTCGGCGAAGAAGCGCCGCAGCGCGTCCCGCAGCTCCCGCTGTTCCTCGGTGACGACGAGCTTCATCCGGGCGGCCTCCCCACGCTGGTACCGGGGCCATCCTGCCGCACGCCGCCCGCCCGCCTCACCGGCGGTTCCCGGCCAGCGGGACGTGGTCAGGGCGCCCAGTCGTGCGGCCCCAGCACGTACCCCTTCGGGGTGGAGTGCACGTGGTTGATCGACACCAGATGCCCGAGCGCGGCCCACAGATCCTCCTCGGGCCCGCCCACCAGCCGCCCGATCGTGTCGAAGTCCGCCGCCCCGCCCTCCTTGTCGATCTCCGCCACGGTCTCGTACACGGTCAGCTCGAAGTCCGTCAGCTCCTGAACGTCCCCACGCCGTGCATCTCGCTCATCCATGACCAAACCGTGCCCACTCTGGGTCGTCTTATCTGCACGGCGTCTCCGACCGGCCGTAGGCTGGGACCGTAGAGTTCGATGACTACGATCTGTGTGCGAAGGGTGGCGCTCTGCTATAACCTCGCTCGCGAGGAAAGGAGCAGGGCATGCCTGTCATGGTTGAAGAGCCTCTGTCGCAGGGAGACGACGCTCTCCTGGAAGGTTTCCTCGCCCTCGATACCCCCGAAGGCTTCCGGGCCGAGCTGATCGACGGAGAGGTCGTCGTGACCCCACCCTTCCTGGGCGACCACGAGCATTGCGTCGCGGAAATTTCCTACCAGGTCGTCCGTGACTCCCCGAACGCCTTCCACTGGGCCGGTCAGAAGGGTTTGATCGTCCCCGGTGGCGCGGGCGGCCAAGGCAACCGCGTCATCCCGGACATGGTCTTCGCCCCCCGGGATCTCCATCTCTTCGGCGGCGCCAGCGAATGGATGCCGGTCGAGCCAAACGGTATCGCCATGGTCGTCGAGGTGACGTCCTCCAAGCCGGAACCCGACCGCACCAGCAAGAGGTACGGGTACGCGCGCGCTGGGATCCAGCTCTATCTCCTCGTTGATCGTGGTGAGGAGCGGGTGTTCCTGTTCAGCGGTCCGGACGGCGAGGACTACGGGCACATCGACCAGGTGCCGTTCGGGAAGGGTCTTCCGCTGCCGGAGCCGTTCGAGATCGAGCTGGACACGTCCAAGTTCGGCTGAGCTGTCACGCGGGTGGGTGGTGTGTCGTCTTCCTGGTGAGGAAATCTTCGAGCTAGGGAGCGGACGCTATGCGAGCAGTGCGGATTCATGAGCGGGGCGGTGGCGACGGGCTTGTCGTGGAGGACGTGCCGTTGCCGCAGGCGGCCACCGGGGACGTGGTGGTGCGGGTGCGGGCGGCCGGGATCGTTCCGGACGAGCTCGACTGGCCCGGCACCTGGGTCGACCGGGCCGGGCGCGACCGGACGCCGTCCATTCCGGCGCACGACGTCGCCGGGGAGGTCGCCGAGGTCAGGTACGGGACCAGCGGGTTCGCCGTGGGCGACCGCGTCTTCGGCCTGACCGACTGGCACCGCGACGGTGCGGCGGCCGAATACGTGGCGGTGGAGGCGCGGAACCTTGCGCCGATGCCGTCCTCCCTCTCTTTCACCGACGCGGCCGCGCTGCCGCTGTCGGGGCTGACGGCCTGGCAGGGACTCTTCGTGCACGGTGGGCTGGAGGCCGGGCAGACGGTCGTGGTCCACGGCGCGGGCGGCGGCACCGGTGTTCTGGCGGTGCAGCTCGCTCGGCAGGCGGGGGCGCATGTGATCGCCACGGGGCGGGGGCGGGCCGCCGATCTCGCGACGAAGATGGGCGCGCACGGCTTCGTCGACCTGGAGAAGCAGAGCTTCGCCGAAGCCGTCGGCCCGGTCGATCTGGTCTTCGACACCATTGGCGGTGACCTGCTCGTTGAGTCTGCGGGGAAGGTCAAGGCCGGGGGTGCTCTTGTCTCGATCACGGCGCCGCCGCCGGTTCGGCCCGAGGGCGGACGTGCCGCGTTCTTCATCGTCGAGCCGAACCGCGACCAGCTCGCGGAATTGGCCGGACGGGCCGAGTCGGGCGAACTACGTCCGCACGTCGGGGCCGTTTATCCCTTGGCCGAGGCCCGCGAAGCGTTCAGGGCCAAGAGCGAAGGTGTGCCTGGGAAGGTCGTCCTGCGGGTGTGAGCTATGCCACATTGGCACGGTCCCGATCGAGGATAGAGTGATCTTGTAATCCGGGACGGAACTCCCCGCAGGTGGTCCTTCCGAGGATTTTCCCATCCGGTTCTGCGCCCACTCACGACCTCTGTCCATGCACAGAAGGGAATTACAGTGAGGCGCTGGAGAACAGCCCTGATCAGTGTTGCCGCGCTCGCGGCTTTACTCGTCCCCGTACAGACGGCCGCGGCCGACGGCCCCAAGGAATCGCAGGCCCGCGGTCCTCTGGCGGGACCCTCCTACAAACTCGGACACAGCAAGATCAAGGCTCCCGCGCGGGCAAGCGCGGCGGCCGACCACACGATCACGCTCCGCGCCATCGACCTGGACGGTGTGGCGAAGGCGCCCCTGGCGAGCCTGGTCGATCTGGCGACCGGCACGGAGTACGTGCTCACCGAGTCCGGCACCACGCTCACCGGCGTCGTCCCGGCCGGAGACTACAACCTGAACGGGATCGTCCTCACGGGCAATCCCTTCTCGCCGAGCGACCTGGCCCTCTACGGCAACCCCACGCTCACCGTGGCCGGTGACGTCGATCTCACGATGGACGCCCGGACGGCCACGGAGATCCACTCGGTCAGCCCGTCCGCGACCGCGACCGAGATCCACAGCCACGCCCAGATCATCCAGACGATCGCCGGGCAGGAGATCTCCGCGACCGTGAGCGGCAACCCCGGGGCGACCCTGCGCACCTGGCCGTCGGCCAGCACCACGCGGCCGTACCACTTCATCTACGCGGAGAGCAAGACCGAGCCGCTGAACACGCTGCCGTCGCCGCGCGCCTACAAGCTGGCGTTCACGACGGCCGGCCGCGTCCCCGCGAACCTGACGTTCACCGCCGCCCAGAGCAGTCTGGCGCTGGTGAACACCACGTACGCGTCTCAGGGCGTGCCGTCCGCCGGGGCCGGCGCCCACTCCACGATCGTCGACTTCGACGGCATCGGCGGGACCCCGATCGGGCTCTCGAACACCCCCACCGCGGGCAGCACCCAGCGGGTCTACTACACCGCGAACGGCGTGAAGTGGATCGCGGGGACCTACGTCTACGACGTGGGCAGCGTCCAGGTGGCGGAGAACCGGCTCGGGGTCCGCACCTACACCGCGGGGAGCACGTCCGCCGAGGTGTGGAACAAGGCCGCGTTCGGGCCCACCACGAGCGTCGGGCACGGTCAGGGGATGCTCGTCTTCCGCCCGCGGGTGACCGACACGGGGCAGGTCGGCCACGACAACTACAGCGGCAACAACTCCACGGGAACCACCGGCACGATCACCCTCTACCGCAACGGGGTGCAGGTCGGCGTGAGCACCAACCCGCTCGCCGGCGACTGGACCGTGCCGCCCGCCTCAGCCACCTACCAGCTGCGCATGGTCACGCAGCGCACCGTCGCCTGGTCGCAGTACGCCAAGAGCATCAACGCGCGCTGGACGTTCACGTCCGCCGAGCAGCCGGGCGACCCGTTCGACAACCAGTTCCGCCTGCTCCAGCCGCGGATCACCGGCGCCTACGACAGCAGCGGGCGCGCGCCGGACGGCACCACGTTCCCGCTGGACGTCGCCGTCGAACGCGCCACGAGCGGGAGCGCGGTCACCTCGCTGTCGCTGCAGGCGTCGTTCAACGACGGCTCCACCTGGGTCAACGTGCCGCTGACCGCCAACGGCACCGACCGCTGGACGGCCAACGTCGCCCACCCCCTCACCCACAACGGCTTTGTGGCCCTGCGCTTCAACGCCTCCGACGGCTCCGGGAACTCGGTGCAGCAGACCGTGACCCGCGCCTACGGCCTGAGCTGACGCCAGGCTTCCGCGGCCCCGGACGCCCTCGCGGGCGTCCGGGGCCGCTCTGCGGTCAGGGGTCTGTTGTGCGGGGCTTTAGGGTGGCGGCGGGGGACAGGCGCGTCCCGCCGCCATGAGGAGGAGTGATCACGTGACCTGGTTCCGCTGCGCCGAGAGCCGTCCCTGGGCGTCGCTGCGGCTGTTCTGCCTGCCGCACGCGGGCGGGTCCGCGGTGTTCTACCGGCCGTGGGCCAAGGAGATCAATCCGGCCGTCGAGGTGCACGCCGTCCAGTACCCGGGACGCGCCGACCGGATGGCGGACGCGCTCGTCCCCGACGCGCACCAGCTCGCCCGGCTCGTCGCCGGGGCGATGGCGCCGCTGGCCGACCGCCCGGTCGCGCTGTTCGGGCACAGCATGGGCGCCGTCCTGGCGTACGAGGTGGCGCGGCTGCTGCAGGAGCGGGGCAGCGCGCCGGTGCACCTGTTCGCGTCCGGCTCGCGCCCGCCGCACGACCGCGGCGACGACCGCGTCTCCGACCGGGACGACGACGGCGTGGTCGAGGAGATGCTGAGGCTCGGCGGCACCGACGCGGAGGCGCTGCGCGAGCCGGAGCTGCGGGAGCTGGTGCTGCCGTACGTCCGGAACGACTTCGCGCTGATCGAGGACTACGCGCACCGGGAGGGCGTCCGGCTGGCCGTCCCGGTCACCGCGATCGTCGGGGACGCCGACCCGCACGTGACCGAGGAGCAGGCCGCCGGCTGGTCCGACGTCACCGACGGGCGGTTCGCGCTCACCGTCATGCCCGGCGACCACTTCTACCTGCTGGACCGGCAGCGGGACGTCATCGCGGAGATCCTCCGCACGCTCGAGGTTCCCGCCGCTCCCTGAGAGCCGGAAAAGCGGCGGGCCGCCTCCACGGGAGTCCGTGTGGAGGCGGCCCGCCTACTCGGGTGCCGTTCGATCAGCGGATCAGTAGATCTCGACGCCGTACACCTGCATCGGCTCGGTGACGGGCTGGAAGAACGTCGTCCCGCCGGACGAGCAGTTGCCGCTGCCGCCGGAGGTGAGGCCGAGCGCGGTCGTCCCGGCGAACAGCGAGCCGCCGCTGTCGCCCGGCTCGGCGCACACGTTGGTGCGGATCAGGCCGCTGACGCTGCCCTCCTGGTAGTTCACCGTCTGGTTGAGCGCGTTGACGCTGCCGCTGTGCACCTGGGTGGTGCTGCCGCTGCGCGTCACCCGCTGCCCGACCGTCGCGTTGGCGGCGCTGGTGATGTCCTGGGTCCCCTGGCCGTAGAGGTGGACGGCGCCCTGGCTGTCCGAGGGAGTGGACGAGTACTTCACGATGCCGTAGTCGTTGCCGGGGAAGCTGCTGCCCGTGACGGTGCCGAGCGTCTGCCCGGAGCTGTCCGTCCACGTCGAGCCGATGTTCGTGCAGTGCCCGGCGGTGATGAAGAAGTACTCACTGCCCTTCTTGACGTTGAAGCCCAGCGAGCAGCGGGATCCGCCGGTGCGGATTGCCTCGCCGCCCATGATGAACTTCTGGAACTTCCCGGCGACCTGCTCGGTCCGGACGGCCGCGCCGTGCTTGGCCGCGGCGGCCTTGACCTTCTGCAGCTTCGCGCCGGTGACGGTGCTGTCCATGGTGAGCAGCACCTGGTTGGCTGCCGGGTCGACGGCCCAGGCGGTGCCCGGGATCGTCGCGTCCCGCTTGAGCGCGGACATGACCTTCTTCAGGTACGAGCCGTTGCGCGCGACGGTCTGCGGGACGGCGCCCGCGTCGCGCACGGTCTGCGCGGCCTTGGCGTCCGTGACCGTGACGACGAGCTTGCCGCCCTTCAGGTAGGAGCCCGCGGACCGGGCGCCGAGCTGCTTGGCGAGCGCCGTCGACGTCTCGCCGGGGCCTGCGGGAGCGGCGGCGGCCACGGGAGCTGCGGCCGACGTCGTGGACATGGTGGGAGCGACGGCGAGCACGCCCGCCACGAGACCGGCCGTCGCCGTTGGCACGGCGACGGTGAGCACACGCCTCTTGGTGATCTTCAACTATGCCTCCACGGGGGGTTGGGCGCACCCTGCTGGTGCACCGGAGGTCCTGGGACATGGTGGTGGAAATGTCAAGGCAGACGTAAGACGCAGAAAGTGACCAATTCAGGACAGAGCGCTTGTCACCCCTGACGTTGGCTCCGTGGTCAGCGCAGGAAAACGCGGTCTGCACCGGACCAAAGGAACCGATTCGGCAGCTGTCAGTAGACCTCCAATCCGTAGGCGTCGAGCGGCTCCCCGATCGGCTGGACGAACGACGTCCCGCCGGGGCAGCGGCCTTCGGCGCCCACGATGATCCCGATGGCGAGGTGGTCGGCGAAGACCGGTGCGCCGCTGTCGCCGGGCTCGGCGCACACCGAGATGCGGATCAGGCCGGTGACGGCGCCCTCCGCGTGGTTCACCGTCTGGTTCAGCGCCCTGACCTGGCCGGTCCGGGTGCCGATGGGGGACGTGACGGTCACGTGCTGGCCCACCTGGGGAGTCGCGACGCCGATGATGTCGTAGAACTCGCCGTTGACTCTGACGCCGCCCTTCGTGTCCCCCGGAGTGGAGGCGTAGCGGACGATGCCGTAGTCGTTGCCGGGGAAGCTGCTGCCGCCGGTGATGCCGAGCGTCTGGCCGGAGCCGTCCGTCCAGGTGCTGCCGTTTCTGGCGCAGTGGCCCGCCGTCAGGAAGAAGTACGCGTCTTTCCCCTTGAGGTTGAACCCCAGCACGCAGCGGGATCCGGCGGTGTAGATGGCATCGCCTCCCAGGGCCGGGGCGGCGCTGGAGGCGGTGGCCGGGACGGTGGCGGTGGCCGGGACGGTGGCGGTGGCCGGGACGGTGGTGGACGCGTGCGCGGCGGGAGCGGCCGGAGCGGTGGCGATCGACGCCGCCAGCAGCCCCGCCATCGCCGCGGCGGTGGTGCCGCGCGCAGGCGCGGGTAGGGACTTCACGGTGCCTCCAAGGGAGCGGGCGCGCCCTGATGGCGCGTCGGAGGTCACGGTCATGCTGAAAGAATGCTGAACATGGCGTAAGGCAAGAAAGTGACAAATCGGTGAGGTCAGGATTGTCACAATGGGTGCCTGGCCGTATACCCGAGCGTCACGGCGGCCGTTGTACGGGAGGCGGGCGGGCCGCGGAAGCGGCGTCCCGGCCCCTGCCGGCCCGACCGATTGGGACTCTGCGAACGCCGAAAAAGAGGCTCGCACAATGGACCAATTATGCCGCCGGGCGCATTCGTCCCGAAGGCCGGGCCGGGCGGTAGTGACGCCGCGATGGGCGGGACGGGAGAATGGTCCGGTGACGCTCCTTTTGACCCGTTCCGACCTTGAAGCGCTCCTCGACCCCGCCGGCTGCCTGGACGCGCTGCGCCGCGGCTTCACGGCCGGGGAGGGCGAGGCCGTGGCGCGCCGGGTGGTGGGGAAGCTGCCGGGGCAGGGCACCGCGACGGCGCTGCTGCCGGGCCTGGTCGAGGAGATCCCCGCCTACACGGTGAAGGTCAACGCCAAGTTCCCGGGGAGCCGTCCGGCGCTGCGCGGCGTCGTCTGCCTGCACGACCTCGGCACCGGCGAGCTGCTGGCGCAGCTCGACTCGGCCACCGTCACCGCGTGGCGGACCGGCCTCGCCGCCGCGCTCGGCACGCACGCGCTGGCCCGTCCCGACGCGGACGCGGTCGCGGTGATCGGCGCCGGGGCGCAGGCGGAGCTGGTCATGCGGGGGTTGCCCGAGCTGCGCGCGGTGCGCCGCCTCATCGTCTGCGACCTGGACGCCGGCCGGGCCGCCGCGTTCGCCGGGCGGCACGGCGAGCGGCTCGGCCTGGCCGGGGATGACGCGGTTTCCGTCGCGGCGGATCCGCGCGCCGCCGTCGCGGACGCCGGGATCGTCGTCATGGCGACCTGGGCGCGCCGCCCGATCCTGCACGCCGCGGACGTCGCGAGCGGGACGCACATCACCTCCCTCGGGGCGGACGAGCCCGGCAAGGCGGAGCTGTCCGCCGACCTGCTGGAGGGCGCCCGCGTGGTCGTCGACGACGTGCCGCTCGCCGTGGAGATGGGCGTGCTGGCCGGTGCCGGACTCGACGTCAAGCACGCCGCCGGGACGCTCCGCGACCTGCTGTGCGGCCAGGTGCCCGGACGGGTGAAGGGCAGCGAGATCACGGTCTACGCCCCGGTCGGGCTTCCCTGGCAGGATCTCGCGGTGAGCTGGGCCGCCTACCGCGCGGCTCGCGCGGCGGGCGCGGGGACAGAGTTCGACTTTCTTTCTTGATCATGTGTAGCGCGGGCTTTTCGCGGTATATGTGCGTCCGGAATGGTCGTTTGTGCCGCTCTTTACAATGACGCCGTGATTAGTGTTGACTCCGGGCGGTAGGTCATCCCCCTGACTATTGCTCCCGTCAAGGTGGCCCCCCTATGGAAGATCGTCTTTGTCCGGCCCAGCCCGGTCTTCCCACCCGTTCTCCGCCTGGCACTCCTGGCCAGAATGCGATTCGGAAAAGTATTCCCGCAGGCTGCGGTGGTTATGCGGCATACCGCTGTGCGTCAAAGCTAGGAGACGAAAATGATTCGGATTTTGCTCGCCGAGGGGGCCCCCCTCCTCCGCGGCGGGTTAGTCGCGTTGTTCGATGATGTGAAAGACCTCGATGTCGTCGCGGCGGTCGGCTCCGGTGATCAGGTGCTCGCGACCGCGCGCAGACGGCGGCCCGACGTCGCGCTGATCGACGTCGGGCTGCCCGGCCTGGACGGCTTCGCCGCGGCGTGCGCGATCCGCGAGGCCGTGCCCGAATGCCGCACAGTCCTGCTGTCGGCCCGGCGGCGGACCGGCGACCTGCGCCGCGCGGTGGCCGCGCGGGCCGCCGGCCTGGTGCTGAAGGACACCTCGCCCGGCGACCTGGTGGACGCGATCCGGCGCGCCGCGAACGGGTCGCGTGTGATCGACCCCGACATGGCCTTCACCGAGCTCGGCTCGGTGCAGAGCCCGCTCACCGAGCGGGAGGTCGAGGTGCTCGCCCTCGCGTCACGGGGTGCGTCCGCGGCGCAGATCGCCGAGGACCTCGTCCTGACGATCGGCACCGTTCGCAACCATCTGTCCCGCATCAACCGGAAGGTCGGCGCGCAGAACCGGATCCACGCCGTCCGGATCGCCGAGGAGGCCGGCTGGCTCTGAGTTCCAGCGGCCGATGAGGTCGCGGTAGAGAGGGGACACCGCGGGCAGGTCGGCGTGCCGTCCGATCTGCGCGCGGGTCCCGTCCAGCACCAGGACGCGCCGCGCCCGCACCGCGGAGCTGATCCGGTGCGCGATGACGATCAGCGTGCCCGGGCGCCGCGCGAACGCCTCCTCCGCCCGCGCCTCGGCGGCAGCGCCGAGCCGGTAGGCCGCCTCGTCCAGGACGACGACCGGCTGCGGCGCGAGGTAGGCGCGGCACAGCGCGATGAGCTGCCGGTCGGCCTCCGACAGGTCCGCCGGGACGACCGGCGCGCCGTACCCGCCGAGCTCATCGACGAGCCGCGCCAGCCCGACCTCGTCCACGGCCCGCTCCACCTGCTCCGGCGCGGCGTCCGGCGCGTAGTAGGCGAGGTTGTCGCGCAGGGAGCCGCTGAACACGTACGCCTCCTGCGGGATGAGCACCCGCCGGTCCGGGTCGCCGGGCGGGAGGCCGTCCACCAGCACCTCGCCGGCGGTGGGGGAGACCAGGCCCGCGATCAGGGCGGCCAGCGTCGACTTCCCGATCCCGCTGGGGCCGACCACGGCGAGGTGGTCGCCGCGCGGGACGACGAGGTCGAGGTCCTCGATCACCGGCCGCGCGCCCTCCCCGTACGCGAACGACACCCCGCGCAGCTCGACGGCCGGCGCGTCCGCGGCGGGGGCCGCCGCCTCCGGCCGGGCGGGCGGCGCGGGCGCGCTCGTCTCCAGGATGCGGGCGAGCGTCACCGCCAGCCGCAGCCCGCTGCCGCCCATGCCGTGCACGAGCGTCCGCAGCGCGGGCTGCAGCCCGTGCAGGACGTAGGTCAGCGCGCCGATCAGGACCCCCGGCGTGGCGCCGCGCCGCATCAGCCACGGCGCCGCCGCCAGGACGAGCAGCAGCGGCAGCCATCCGCTCACGGCGAGCGACACGGCGCGCAGCGCCGCGAACCGCGCCACCGCGCGCCCCGCCGCGGCCTGCGCCTCCACCGACGCGCCCATCTCGGCGCGCAGGATGTCCTCGCCGCCGCAGGCGACGGCGTCGCGCAGGCCCTCGGCGAGCGCCGTGGTGCGCTCGGCGATGTCCTCCTCGCCGACGACCAGGGCCCGCTGCCGGACGGCCGCCGCGCCGAACACCGCGCCGAACAGCAGCAGCCCGAGCACCAGCGGCGGCACCACCAGCAGTGCCACCTCGGGCATCAGGGTCGCCAGGCCGATCAGGGCCGCACCGGTCGCGAACAGGAACCCCCGCACGACGACGAGGAGCCCGCCGAAGGTGTCCCGGACGATCTCCACCTGGTGCGTGAGCCGCGCGACCGCCCCCGTGTCGGGCCGCCCGCCCATCGACCGGCGCAGCGCCCCGTCCGCGACGCGGCGGACGAGGTCGTCGCGGAACGGCTCCACGATCGCGGCGAGCGCCGGATAGAGGCGGCGGCTGCCGAATGCCCCGACAGCCGCCGCCAGGGCAAGGACGCCGAGCCAGATGACCGCCTCTTTCGTGCGCCCGGTCCGGAACGCGTCGACGGCCTCGCCGACGGCGCGTCCGAACACCGCCGTCGGCACCGCCTCGACCGCCGACCACGCGGCGGCGCGCGCCACCGCGCGCGGCTGGGCCCGGACCGCGCCGCCGACCGTCTGCCGCAGTACCCGCGCGGCCTCCCGCCTGCTCCTCACGCGGCACCCCCGAAGAGCGCGCGGTAGCCGGGGTCGCGCCAGAGTTTCGCGTGCGGGGCCAGGGAGCGGACGCGGCCGTCCTCCAGCCACGCGACCAGGTCGGCGCGGGCCGCCGTCGACGCCCGGTGCGTGATGATCAGGCGGGTGCGGCCCGCGAGCCGGTCCAGCAGCGCGTCGGTGATCTGCAGCTCGGTGACTGTGTCGAGGCTGGACGTCGCGTCGTCCAGCACGAGGACGCGCCCGGCGTGCGCGAACGCCCGCGCGAGGCCCATCCGCTGCAGCTCGCCGCCCGACATCGGCGCGTCGGCGAGCGGGGTGGCGTACCCGCGCGGGAGGCGGCGGATGAAGTCGTCGGCGCGGGCGGCCCGCGCGGACTCGCGCACCCACGCGTCCGGCGGCCGCGACGGCCCGAACGCGAGCGCGTCCTGGACGGTGCCGCCGAACAGCGCGGGCCGGGCGAACGCGTAGCCGATCTCGCGGCGCAGCGCCTCCCGGGTGAGATCGGGGAGGGGCGTCCCGTCGACCAGGACCTCCCCCTGGTCGGGGTCGGCGAGGCGCCCGGCGAGCGCGGCGAGCTCCGACGTGCCGGACCGCCCGGTGACGGCGACGGCGAGGCCGCCGGGGACGGTCAGGTCCAGGCCGTCCAGCGCGCCGCCGGCGGCGGTGACGCCGCGGAAGTCCAGCCGGCCGGGGCCCGCCGGGAGGGTCTCGGCGCCGTGGCCGGGCGCCGGGAGCGCGAGGACCTCGGCGGCGCGGGCGGCGCCGGCGCGGGCGCGGGCGAGGCGCAGCAGCTGGGTCAGGACGGGCCCGAACCCGGCGGCGAGCCCCGCGTACTGGACGGTCGCGACCAGCTCGCCCGGCGTGAGCCGTCCGGCGGCCAGCTCCGCGCCCGCGACCCCGACGGCCGCGATCTGCAGGAGCAGCAGCGCCAGCAGCCCCCGCGCCGCGATGCCGCCCTGGACCCGCCACATCGTCTCGCCCTCGGCGCGCAGCCCGGGCAGCGGCTCCAGGACGCGTCCGGTCTCGCGGTCGACCGTTCCGGCCGCGGCGATCGTCCGGCATCCGGCGAGGGCCTCGGCGAGCCGGCCCGCGATCGTCCCCTGGACGGTGAGGTAGCGGTGCGCGGTCGCGCTGATGTCGCGGACGAACGCGCGCATCAGCAGCGCGATCACCGGCAGCGCCACCGCGATCGCCGCCGCGACCCGCCAGTCGATCAGGAACAGCGCGACCAGCGCCCCGGCGGCGGGCACCAGGCCCACGGCCGCCTCCGGCGCGGCGGCGGGCGCCACCCCGGCCTCGGCCGCGCCGCCGACGACGCGTCCGGCGACGTCGCCCGGCGGGACGCGCAGCGAGGGACCGACCGCGAGGACGTGCCTGACCAGCGTGTGCCGCAGCCACGCCGTCGAGCGTGCCGCCGCGCAGCCGGTCGCGAGCTCCGACAGAACCTCCGCCACGGCGGACGCCACGACGAGCGCGACGCACGGCCACACCGCGGCGGCGGCCGGGGCCCCGCCCGGCGGCACCGCGTCGATCGCGCGGGCCAGCGCGTACGGGAGCAGCACGGCCGCGGCCGCGTCCGCCAGCGCGGCGGCGGCCACGAGCGCGGTCCAGCCGCGGGCGCGCCCGGCGGCGCGCAGCAGCAGCCGGTTCGCCCCGGCCGTGGGGTTCGCGGCGGGAAGGGTGGTCATGAGGTCTCCAGAACGGGGGGCGGCCATGGCCCCGCGGAGGGGACCATGGCCGCCTGCTGCCGTTACAGGCAGATGGTGACACTGTGGGAGCTGTGGCAGAGAATGCTCAGGCTGCTGTTACCGCCGCCGCCGCCGTTCTCGCTCACCATCCCCTGAAGGTCGAGAAGCGCCATGTTCTTCACCTCCTTTCGGGCTGGATAGAGGTGGCCGCCGTGAGGGTTCCCACGGGGAGCTCATCGGACTGAGTGGAGCGAACAGGGGGGTCGTCCCCCCACTGGAGCCCGGTCGGCCGGAAGAACGGGAGGCCGGGGGCCGGGTCGTGGAGCGCCGCGCCCAGGGCCAGCAGGACGCCGGCGGTGCCGGTCGCCAGGTCCATCGACAGGCGGTACATGTGCTCGCCCGGGAACGCGAGCCCGTCGCCGTACGGCAGCGCGTGCCAGGCCAGGTCGCGGACGTGCCCCGCGACCCGCGGGTCGTCGCGGCCGTGGCGGGCCAGGTAGAGCAGCATCCCGGCGCGCCCGCCGAACAGGCTCGGCTGCGCGTAGTACCGCGACATCGCGGCGACGCGGATCGCGCGAC
Organism: Actinomadura sp. KC06; assembly: GCF_004348735.1. GTDB lineage: Bacteria > Actinomycetota > Actinomycetes > Streptosporangiales > Streptosporangiaceae > Spirillospora. The sequence continues at coordinate 33,462 of NZ_SMKT01000025.1, forward strand.
GCGCCTCCTCGAACTCCTCGTCGGAGCGGAGCGCGAGGTACTCGTCCAGGACGAGGCCGATCCCGACGCTGCCGCGGCCGAGGTACGGGAACACCCGGTTGCCCTGGTCGACGTGCAGCGCGCCGTTGTGGTCGGTGACGCAGGCGGCGAGGTCGCGGCGCAGCGCGGCCGCGGCGTGGTCGAGCAGGGCCGCGTCGCCGGTCCGCTCGTAGGACCGGATGAACATCAGCGCCGCGCCCGCGCCGCCGTGCATCAGGCCGGGGCGGGCGCTCGGGCCGTCCGCGGCGTGCGACAGGCGCTCGGCCACGATCTCGGCGGCGCGGCGCGCGTCGTCGTGCAGGGACGTCTCGCCGGTGGTGTCGGCGAGGTCGTCCAGGGCGAGCGCCATGCCGGGCAGCCCGCCGTACAGGTCGTCGCCGAGCCGCTCCCACCGCTCGTTCAGGCAGTGGCCCGCCGCGGTGAGCGCGTCCTCGCTCCGGCCGAGGCGGGCGAGGACGTACGCGGCTCCGAGCAGCCCGTCGTACAGGCCGATGCCGGTGCCGCGCTTCGGGTCGGCGGCCCGCGCGGCCAGCCACTCCTCGTGCGCGGGGAGGCGGCCGGCGCCCGTCGCGCCCAGCGCGTACAGGACGCCCGCGGCGCCGTGCGCGAGCCCGAGCGACGCGCCGTCGAACTGCTCCGGGTCGCCCGGGAACAGCCGGTCGGCGCGGTCCAGGGTCGCGCTCGCGCGGATCGACCGCGACAGCGACTCCCTGGCGCGTTCCCAGCCCCGCGCGTCCGGGACGAACCCGGGCGCGGCCACCGGCTCGGCGCCCCGCGTGATCCGCTCCACCGCCTCGTCGAGGAACGGCCGCGGCACCGGGAAGTTGGCGGCGATCAGGTCGGCGAGCTGCGGCGCCTTGCCCCGGTCGATGACGAACAGCGTGGTCAGCGGGACGAACAGCGCCAGCCGCAGGCACGCCAGGCTGTAGAGGTCGACCTCGGCGCCGCGCCGGTCGGGCGGGGCGAGGAACGCCGGGTTGGCGAGGGTCTGCCGGCCGCCGTCGGACGCGGGCGCCGCCGTCTCGAAGTCGATCAGCGCGGCGGAGTCGTCCGGGCGGACCATGACGTTGAACATGTGCAGGTCGTTGAACACGACGCCGCGCTCGTGGATCGCGGCGACCACCCGCTCGACGCCCTCGTGGACGCGCAGCGCCCATTCGGTGTAGGCGGCGGTCTTTTCCGGGTCAGGGTCGGGATCGAGCATCGGATGCCGTTCCGCGAAGAACGTGTTGAGCGTCCGCCCCTCGATGAACTCCTGCACGAGGAAATGGTGCTCGCCGAGCGTGAACCAGTCGAGTGCGGCGGGCACGCCGTCGATTCCGTCGAGTTTCCGGAGAACGTCGCGTTCCCGTTCGATGCGCGTTACCGCGTCCGCTCCGTCGGCGGCGAGGCCGGCGTGGGGGCGTCCCTCTTTCAGGACGACCTTCCGTCCGGAACGGGTATCGGTCGCCTCATAAACGCCCCCGCCGTTGGAGAAATGCAGGGCCTTGGTGATCTGGTACGGCAGATCGGTCGTCGTCGTCGCGCCGCGCGCCTTGAGATGCGGCTCCAGGCAGGCCGGGACGGTCACCCATCCGGGGACGGAGAAGACCGGCTCGCGGCGGTCGGGCACCAGTTCCCCGTCGCCGTTCTCCAGCGCGGGGACGAGCTTGCCCTTCTCGTCCAGGCAGCGCCGCTCGGCGAAGCCGCCGTACCTGACGTGCAGCGGCCCGTCGCCTATGCGCAGGTCACTGAGGATGTAGGGGCCGGGCAGGCCGTTCAGCCGGGCGCCGAGCTCGGCCAGGACGCGCTCCAGCTCGCGCTCGTCCTCGGGGTAGATCGTGACGAGCTTCCCGCTCGCCCCGCGCGGCGCGTACTTGGCGTTCCGCATCCGGAGCGTGCCCGGGCCGCGCAGGTGCTTGAACTCGATGTCGTTGTCGACGCAGTACTCCCAGGCGCCGGAAAGGATCTCCGCGGCGCTTTCCGCACACCCGGAGACATGCACTTTCCAGCCCTGGAGGGGAGCGCGGCTCTGCGGCGGATCGTAGACGACCCACTCGTCGCCGAAAATCTGCTCCCAGCCCGCCGGAAGGTCACGTTGAGTGATTTCGAAGTCCGTGCGGCGGGTGACGGGTGGCGCATCGTAGAACAGCTTGTCCGCGAGGCAGTAAAGCTCATACCCCTTGTCCACGGCGGCATTCCCTTCTGCGCGCGCCGACCCGTTTGGCGCTCACAAAGGAAAGGTTTCCAGTCCGAACAGGTATAGGCCAGTAGCGGGAATAACGAATGACCCGTGAAGAACTACCGTCCGGCGTGTGCGCGCGTCACGGTACCGGCGCGCCACCGGCGGCGGGACGGGCGGGAAGGGGGAGGAGGGCGCTCAGCCGAGGCCTTCGCGGTGCGCGACGGCGGCGGCCTGGGTGCGGCTGGCGACGTTCAGCTTGGCGAGGATGTTGGAGACGTGGACGCTCGCCGTCTTCGGGGAGATGAACAGCCGCGCCGCGATCTCCCGGTTGCCGAGCCCGTCCGCGACCAGCTTCAGGACCTCGCGCTCCCGCCCGGTCAGGGAGCCGAGCGGCCCGGACGAGGCCGGGCCGGACGAGCCCGGGGCGGGCGCCCCGCCGGCGGGCCCGAGCCGGGCGCGGGTCCCGAGGTCGCGCAGCGCGGCCAGCAGCGGCTCCGCGCCGAGCCGCGCGGCGGTCTCGGCGGCCGACCGCCACTCCGCCGCGGCCGCGTCCCGGTCGCCGTTCTCGGCGAGCGCCTCGGCCAGCCGCCACCGCGACCGCGCCACCTCGTAGACGAACCCGCCGCCCGGGTCGCCGTAGGTGAACAGGTCGGTCGCCTTCCGCCACAGGTCCACGTCGTGGACGCCGTCCACGCGGCGCCGCTCGGCCTCCGCGCGGGCCAGCCAGGCGTGCCCTTCGAGCCCGAGCCAGGCGCGGGGCAGCCCGTCGGTGTTGACCGTGAAGACCGTCTTGGCGCGGCGCAGCAGCTCGTCGGCCGCCTCCGCCGCCGCCCGCACCGCGCCGTCGTCCCCGGCGGCGCGAGCGCGGGCGGCGATCTCGGCGTGCGCCCACAGCCCCGTCGCCGCGAGCCGGATCGCGCCGTCCGTCTCGCCGTAGATGGTGCCGAGGACGTGCCCGACGTGCTCGACCGCCGCGTGCGGATCGCCGCACCACACGGCGTGCTCGGCCGCGAGGCCCCGCGCGAGGTAGTTGAGGAAGAGGTCCTCGCCCCACTGCGGCTCGATCCACCGCAGCCGCTCGTCCGCGCGCGGCGTGCCCTGCGCGACCTCGACGAACAGCGCGTACGCGGAGATCTGCGCCTCCGCCGGCCGGACGACCTGGACGGCGAACTCGTCGGCGAGCCGGTTCGCCTCGGCCCAGTTCCCGGTCGTGTAGTGGATCAGGTACCGCAGGGACCGCATGATGATGCCGTACGTGCTCCACCGCAGGCCCTTGTCCAGGACGAACCGCACGCCCGCGTCGGCGGCCCGCGCCGCGCCCGCGAGGTCGCCGCGGTCGAACATCGTCCGGGCGTGGTGGTACCTGGCGCGCACCGCCGCCTGCGGGCTGTCGCCGGCCGCGTCCGCCAGGTCGCGGGCCCGCGCGAACACCTCCGCCACCCCCGAGTCGGCCTCCCGCGACTCCCGCCACAGCCCGAGCGTGACCAGCAGCGCCGCCTCGGCGCCGGAGATCCCGGCGGCGCGGGCCTCCGCGACGGACTTCTCCGCGAACTCCGGCATCTCGCCGTCCGGGTCCCGGTAGAGCAGCGAGCGGGCGTAGGTCGCGAGCGCCCAGGCGCGCTCGGGCGCGGCCGGGTCGTCCGCCAGCATCGCCACCGCCTCCCGCGCGGTCGCCTGCGACTCCTCGTCCTCGTCGATGTTGCCCAGATGGGTCGCCAGCTGCTCGCGGATCTCGGCGCCGAGCCGCAGGTCCGCCGGGTCGGCGGCGTCCAGCAGGCGGCGGAGCCGGTGCACCGCGCGCCGCGGCTCCCCGGCCCGCGCCGACTCCCTCGCCGCCGTCAGGGACAGCCGCATCCGGGTGGCCCCCGCCGCGGCCTCCGGGTCGGGGACCGCGTCCCACAGCTCCAGCGCCCGCTCGTAGTGCTCGAACGCTTCGGCCGGCGCGCCGAGCCGCCCCGCCTCCCGTCCCGCCCGGACGGACGCGGCGAACGCGGCGGGCAGGTCGTGCGCGGCGAGGCTGTGGTGGGCCAGCTCCGCCGCGGACCCGCGCGTCCCGTCGGGGAGATCGGCGAGCAGCCGCGCGAAGTCGGCGTGCAGCCGGGTCCGCTCGCCGGGCAGCAGGTCGGCGTAGACGGCCTCGCGGAGCAGCGCGTGCCGGAACGTGTACCCGGTCCCGGACGGGACGAGCAGCTGGTGCGACACGACCTCGCGGAGCGCCTCGCCGACCTCGGCCTCGTCCAGGCCGGACACGCGGCGGGCCAGCTCGTCGTCGATGCGGCGCCCGGCGACCGCCGCGACCCGCACGACGCGCTGCCCGGCGTCCGACAGCCGCTCCATCCGCGACAGCAGCAGGTCAGCGAGCCCGGACGGCAGCTCCGCCGGCTCGCCGGGGGCGTCGAGCCCGGCCGAGTACAGCTCGGCGGCGTAGAACGGGTTCCCCTCCGACCGGCGGTGCACCCGCTCGACGGCCTCCGCCGTCACCGGCGCGGCCCCGCGGGACAGCTCGGCGAGGTACTCCGCGGTCTCGCCCGGCCCGAACGGGGCGACCGGGACGCCGGTCACGTTCGGCAGCCGCAGCAGCTCCGCCACCACCGGCCGCAGCGGATGCCGCCGGTGCAGGTCGTCCGACCGGTACGTGCCGACGAGGCACACCCGCTCGCGCTGCAGGACGCGGCAGAGGAACGTCAGCAGATGCCGGGTGGAGCGGTCGGCCCAGTGCAGGTCTTCCAGGACGAGCAGGACGGGCCGCTCCTGCCCCAGCTCGCCGAGCAGCCCGAGCGCCGCCCCGAACAGCTGCTGCTGGCCGAGCTCCGCCACCGATCCGGGGTCGGCGCCGCTGTCGGGCAGCAGGCGTCCGAGCACCGGGCGGGCGTCGAGGGCGGCGCGGACCGCGTCCGACTCGGGGGCGCCGGCGTGGGCGGCCGTCCAGAGCGCGTCCGCGAGCGGCAGGTACGGCATGCTCTCGCCCAGCTCGGCGCACTGCCCCACGAGCACGGCGAAGCCGTCGTCGCGGGCGGCGCGGGTCAGCGCGGACACCAGATGCGACTTCCCCACGCCCGCGTCCCCGCTGACCAGCACGGCCCCGGCGCCGCCCGCGGCCGCCCGCGCCAGCGCGGCCCTCAGCTCCGCGAACTCGGCCGCCCTGCCGATCAGCACAAATATGCCCCTTCCGGTCACCAGCCAGTATCCCACCTGGCGGGACGTGACCAGGCCGGGCGCTGGAGCGGGTCAGACGTGAACGGGCCCCGGATCCGGGGAGGGATCCAGGGCCCGCAAGGCGGGGCGGTCAGCCGGCCAGGGCGGGGGTTCGGCCGGTGTCGTGCTCCGCCTCGTCCTCCTCGACCGCCTCCGTCTCCGGTTCGGGCTCGGCGGGCAGGACGCGCTGGTACGCGCGGAGCGTCTCGGCGGCGATCCGCTCCAGGGAGTACCGGGAGCGGGCGCGGTCGGCGGCGGCGATCGAGTAGCCGTGGAGGGTGGTCTCCTCGGTGAGCAGGTGCCGGATGGTGCGGCCGATCACGACGGGCCGTCCCGCCGGGACGTGCACGCCGGTGATGTGGTCGAGCACCTCGTCGGCGTTCCCGCCCGCGGGGGTCGCGACGACGGGGACGCCGCAGGCCATCGCCTCCAGCGGCACCGCCGGGCACGGCTGGTGCGGGGTCAGGCACAGCGCGAGGCTCGCCGTCCGCAGCAGCTTCGGCAGCGCCTTGCGGGGCAGCCGGCCCAGGAAGATCACCCGGTCGTTGACGTGCAGCTCCTTCGCGAGCAGCACCAGCCGGTGCACGACGGGGTCGTTCTCCAGCTCCTCGCGCGCCGGGCCGCCGGCGACGGCGAGCTCTGCGTTCGGGACGTGCACCAGCGCGCGCAGCGCGGTGGCGACGTCCCCGGCCTCCAGATCGCTGCAGATCATCACGAGCCGGCGCCGGTCGCCGCGCGGCATGGCCGGGCCGACCTGCGCGAACTGCTCGCCGTCCACCCCGTAGGGGACGACGGACACGCTCGGCCGCGGCACGCCCATCCGGACGAGCGCGCCGGCCTCCTCCGCATGCCCGGCCAGCACGACGTCGGCGTCCCGCGCGATGGCCTTCTCCAGCCGGTCGCGGTGCGGGTGCACCCGGTTCCCGGCGCGGCGCTCGGCGGCGGCCACGCCGTGGTAGCTCTGCGCGAACGGGATGCCGAGCTCGCGGGCGACGGCGCAGGCGGCGAGCCCGCCGACCCAGCCGTGCGCGTGGACGATGTCGGGGCGCCCGGCCCCGGACCAGCGGCGGCGCAGCCCGTCGGCGAAGTCGCGGACGTGCTTCAGCAGCTCGTCGTCGGAGAGCGGGCGGGCGGGCCCGGCGTCGAGATGGACGAGCGCGGCGCCCGGCGCGAGCCTGACCCGGGCGCGGGCGGCCTTGTCCTGACGCCGGGCGTAGACCGTGACCTGGTTCGGCTTCCCGTCGGCGGAAAGGGGACGGGTGAGCGAACGAGCGAGATCCCGGACGTGGACTGACTCCAGGTGTTCGCCGTCAAGGTCGGAGGCGGACACGAGAGCGATGTTCAACGGGCGGTGCATGGCGGATCCTCCGGGACAACACAGGGGAAGCACGGAGGTATCTGCGTCGTAGACACCTGCTTGGCCAGTTTCCTATCCGGCCGCAGCTCCCGTCAAACCTCGCGAATCGGATCTCCCGCCCCGTCCGGCCCGCCGCACCGCCCCCGACCAGGGTGGATACTGGAAGTGATGGACGACGAACCGCTCTGGTACGTGGCCTACGGATCGAACCTCTACCGGGAGAGGTTCCGCTGCTACCTGTCCGGCGGCCGTCCGCGCGGCGGCGCCCGCCACTACCCGGGCTGCCGCGACCCCCGTCCCGCCCGCGCCGAGGCGTCGATCACGGTGCCCGGCGGGATCTACTTCGGGTACACGTCCCTGGTCTGGGGCGGCGGGATGGCGTTCTACGACCCCGCCCTCCCCGGCCGCGCCGCCGCGAGGGCCTACCTCCTGACCCGGCGCCAGTTCTGCGACGTCCTGTCTCAGGAGATGCGCCGCGACGCCGGCGCCGACCACGACCTGTCCGAGGCGATCGCCCGCGGCCGCCAGCGCCTCGGCCCGGGGCGCTACGAGACCGTCCTCAAGGTCGGGGAGCGCGCCGGGCACCCCATGCTCACGTTCACCTCCCCCGAACCGCACCCGCCGAACGCGCCGACGGCCGCGTACCTCACGATGCTCGGCAACGGCCTGCGCGAGGCGCACGGCTGGTCCGCCGAACGCGCCGCCGCCTACCTGGCCGCCCGCCCCGGCGCCCACGGAACCTGGACGTCCACGGACATCACCGCCCTTCTCGGCTAAGTTCGGGCCCATGAACGCCGGTGACGTCGTCGACGACTTCGAACTGCCCGACGAGACGGGCGAGCCCCGCACGCTGACCGCTCTGCTGGAGAAGGGCCCGGTCGTCCTGTTCTTCTACCCGGCCGCGATGACCCCCGGCTGCACCGCCGAGGCCTGCCATTTCCGCGACCTGGTCGCCGAGCTCGCCGCCGCCGGCGCCCACCCGGTCGGCATCAGCGCCGACCCGGTCGCCAAGCAGAAGGAGTTCGCCGACAAGCACTCCCTCGGCTACCCGCTGCTGTCCGACCCGTCCGGCGAGGTCCGCGCCCGCTTCGGCGTCAAGCGCGGCATCGCCCTCATGCCGACCAAGCGCCAGACCTTCGTCATCGGCACCGACCGCCGCGTCCTCACCGTCGTCAAGAGCGAGATCCGCATGAACGCCCACGCCGACAAGGCGCTGGAGGCCCTGCGTCAGCGCACGTCCTGAAGCACCGGCGGTCTCCGCTCACTGCGTCCGAGTGCCCTGTCCGGCGGGCGGCCTTCGTGGTGCCCGGCACCCGTTTCGGGGGCTAGCGGGGGACGACGGGGAGGTTGATGGTGGACGGGTGGGCGGGGGAGTGGAAGATCTCCTGGTCGGCGGTGAGCATCTCCGTCGCGGTGCCGATGGGGGCGCCGGTGCCGGGGTTGCGGGCGACGCGGGGGTAGGCGCCGCTGGCGACCTGGACGCGGACGCGGTGGCCGCGGCGGAACCGGTGACCGGCCGGCCACAGCTCGACGGCGACGTGCTGGACGCCGTCCTCGCCGGGCTCCGGGGTGCCGGGGACGAGCCGCCGCATCCCCTCGCACAGGTTCAGCGACTCGCCGTCCGGGGTGACGTCGCAGAGCCGGACGACGAAGTCGGTGTGCTCGCGGTTCGACCGGACGTGCAGGTCGGCGGTGACCGGGCCGATGATCTCCAGGTCGTCGTCGAGGACGTCGGAGGTGTAGACGAGGACGTCCCGCCGCCGCTCCAGCCGCCTCTGGTCGGTGGACGGGCGGGTCTCGCCGAGCAGCGTCGGGCCGCCGAGGAACGGCGTCGGATGGTCCGGGTCGTAGCGGTAGGCGTCGGGCTCCGACTCGGGCGGCTCGCCCGGGGAGAGGGCGCCGCCCGGATGCAGATGCCAGCGCTCCTCCCGCATCCCGGGGACGGGCCAGTCGGGGAACTCGCGCCACTCGTCCGCGCCCGTGATGTACAGCCGGACGGCCTGTTCCCGCAGCTCGGACGGGTCGTCCAGCAGGTGGGCGCGGAACCAGGCGATCGACTCGCCGATCGAGCCGCGCATCATCCGCTGGTCGGCGTGGAACCACGGGCCGATCGTCAGGTACGGGCGGCGCCCGGCGGCGCGGAGCGCGGCGTAGTCCTTGATCTGCCAGGGCAGGAAGATGTCGTACCAGCCGCCCGTCATGTTCACCGGGGCCGTGACCTTCGACACGGTCGGGGAGAAGTCGCGCTTGTCCCAGAACGGGGTGTCGGGGCCGTTGACGAGGAGGTCCTGGAAGAAGCGCTGCTGCTCGCCGGTCGCGAGCCGGTCGAGCTCGGCGAGGGGGCGTCCGGACAGCGTGGCCCGGCGGGCGCGGCGCGGCGACAGGACCGCGGTGGTGATGCCGGACAGGGAGTTCTTCATCCGCGCGGTCATGTCGACCCAGATGAGCGCGGACTCCAGCGCGAACGTCCCGCCGACGTTCACCGCGTCCCGGAACGTGGACGCCGTGACCTGCATCGACAGCGCCTTCAGCGCGGGCCCGGCGTCGGCGGCGACCGCCCACTGGACGTAGCCGAGGTAGCTCGGGCCGTGCATGGCGAACGTCCCGCCGAACCAGGGCTGTGATGTCAGCCACTCGACGGTGGCGAGGCCGTCCTCCCGCTCGTCCAGCGCCTCGAACACGCCGCCGGACCCGAAGCCGCCGCGGACGCTCTGCACCACCACCTGGAACCCGTGCGACGCGAACCCCTGCCCGCACAGCAGCCCGAACGGCCCGCGCCGCCCGTACGGGGACCGGACGAGCACCGTCGGCGCCCGTTCCACCCCGGCGGGCGCGTAGTGGTCGGCCAGCAGCGTGACGCCGTCGGCGGCCGGGACCTCCAGGTCGCGCTCGACCGTGACGCGGTGGGGGCCGTTCCGCAGTCCCAGCGCCGTGACCCCGAGCCGGCGCATCATTCCCACGCCTACCACTTGATCGATCGTAATCGCCCCGCAGGTAGATCCCTGTCCCCGGAGCCCGTGATGTGCCTCGCACGCTCCGGGTCTTCACTACCATCGGGGACGCACAACATGGCAAAACGGACGTCAGGGGCGGCCCGCGGGTGGTCCTGGCAGAGGGAGAGATGCGCGCGTCATGGACGACCTGAGCTGGGAGCGGATCATCGCCGCCGCGATCGTGCTGGCGGGCGCCCTGGCGATCGCGGTCATCCTGCGGTTGCTGACCGGACGGCTGTCCAAGCGGGCCGGCGACACCCGGTGGGCCTGGGACGACATGGCCGCCCGGCTGGTCAAGGACCTGGCCGTGCCGGTGTCGGTGATCCTCGGCCTGTGGTTCGCGGCGAAGGTGCTGGAGCTGCCGCGCGGCACCCTGGACGTGATCGCCAAGGTGCTCCTCGCCGTGACGATCTTCGTGGTGTCGGTGGCGCTGGCCCGGCTGATCGCGAGCTCGGTCGGCTCGTACGCGCTGGCCAAGCAGGGCGTCGCCGCCAATGTGACGATCTTCGCCAACATCGCCAAGGTGGTGGTGATCGGCGTCGGCGTCCTGGTGATGCTGCAGAGCCTCGGCGTCTCGATCTCGCCGCTGCTCGGCGCGCTGGGCGTCGGCGGCCTCGCGGTCGCGCTGGCCTTGCAGGACACGCTGGCGAACCTGTTCGCGGGCGTGCACGTCCTGGCGTCCAAGACGATCGAGCCCGGCGACTACATCAAGCTGGCCACCGGCCAGGAGGGGTACGTCGTCGACATCAACTGGCGCAACACCTCCATCCGGACGCTGTCGGACAACATCGAGGTCATCCCGAACCAGCGGTTCTCCGACACGATCCTCACCAACTACCACCGGCCAGCCCAGGACATGTCGATCATGGTCTACGCGAAGGTGGCGTACGAGGTCGACCTGGACCGGGTGGAGCGGCTCATCACCGAGGTCGGCGAGGACGTGATGAAGGACGTGCAGGGCGGCGTCGAGGACACGAGCGTCCTGGTCCGGTTCGACGACTTCAACGACGCGACGGTCGGCTTCCACGCCATCCTGCGGTCGACGGAGTTCGGCGACCAGTTCCTCATCAAGCACGAGTTCCTGAAGCGCCTGCACCGGGCGCTCCGCGAGGAGGGCGTCGCGCCGCCGTACTGGCACCACCGTGTGGTCCTCAGCGACGCGACCGCCGATAGCGACGCGCCTCCGGCGCCGCGCCAAGGCGAACTGTCCCAGAAGGACGGCCTTTCCCTCTGAGCCTCTGGCGCCGTCAGTCGAGCGGCGGGGGAGGCGTCTCGTCGAACCAGGCGAGGAACTCGGCGGCGCCGAACATCCTCGCCGTGTCGAGGGCGGACGGCGACCCCGCCCGCGGGTCGGCGCCCGCGTCGAGGAGGGCCCGCACCACGTCCGCCTCCCTCTTGAACACCGCGCCGGCGAGCGGCCGCTGGCCCCGGTCGTTGGCGCGTTCCGGGTCGGCGCCGCGCGCCGCCAGCGCCCGGACGGTCTCGGCGCGGCCGTGGTAGGCGGCGAGCATCAGCAGCGTGTCGCCCTTGTCGTTGGACAGGTTCACCGGCACCCCGGCGTCGACGTACTCGGCGAGCTCCGCCGTCCGGCCGGCGCGCGCCATCTCGAACAGCCGGGTCGCGAGCTCTTCCATCTCCGGGTCGGCCTCGGTCATGAGCGGAACACTACTGTCCGCCGTGAGCAGCCCGCCGAAGCTGTCCTCCCCGTAGTGCAGCTGCTTCTCCAGCGCGACGAGCGCGCCGTTCTCGGGCAGCGAGCGGAAGCGGACGTCGTCCGCGAGCGTCCTCATGATCAGCAGCCCGCGGCCCCGCTCCGCGCCCGGACCGGGGTCCGGGACGTCCCCGGGGTCGAACCCGTGCCCCGCGTCGATCACCTTGATCACGCAGTGGCGGTCGTGGATCGTGGCCCGCACCGTGTAGCCGGCGCCGTCCTCGGCGTGCCGGATCACGTTCGTGCAGGCCTCGGTCAGCATCACCTCGATGTCGTCGCGGATCTCGGCATCCACCCCGAGGGCGGTCAGCGCCGCGTTCAGCAGCCTCCGTGTCGCCGGGACGCTCGCGGCCTCCCGGGGGAGCAGGAGGTCGAGGCTGATCTCCACGTGCTCTCCGTCCGTTTTCCGTCACTATGTTCGTGCCCTTCCGGGCACCCTCAAACATCGGACGGCCTCGGACGCCGGGCGGGCGCCTCAGCGGCCGGACGGGCGGGGCGCGTAGTCGTCCACGTACTCCTGGCCGGACAGCCGCTGGATCGCCTCCATGATCTCGTCGGTGACCTGCCGCGCCGCCTTCCCGCGCGGGACGCCGTCGTCGCGTCCGGCGAAGGCCATCGGCGCGCCGATGCGCAGCCCGATCCGCCCCGGCCTGGGGACGGCCCGCCCCGGCGGCTGCAGCCGGCCGGTGCCCTCGATCGCCACCGGGACGACGGGCGCGCCGGTCCGCATGGCCAGCCGCGCGACGCCCGTCCGGCCGCGGTACAGCCGCCCGTCCGGCGACCGGGTGCCCTCCGGGTGGATCGCGAACACCCCGCCGCGCTCCAGGACCGCCGCCGACGTGTCGAGCGCGGCGGCCGCCGACCGCCCGCCGGACCGGTCGACCGCGATCATGCCGAGGCCGCTGAAGAGGGCGGCGACGGTCCGGCCCTTCACGCCCGTCCCGATGAGGTACTCGTGCTTGCCGAGGAAGTGGACGCGCCGCGGGACCATCAGCGGCAGGACGAACGAGTCCAGGAACGCCAGGTGGTTCGCCGCCAGGATCACCGGCCCGATCCGTGGGACGTGCGCGAGGCCGCTCACCCGGGGCAGGAAGGCGACGCGCATCGCGGGTCCCATGAGGACGTGCTTCAGCAGGGGATAAATCAGGCGATCGGGCTCCATATGCGTCGAGGCTATGGTCCGCGCGATCCCCGCCGCCGCTGGGGTCCGGTACAAGTTCGACCCGGCCGGGCTTGTAGGACCGCGCACTTGCGGGCCCGGGCCGGGCCCGGGGCCGGTGCTCAGCCGCGGCCGGCGCCGCCCGGCGGTGCTCAGCCGGCGCTCTCGGCGGCCTGCTGCTGGCGGATCACCCGGCGGACCGCCGGCGCGGCGGGCCCCGTCCGCGCGGTCAGCTCCTCGATCCGCCGCCTGTGCCGCCGCCGGTCCTTGCCCGGCAGGACGGTCTTCAGCTCGCCCGCCGCCGCCAGCGCGACCGCCGCCGCGTCGTAGCTGTTCACGTGCGCGACCGGGCGTCCCCGCAGCGCGGACGACGCCCCGCCCCACAGCGCCTTCACCACCCGCGGGTCCTTGACCGTGACCTCCTGGTACGGGAACAGGCCGAGGGCCTTGCGCGTCCGCACCCGGATCCAGCCGCCGCGGACGAGCTCGTCCCGGACCGCCGCCACGATCGCCTTGCTGTCCTTGCGCACCCAGTGCTGCCATGACCGGGGCCGCGACGCCGTGATCTGCGCCAGCACCCCGTACGGGTCGTCGCCGGGCGTCCCGGGGACGGGCCTGCGCCGGTCCTCGCCGAGCCTGCCGTCGAGGTAGAGCTCGGTGAGCGCGGCGGCGCGGAGCACGTAGCCGAGCCGCGCGCCGTGCTTGGTCATCTTGTGCTTGGTGGTGTCGTACGCCAGCAGGTACATCCGCGCCGGCAGCGATTCCGGTACTTCGACCATCGGCTAGTCCTCGCTCCCGCCGCCGTGCGCCCGGCCCGGCGGGTCGTGCTCGTCGTCCTGTCCGGGCCCCTCCTTGGGGGGACGGCCCCGGCCGCGCATCCGTTCCGCCGAGCCGGGCATCCGGCCCGCGTCGGCGAGCGCCCGCCGCAGCAGGAACTCGATCTGCGCGTTGGTGCTGCGCAGCTCGTCCCCGGCCCAGCGCGCGAGGGCGTCGTGCACGGCCGGGTCGAGCCGCAGCAGGATCTTCTTCCGCTCAGCCACTGGGCAGGGGGTCACTGGTAGAGGCTGCCGGTGTTGACCACCGGCTGCGCGTCGCGGTCGGCGCAGAGCACGACCAGCAGGTTGCTGACCATCGCCGCCTTGCGCTCCTCGTCCAGGGCGACGACGTTCTCCTCGTCCAGCCGCTCCAGCGCGAGCTGAACCATGCCGACCGCGCCCTCGACGATACGCTGCCGCGCCGCCACGACCGCGCCCGCCTGCTGCCGGCGCAGCATCGCCTGCGCGATCTCGGGCGCGTACGCCAGCCGGGTGATCCGCGACTCGATGATGTCGACGCCCGCGGACGCGACGCGCTGGGACAGCTCGTCCGACAGCTGCGCGGTGATCTCGTCGGCGTTGTCGCGCAGCGAGGTCCGGTCGTGGGCGTCGTAGGGGAAGCTGCCCGCGATGTGCCGGACGGCCGCCTCGGTCTGGAACGCCACGAACTCCACGAAGTCGTCGACCTCGAACACGGCCCGCGCGGTGTCGGCGACCTGCCACACGACCACGGCCGAGATCTCGATCGGGTTGCCGTCGAGGTCGTTGACCTTGGCGTGGCCGGTCTCGTGGTTGCGGATCCGCGTCGACACGCGGCTGCGCTCCGTCAGCGGGTTGACCCAGCGGAGCCCGTCGGTGCGGACCGTCCCGTAGTACCGTCCGAGCAGCTGCAGGACCCGGGCCTCGTTCGGCGCGACCGGGGTCAGCCCGGCCGCGACGACCAGCCCGGCCAGCCCGAGCAGGGACCCTGCCACGATGCCCGCCGCCAGGGCGGCGCCCCCGCCGGCCGCCACGCCCGCCAGCACCGCCACGGCGGCGAGCAGGATCAGCGCCAGGGCGAGCCCGAGCATCGCCCATCCGCCGCGGTCCGCCGCCGCCCGCTCCTCGATCTTCGGACGCGGCATCTCGACCTTGGCCGTCATGTCTGCCATCGCCGTCCCCCTTCGCCTCCATTGTTATCACCAACCTATCAAAGTGATATCACTTTTTCCAGGTCGGGTTCCTCGGCGTCCGGGATCGCCTTCGGGACGTTGCGGAGCGTGACGAGCGCGAACACCGCGACCAGGGCGGCGCACCCGGCGCTGCACACGAGCGCGGCGTGCATGCCGTCCATGAACGCCTCCCGCGCGGCCGCGACGACCTGGGCGGCGAGCGCGTCCGGAAGCCCGGCCGCGGTCTGCCAGGCCGCGCCGAGCGAGTCGGCGGCCGCGGACGCGGCGGGCGCGGGCACGCCCGCCGGAAGGTCCAGCACGTTCCGGTACACCGCGTTCAGGACGCTGCCGAGGACCGCCATGCCGAGCGCGCCGCCCAGCTCGGTCGCGGTCTCCGAGATCGCCGACGCCGCCCCGGACCGCTCCTTCGGGACGGACGCGAGCACGGTGTCGCCGGTGACCGTGAGCCCCATGCCCATCCCGATCCCGGCCAGCAGCATCGCGGGGACCATCGCCCAGTACGAGGTGTCCAGCCCGATCGTCAGGTACATCGTGTAACCGGCGGCGGCGATCAGCATCCCGGCCGTGACGACGCGGGCCCGCCCGAGCACGGCGATCAGCGGCGGGGCCAGCAGCACGCCGCCGAGCACCGCGCCGGCCGCGCCGGGCAGCCCGGCCAGGCCCGCCTTCAGCGGCGACCAGCCGAGCGCCAGCTGGAAGAACAGCGAGAAGATCAGCGACTGCGCGACCAGGGCGAACATCGCGAACATGTTGGTGACGACCGAGCCGGTGAACGCGGCGCG
Source organism: Actinomadura sp. KC06 (assembly GCF_004348735.1). Taxonomy (GTDB): domain Bacteria; phylum Actinomycetota; class Actinomycetes; order Streptosporangiales; family Streptosporangiaceae; genus Spirillospora. Next base: position 48,849 of record NZ_SMKT01000025.1, read on the forward strand.
GCGGAACAGCCGGACGTCGATCAGCGGCTCGTCCAGCCGGGTCTGCCGGATCAGGAACGCCGCCAGCGCCAGCACGCCCGCCGCCGCCGACACGTAGATCCGCTGCTGGTCCAGGCCGTGCGCCGCCGCCTCCTTGACCGCGTACACGACGCCGAGGACGCCCGCGACCGACAGCGGCACGCTGGGCAGGTCGATCCGTCCGGGCACCGGGTTGCGCGACTCCGGCAGCACCAGCGCGCCCGCGACCAGCGCCGCCGCCATGATCGGCACGTTGATCAGGAAGACCGAGCCCCACCAGAAGTGGTCGAGCAGCGCGCCGCCGAGGACGGGCCCGAGCCCGACCGCGAGCCCGGCGACGCCCATGAACGCGCCGACCGCCATCGTCCGCTCCTTCGGCTCGGCGAAGGCGCGGCGGATCAGCGACAGGCACGACGGCATCAGCGTCGCGCCCGCGACGCCCAGCACGGCGCGGGCCGCGATCAGCAGCTCCGCGGTCGGCGCGTACGCGGTCACGGCGGACGCGGCGGCGAACAGCGCGGTGCCGATCAGCAGCAGCCTCTTGTGCCCGATGCGGTCGCCGACGCCGCCCATGGTGATCAGCAGTCCGGCGAGCGCGAACCCGTAGGCGTCCGCGATCCACAGGATCTGCGTGGACGAGGGGTGCAGGTCGGCGCTGAGATGCGGGACGGCCTGGTTGAGCGCCGTGAGGTCGATGTTCGGGACGAGCGCGACCAGGAGGCAGATCGCGAGCGTGCCCCATTTGCGGGCCGAGGTGTTCATGCCCGCGAGATTCGCGGCGGGCGCTGACCGTCCCCGCACCGTCCGCTGACCGCGCGGGCCCGGCACCCGCCCGCGCTGTCAGCGGGCGGTGAGCAGGGCGCGCGCCTTCTCCCGCGACAGGGCGGCGCCTCCCGCGAACGCCGCCTCGTACGCGGCGTCGCCGATCAGCTCGCGGGCCCCGGCCGAGACGCGCGCCGTGTCCGGGTCCCCGGCGACCTGGACGCCCTGGAGCGCGGCCGCCGCCCCGAGCAGCGCCGCCGCGCGGCCGCCGTCGCCCTCCGCGACCGCCACGCCCGCCAGCCCGGCGCCCGCGAGCGACTGGTACATGAAGATCGGATGGTCGATCGACTTGTCGAGCGCCTCCAGGAACAGCTCCCGCCCCCGCGCGGGGTCGCCCTCGGCCAGCGCCAGCCAGCCCAGCCCGACCAGCGCCGAGCCCCGGACGGCGGCGGCGATGAACCGCTCGGAGGTGTAGCCGGTCAGCGCGGTCTCGTACAGCCGCTGCGCCCCGGCGAGGTCCCCGCGCAGCCGCGCCACCTCGCCGAGCCCCTGGTATCCGCCGGCGATCTTGTCGGGGGTGCCGGCCCGGTGGGCCATCCCGACGCCGCGCTCGAACTCGGCCCGCGCCGCGTCCAGGTCGCCGCCGAGGATGTGCACGAAGCCGCGCTGGTAGAGCAGGTCGGCCGTGTCCTCCAGCGCGCCGAGCTGCGCCATGAGCTCCAGCGCCTCGTTCAGCAGCGCGAGCGCGCGGCGCCGGTCGCCGCGCCGCCCGGCCGCCTGGGCGAGCGGGTCCAGCGAGTTGGCCGTGCCCCAGCGGTCGCCGCACTCCCGGAACCCGCGCAGGGCCTCCGCGCCCGCCAGCTCCATCTCCGCGACGTCGCCCTGGGCCTGGGAGAGGAACACGTCGCTCATCCGCAGCAGCGCCCGCGACCACGGGTCGTCCCCGACCTGCATGGCGAAGACCTCGTAGTCGGTGCGGTCGGGGCCCGCCGTCAGGGCCCACAGGACGATCGCCACCGGATAGGCCAGCGGGCGCTGGATGCGGCGCAGGAGCGCGTCGGCCCGGTCGAGCCACGCCACCGCGTGCTCGCCCGTGACGCCGCCCGCCACCGCCGTGGTGACGCACAGGACGTACTCCTCGTCGAGGCCGTCCGGCACGTCGTCGCCGATCGCCTCCAGCAGCTCCGACGCCAGCGGCGCGCCCTCGACGCGGCCGCGCAGCCACCAGTACCACGACAGCGACGCCGTCAGCCTCAGCGCGAGCGCCCGGTCCAGCCGGACGGACCGCCGCAGCGCCGCGTGCAGGTTCCCGTGGTCGGCGGCGAGGACCGCGAGCCATTCGAGCTGCTCGAAGCCCCGCAGATGGGGATCGGCGCGCTGGGCGAGCGCGAGGAAGTACGCCGCGTGCGCCCGCTCGAACCGCTCCGCCTCGCCCGCCTCGGCGAGCCGCTCCGCGCAGAACGCGCGGACGGTGTCGAGCATCCGGTACCGGGCGCCGTCGCTCTGCACCAGCGACTTGTCGGCCAGCTCGGCGACCAGCTCGTCCGCGTCGTCCAGATCGCAGACGCCCACCGCCGCCTCCAGCGTGAACCCGCCCGCGAACACCGTCAGCCGCCGCGCGAGCGTCTGCTCCGCCTCGTCCAGCAGGTCCCAGCTCCACTCGACGACGGCGCGCAGCGTCCGGTGCCTCGGCGGGGCGCTCCGGTCGCCGCGCGACAGCAGCCGGAACCGGTCGTCCAGCCGCGTCGCGACCTCGCCGACGGGCAGCGACCGCAGCCGCGCCGCCGCCAGCTCGATCGCCAGCGGAAGCCCGTCGAGCGCCCGGCAGATGCCCACGACGGACGCGACGTTGCCGTCGTCCACCTCGAAATCCGGGCGCACGGCCGCGGCCCGGTCGAGGAACAGCCGGACCGCCGGATAGGCCGCCGCCTCGCCCGCGCCCGCCCCCTCGGGCGGCGGCTCCAGCGGCGGCAGCGGCCGCAGCGCCTCGCCCGTGATGCCGAGCGCCTCCCGGCTGGTCGCGAGGATCCGCAGGTCGGGGCAGGCGGTCAGCAGCCGGTGCGCCAGGTTCGCCACCGGGACGACGACATGCTCGCAGTTGTCGAGGACGAGCAGCATGCGCCGCCCGTCCAGGGCCGTGACCAGCCGTTCCAGCGCGTCCGGGTGCTCGCCGGGGACGGGCCGCATCCCGCCCTCGCGCAGCCCGAGCGCACCGAGCAGCGCCTTCACCACCTCGTCGCGGCCGGCGGGCGCGAGGTCGACGAAGCAGACGTCGCCGCCCTCCCGTCCCGCCGCCTCGACCGCCAGCCGCGTCTTGCCCGCGCCGCCGGGGCCGAGCAGGGTGACGAGCCGTCCGTCCGTGAGCATCTTGCCGACCCGGCGCAGCTCCTCCTCGCGTCCGACGAAGCTGGTGAGCTGCGCCGGAAGGTTCGCCCGGACGGCCTCGGCCCCGCCCATCTCGCCGCGCATCTCCCCGCGCAGGATCGCCAGGTGCACGTCGGCGAGCTCCCGCGACGGGTCGGCGCCCAGCTCCTCGGCCAGGACCCGCCGCCCGTCCTCGAACACCGCGAGCGCCTCCGCCTGCCGCCCGCTGCCGTGCAGCGCCCGCATCAGCAGCGCCCGCGCCCGCTCCCGCAGCGGCTGCGCGTCCACCAGGCCGCGCAGCTCCGCGACCACCGTCCCGGCGTCGCCGGCGGCGAGCCGGGCCGCCGCGAGATCCTCGACGACCGCCGCCCGCTCCTCCTCCAGCCGCGCCGCCTGCGCCTCCGCGAACGGGGCGCCCACGTCGGCCAGCGCGGGGCCGCGCCAGAGCCCGAGCGCCTCCTCGAAGGCCGCGGCCGCCGCGCGGTGCCGCCCGTCCGCCATCGCCCGGCGCCCGTCCCGCGCCAGCCGCTCGAACCGGTGGACGTCGACGTCATCGGCCGCGACCGCGATCCGGTACCCGGCCGGGAGGTTCTCGACCAGGCCCGCGTCGCCCAGCCCGCGCCGGAGCCGCGACACCTGCGACTGCAGCGCGTTGGCGGCCCCGCTCGGCGGCTCCTGCCCGTACAGGCCGTCGATGAGCCGCCCGGACGGGACGACCCGGCCCGCGTCCAGCAGCAGCATCGCCAGCAGAGCCCGCACCGCGGGCCCGCCCACCGGCACGGCAGCCCCGCCGGAACGGGCCTCCACCGGGCCCAACACGCCGAACCGCATGCCCCGATTCTCCCGCATCGCGACCCGCCCGCCGGACGGGCCGGAGGCGGACGGAAAGCGGGGGTTGGTGGGGCCCGGCGGCGATGTCATCCTGATCGTGGGCTTCGAGACGGGCGGTCCGCATGATCTCAGACGGCGTCTCCCGGGCCGGCGCGGACCGGACCGGGGTGCTGCCGAAACTGCTGGACCTCCTGGACGCCGAGATCCCCGCCGCCGTGGAGCTGCGGCGCCGCCTGCACGCCGTCCCCGAGCTGGGCGCCCAGGAACACGCCACGATCGCGCAGGTCGAGACCGGCCTCCCGGTCCCGGGGACGCCCTTCGCCGGCACCGGCCGCCTCGTCTCCGTCGGCCCCGCCGGACGGGACGCCGTGTGGGTGCGCGCCGAACTCGACGGCCTCGCCATGGAGGAACTGACCGGCTCGCCGCACGCCGCCTCCAACGGGCACATGCACGCCTGCGGCCACGACGTGCACCTCGCCGCCCTGACCGCGCTCGTCCGCGCCGCGCACCGCGTCCGGGACGCCCTCCCGGCCCGCCTGGTCGCGGTGTTCCAGCCGAGCGAGGAGCGGTCCCCGTCGGGCGCGCGGGCGCTGGTCGGCGATCCGGGCCTCGGCGCGGGCGTGCGGGCCGCGGTCGCCGCGCACGTCCACCCCGACCTGCCCTGGGACGGCCTCGGGATCGAGCCCGGCGCCGTCAACGCCGCGGCCGCGGCGGCGCACATCGTCATCGAGGGGTCGGGCGGGCACGCCGCCTACCCGCACCTGGCCGCCGATCCCGTGCTGCCGCTGGCGCACCTGGTGGTCGCCCTGCACGGGCTCGTCGGACGCCGCGTCGACCCGGTGCGGGGCGCGACGCTGACGGTCGGGAGCGTCCGGGCGGGATCGGCGGAGAACGTCATCCCCAGAAGGGCCGAGGCGATGGTCACGATCCGCGCCCTCGACGAGTCCGACCAGGACCGGCTCTGCCGCGCCGTGACCGGGATGGCCGAGCACATCGCCGCCGCCCACGGCTGCACGGCGACGCTGGACTTCCCCAAGAGCGAGCCCGCCCTGGTCAACGACGAGCGGCTCGCCCGCACGGCCCGCGCGCTCGCGGAGCGGGCGGGCTTCGGGATCGCGCCGCCGTGGAAGTCGTGCGGCGGCGACGACTTCGCGCACTACCGGGCCGTGTGCCCGGCGCTCATGATCTTCGTGGGCCTGCGGGGCGCGCCGGGCTTCGAGCCCGTCCCGCTGCACCGCCCGACCTTCCTGCCGCCGGACGACGCCGTCCGCGCCGTCGCACGAGCCCTGGCCGTCGGCTACGCGGCGGCCGCGACCGGTTAGGTCGCGGGCGCGCGGGCGGCTGAGCCGCGGGCGCGGTCGGCTAGGTCGCGGGCGCCGCCGCGTCCTGAGCGGGGCGCCGGAACACCAGCACCTTGAACAGCGGCACCGTCCCGATCGAGTGCGCGCCCACCGCGACGAGCCCGCGGCCCTCGGCGGACTCCTTCAGCTCCGCGAAGCTGAACGCGTCGCACATGTCCGGGTTGCCGGTGATGAAGCCGTCGGCGTACTCCTCCGACAGCCCGCTCGCGACCATCGAGTCGCGCCAGAGCCCGACCGCCCCGGCGGCGTCGACGCCCGTCTCCTCGTCCACCCCGAACGCGTCGGAGAAGACCAGGCTGCCGCCCGGACGCAGCCGCTTCACGCACTCGGCGAAGAACGAGTCGGCGCTCGCCCGCCCCGCGCCGTGGTCGAGCATGAAGTGCGCCACCAGCGACCCGAAGATCACGTCGTACTGCAAGTCGTCGCGCAGCCCCTGCCAGGCGATCTGCCGGAGCAGGTAGACGCGGGCGTTGACGTCGTCGCCCAGGTACTCGCGCGCCAGGTCGTGCATCTGCTCGGCCCGGTCGACGGCGTAGTAGTGCCCGACCGGCGGCAGGTCGCCGAGCGCCTCCGACGGCGCCCGCAGGTGCTTGATCCACGGCAGGATGCGGGCGGTCAGGCTGCCGGTGCCGTGCCCGAGTTCCAGCAGGTTCACCGGCTTGCCGGTGCCCTGGCGGATGTGCAGCACCTCCCGCGCGACCGCCGCCGCGCACTCGGAGATCATCTCGTTGTAGGACGGGATCCAGCAGCGGGCGTGCTGGTCGTACCGGTCGAAGTAGACGGGCGGGCGGCGCTCGGTCTGCTGCGTCCAGGACGCGTCCCAGTGGCCGATCCGGTGCTTGGTGAGCCAGGCCCGCTTGAGGCTGACGAAGTCGTCGGTGGGCCCGAACTCGACCGCGCCCTCCAGCACCGCGTTGTAGAACACCTTCGCGTTCTCGCAGCGGTGCTCGTCGTGCTCCATCACGAACAGCTGGTGGCCGGTGGAGTTGCGGCTGCGGCGGTACCCGCCGAAGGTCGCGTCGTCCTCGACGAGCAGCAGGTTCAGGCCGATCGACTCGCTGCTGAACGGATGCCTGGCGCGCCGGTCGATGTCGTCCTTGGTCGTCACGAAGATCTTGTAGTCCTTGTAGCGCTGCAGCTCCTTGCGCCAGGTGTCGATGTAGCGCGACAGCTCCGCCTCGCCCTCGAAGAACAGGCGCCAGTCGATGAGGAAGATCCGCTCGCCGACCGGCGTGCTCAGGTCGGGCTTGTTCGACTTCCAGAACGGCTCGACGTCCTCGGTCAGGTCCGCGATCGCCTTGACCCGGATGTCCTTGTTCTTCTGCAGGGCGTTGAACATGCGCACGTAGTACTCGGAGTGCGCGGTGATGACGGACTGCCCGCCCTCCCGCACCGCCCCGGACAGCGCCCGGACGAGCCCGTCCATCAGGTAGAGGTGGGCGTGGTCGCCGGAGTGGGCGTCGAGGATCTGCTGGACGCCGCGCTGGAACTCGCCGCGGGCGCGGCGCAGCTCCCGGTGCCCCGGGCTGAGGACGCCGCTCTGCAGGCCGTCCAGCAGGCGGCGCAGGTCGGCCTCGAACCGCTTGAAGTTCGGCTCCCAGCTCGCGTCGCTCGGGTACCGCAGGTACTTCGGGGCGCCGAAGTCCTCCGGCAGGTCGCCCGAGTCCTCCTGCTTCAGCACGATCACCGGGATGTCGGCGCAGCGCGCGAAGCCGACCTCGAACGCCAGGTTGGGACGTCCGGACGTGCCCTCCAGGATCATCAGGTCGCAGGCCTGGATCTGCTCCTCGATCTCCTGCCCGATGTTGCGGATGTGCTGCTGCTCGCTCCAGTCGTAGACGGCGCAGTCGCGCTCGCCGAGCTGCCGCTTGACGATGTCGAGGGCCTTGCGCAGGGCCTCGTCCTCTTGAACCTCCTGGGACCAGGCCAGGAACACTCGTGTGCGGTCCAACGTCTGTGCCCTCCGGGGTCGGCGTCCACGGCGCGTCTCAGGACACAGCATCACCGGCGGGGCGGCGTTCTTCTATGGCGTACGCCTCGTTCACCGGCCTGTATCGGCCGGGTTCAGGGGCCGATGTCAGCCGGGCGATCGGGCGTGATGCCGAGCGAGCCGAGCAGTGGCCAGAGCGAGGACATCGCGGCGTCCGGGTCGCGGTGGAAGACGCTGCCGCGGACGCGCCAGAACCGCCAGCCGAGCCGCTCCAGGACGGCCTGGCGGCGCAGATCGCCCTCCCACTGGTCGGGCCCGTGGAACTTGTCGCCGTCGCACTCGATCGCGAGCTTGTGGCCGCCGCCGCGCACGACCAGGTCGATGCGCAGGTTCCCCACGGGATGCTGCGGCGTGACGAGATAGCCGCGCCCCAGCAGCAGGCGCAGGACGCGGCGCTCGAACTCCGAGTCGCAGCGGGCCTCCAGATCGCGGGCGAGGTCCGCGGAGCGCTGCCCGTCCGCGGCGTACCGGATGAGCCGGGCCCGCTGGTCCTCGGGGTGCAGCCGGTGCGGCTGGACGCTGTGGAACACCCACATCTGGTCGCGGGCGCGGCTGGCGGCGACGTTGATCCGCTGCTCGTACCGCCGGGCGGTGAACGGCGCGCCCTCCCCGTCCGAGACGACGCTGATGAAGACCACGTCGCGCTCGTCGCCCTGGAAGCCGTAGGAGTCGCCGCAGCGCAGCAGTCGGCGCTCGTACTCCTCCGGGCCGAGCTTGCCCAGCAGCCGCTCGTCGATGAGCTGCGCCTGGCGCGACGTCCCGAGCAGGGAGATGACGCCCATCGTCCGGCCGTCGTAGGCGGGGTCGGCGCAGCACTGGACGACCTGGTCGACGACCGCGTCCGCCTCCGCCTCGTTGACGTTCCCGATCGCCAGGTCGCGGCGGACGCCGTCCGGAACGTGCACGGCCCGGACGGCGGGCCCCGGCAGCCGGACGGCGGACTCCTCCCGCAGCGGCTGGATCTCCCCGCCGTAGTAGTGCTGCGACGAGAACTCGATGATGCGCGGCAGGCGGCGGAAGTGCTCCCGCAGCCGCACCACGCCCGGGAACAGCCGCGCGGACGCGTCGTACAGGCTCGACTCCATGTCCAGCAGCATCGCGTTGGGGAAACTCGGCAGGTGGGTGCGGATGAGCTCGTCCACGCGGTCGCGGCGGACGCCCACGGCGGACGGGCTGATCTGCTTGTCGTCGCCCACCACCACGACCTTGTGCCCGAGGCCGAGCAGCCCGATGGCGAACACGTCGCACTGGCTGCTCTCGTCCACGATGACGACGTCGAACGGGGGAGCGGCGGCGGGGTCGAACGACTCCGCCACCCGGTAGTACGGCATGATCCACACCGGGACCGCGCCCATCGCCTCCGGCATCAGCCGCCGCGCCTCCGCGCGCCACTTGTTCGCGTTGACGCCCGTGCCCTTGCCGATCTTGCGGAGGGTCTGCAGCCAGCCCACCAGCGCCTGCCGCTGCGTGTGCCCGAGGCCCCGCTTCATCGCGAGCCACGCGGACCGCCGCGTCAGCTCCAGGGTGAGGCGGCGCTGCTCGTCCCGGACCTCGTCCAGGCGCCGCTGCACCTGGCCGAGGTCGTCGGCGTCGATGATCGCGCGGAGCCAGGTCTCGGCCTGCCGCCACCGCCACAGCGAACCGAGCCGCGACGGGTCGCCGCAGCCGTCGCCGCCGGTCTCCAGGATGCGCCGCGCCCACTGCGGCGCGACGACCGCCAGCCGTCCGTGCAACTCGTTGAGCCGCGCCACCTGCGGACGCAACGCGGTCAGCCGTGACGCGGTCGCGATCGCGGCGTCCCAGGAGTCGGCGTCGTGGCGTTCCAGGGCGTTCACCAGGTCGGTCCAGAGAGGACTGGCGCCGTCCCGCGCGCGAGCCTCCCCTAGGAAAGCGGCCAGGGCGTCGAAATCCGCATGTACCTGCCGCTGCCGGACCCTCGCCTGCAACCCGCCGAGCACGGTGGCGAACCGGTGCAGATCGTCCGGGACGGGACGCGCCGGAACCGCGTCGTCCGCGATCACCCGCGACAGCCGCGAACGCAGCCGCGGCCACTGATCGGTCTCCCAGGCCAGCGCGGCATGGATCTTCTGCGTCTCCGCGTCGATCCAGACCTCCACCGCCCCTTCACCCGGCGGGACGGGCGCGCCGAGCGCCGCGACCAGCTCCTCGTACCACAGCCGGACGGCCGTCTCGCGCCGCCTGCGCAGCTCCGCGAACGCGGCGATCTTGTCGATGTCGGCGGCGCTCCGCGGCGGCTCGCCGTCCAGCCGCGTCGTCTTCAGGAACTGGGCGAGCCCGCGCTGCACCAGCGGCGACACCCGCTTGCCCTGGGCGAACCGCGCCCGCGCCTGCTCCAGCAGCGCGAGCGTCTCCCGGTAGGGCGCGGCCGACAGCTCGATCAGCGACCCGGCGATCGTGGCGCGCAGCCGCCCGCACTCCGCGGTGTCCTCGGACAGCCGCCGCGCGTGCCCGGTCCACAGCTCCCGCCACCGCGGATTCTGGACGACCTGTTCCCGCAGCCGCGCCACCCACGGCTCCTGCAGCGCGGCGAGCGTCCGGGCGGCGTGCCCGCACTCCTCGGCCAGCGCCGCGAGCTCCTCCGGTCCGACCCCGTCGACACGGCCGAGGTCGGCGCCGTGCTCCTGGAGCCCGGCCAGGATCTCGCCGAGCCTGCGCAGCTCCTCCCACCGGGCGGTGAGGGCCGCGCCGGCGGGGAGCCGCCGGGCGGGCGGCAGGTCGAGCATCGCGGCGACCGCGTCCTGCCGCGCGATCCCGGCGGCGAGCGTGTAAAGCTCGGTGAGTTCGCGCACGTCCAGCGGGCATCCGGACGCGGTCGTGAGCGCGTCCGGGATTGTGGCGAACTCGTCCTCATGCTCGGCGAGCCATTCGGCGACCTCCGCCGCCGTCCGCCGGAACCCGCCGATCTCCAGGCTCTCCTGCTCGCGCGCCAGCGACTCGCGGAGCCGCTTGCGCAGCAGCGCCACGTCCCCCTGCACCTGGTCGAGCCTGTCCCGGAGCGCGGCGGTCGCCCGCTCCTCCCGCTCCTCGTCGACGCCGTCGGCCGCCGCCGTGATCGCCTGCACCGACCGCTGCAGCTCCGTGAGATCCGCCGAAGACGCCCCCAGCACCGCCAGCGAAAGATCCCGCAACTCCTCCGGGATCTTCTCCCGCAGGACGGCGAGCGCCTGATCCTTGTGCGCCGTGACCAGCACCCGCTTGCCGTGCGCGACCAGGTGCGAAACGAGATTGGCGATGGTGTGGCTCTTGCCGGTGCCAGGCGGACCCTGCACGGTCACACCACTATGCCGGGCGAGCTTCCGGGCGATCTGCTCCTGCTCGTCGTTCGCGGCGAGAGGCAGTAGCAGACGTTCGGCGACCGGCGCCCAATCCGCATCGCCGGCCGCGATGGCCCCCCGCGCCGCGTCCTCCCCGGCGGCGAGCGCCACCATCGGGGCGGGCAACCGCTCCCCCTCCGCGGCCTTGAGCTGCTCGAAGAACCGCAGGAACATGACCCTGCGCCTGCGGACGAACAACCGCCACGTCGCCGCGATGACCGGCGCCTTTTCGCTTTCCGGCAATCCGGGGCCGTCGACGAGCCGGTCGTCGAGCCCGAGTGGCGCGAGGATCCGCCGGTACAGCGGACGCGTCTCGTCCGCCGCCCAGGGGTCGACGGCCTTGTCTTTCACCTGCTCCACGACCGCGTTGAGCTGGTCGAGCCCGGCGACCCCGAGACCCTGCAGGCAGTCCAGCTCCAGCACGGGCAGCCCGTCGGGGACGATCGAGATCTCACCGGACCGCTCATCGAACGCGATCCGCGCCCGCGTGATCAGCAGCGGATGGCAAACACGGTGCCCGCCCTGCTTCCAGCCGAGAACACCGTGGCCCCACACCAATTCGTGGGTGGCCTCGTCCGTGCGCATCCGCTGCCGGAGCCGGAACAACGCCTCGTACAGCCGCCGCGCCGCAACAGCGTCCCGCGCGGCCTCCGCCCAAGGCGCCCATACACTCGCTCGCCACCGCTCGAACTCGGCGATCGCGTGATCGTCGCCTTCGGCGAGATCGTCCGGAGCTTCCGGCAGGACGTACGGATCGTCCCGCACGACCCCGCGGAACGGCTCGCGCAGCTCAAGGGGAAGCGCAGGCGGCAGCGGCTTCGGCACCTTCCCGACCCGCAACCACGCGTCCCCGGCCGCCGCCCCGACCCGTACCGCAGGGTGGGCCGGCAGCTCGTCCGGCGACGCGGCGACGTCACTCCCCGACATGCCGGACGGGCTTGGCGTAGACCTCCTGCGCGAGCGCGCTCAGATAGTCGTAGAGATGCCCGATCCGCTCCCGCGTCAGCGCGTCCCCGGCCACCGGCACCCCAACATTCCTCTCGTTTGGCCCCATAAGCCCACGAACCAGACCTAGATGGGACGCACAACACGCTCTCCCGGTTGCCGTTGCCTTGCCGCGCCGGACATCGTCGCGACGAATGGGGGACGAGACCGTAATGGCCGAGCCGATAAGCATCACTCTGAGTGCGGAACCGGCTGCGGCGGCGACCCTCGCGCCGGCCTATTCAGGACATCCGTGGATTCACCATTCACCTCCCGCTATGATCGTCCAGCTTTTTATCCCGGACATGCGGAGAGGCATCGTGAATATCGATTTCAGTGCCGACGCCACTTTCTCGTGGTACGTCGTCTTGTTGATGGTGTCCGGCGTCGCCATGCTCATCATGGCGGCCATCGGAGGCGGCCAGGGCATCGGCGCGAGGCTGCTCAATGCCGCCTTCGGCGTGGGCTTCCTCGGATACGCCGTCTATCTCAACTTCATCTTCGATGGTGGCGAATACGCCATGTTCTTCTATGCGTTCATCCTGCCGGTACTGATGCTCTTCCGCTTCGTAGGAGCCCTACTGAGGGGGTTCTCTCCGTATCCGCGCCCCGAGCTGGCCGCCCGGCATGCCGACATCGTTGGAGATCCGGGCGGGAACTCGTGAGGGCACTGTTGGAGGCTGGAAGCGACCGCGTTCGCGCGGCTCCTGTCCGACCTGACACAGCGCGTGTACGACACCTACAGCGCCGATTACGCCGATCACTTGCACGCGCTGGCCATTCCGGCCGACCTTCTGGCCCCGGGTGGACGGCCTTTGGTGCGGCCTCATCGTGTTGCCCCTTCACCTGCGCCCACGCCGACGTCCACCGCCGCAGCATGATCGTGGGCGGTCAATTCGGCGATCGTCGACTCCGTCCGCTACTCGCGGCTCGTCGCGCGGAACGGCCCTTATCGGCCGCCCTGCGCGCCCGCTGACCGGGCGGCCACGCAGCGCGGCCTCGGGTTAGGCGGGGGCTAGCGGAGGGGGCGGAAGAAGGCGCGGACGTCCTCGGTGAGCAGGTCGGGACGCTCCATGGCGGCGAAGTGGCCGCCCTCGTCGAAGTCGGACCAGTGGACGATGTTGTTGCCCTGCTCCGCATACCGGCGGATCGCGATGTCCTCGGCGAACGCGGCGACGCCGGTCGGGGTCGTCGGGGGCTCGGTGTTCCAGCCGCCGGACATGTGCATGTTCTCGTAGTACATGTTGGCCGCCGAGCCGAAGGTGTCGGTGAGCCAGTAGAACATCACGTCGGTGAGAATCCGGTCGCGGTCCATCGCGGTCTCCGGGAGATCGCGGGACGGGTGCGTCCACTCCTTGAACTTCTCGACGATCCAGGCGAGCTGGCCGGCGGGGGAGTCGGTGAGCCCGTACGCGAGGGTCTGCGGGCGGGTCGCCTGGATCTGGAAGTAGCCGCTGCCGTTCGCGGTCCAGTCCGCGAGCCGGTCCAGCCGGGCCCGCTCCCGGTCGTCGAGCGCGGCCCGTTCCTCGTCTGACACCTCGCCGTACGGGATGAAGCCGTAGGTGGCGGCGTTCACGTGCACGCCGACGACGTGCTCCGCGTCGATGCGGCCCAGCTCCGGCGCGACGAACGCGCCCATGTCGCCGCCCTGCGTTCCGTAGCGCTCGTAGCCCAGCCGGCTCATCAGCGTGGCGAACGCGCGGGCGACCCGGCTGGAATTCCAGCCCTCCTCGTGGGTCGGGCCGGAGAACCCGAAGCCCGGCATGGAAGGGATGGCGACGTGGAACGCGTCGGCGGGGTCGCCGCCATGCGCACCGGGGTCGGTGAGCGGGCCGATCATGTCGAGGAACTCGACGACCGAGCCGGGCCACCCGTGGCACAGCAGCAGCGGCAGCGCGTCCGGCTCGGGCGAGCGGACATGCAGGAAGTGGACGGTCTGCCCCTCGATCTCGGTGACGAACTGCGGGATCTCGTTGAGCGCCGCCTCATGGCCGCGCCAGTCGTAGGACGTGCGCCAGTACTCCACGAGGTCGCGCAGGTAGTCGACGGGGACACCGCGCTCCCACGCCCCGCCGGGCAGGGCCGCGCCCCACCGCGTGCGGGCGAGCCGGTCGCGGAGGTCCTGCAGGCGGACCTCGGGAACATCGATGCGGAACGGACGGATCTCACTGGAACCGGTCATGACGCCTCCATCGCGATACGGAACGGATCGTTCTGTTCTCAGAGTACCAGAACGGAATCATCTATTCCATCTGGAGGTCATCACAACGACGCGTAACCGGCCAGAGCGGGAACGCTGGCTGCCGGGCGGTATCAACGACGCCATGCGGCGGCCGGGCAGGCGGGTTCCTGCGCCCCGCGCCCGATATCCCCGTCCGGCCGGCCCGGATCATCGGAGGGCTGTCCGAATACGGTCAGGCTCACCGCACACGGGGAGTCCCATGGCCACCCGACTCCGTCCGACGTGCTACGACCTGGGATGATGTTTCGCTCCTGGGGTGGCGCCCGCGCCGGCCGACGGCGGCGAGCGGCCCGGGTGGCCCACGGTCACCACGCAGCGACGCTCGGGGAACCGTGCTCGTTCGTCTGCGCGCCCCTATCCTGGCTGTCCGGCCGGGGGGACCCTGGTCAGAGCCGTCCTGGGAAGGCGGGCGCCGATGAAGCCGCTCGAACCGTCCGATCCGCGGGAGATCGGCGGCATCGAGCTGCACGGCAAACTCGGCGAGGGCGGTATGGGCGTCGTCTACTTCGGCGTGACCTCCGACGCCGAGCAGGTCGCGGTCAAGGTGATCCGGGACGGCTTGGCGAGTCACGCCGGCATCCGGGAGCGCTTCGACCGCGAAGTGCTCGCGGTCGGGATGGTGCAGGGGCCGCGCGTCGCGGGTCTCGTGGCGGCCTCCGAGCCGGGCGCCGACAGTCCGTGGCTCGCGATGGAGTACGTGCGGGGCGAGACGCTCATGGAGTACCTGGAAGGGCATCCGCCGTTCAGCCCGGAGATGGGTGCGGCACTCGGCGTCCTTCTGGTGGAAGCGCTGACCGAGATACACGGTGCCGGAGTCCTGCACCGGGATCTCAAGCCCGCCAACATCGTGCTCGGCCCGGACGGCCCGAAGGTCATCGACTTCGGCCTCGTCGACCTGGCGGAGGCGGACGACGCCCTCACCGAGACGGGCATGCGGCTTGGCACGCCTGCCTTCATGCCGCCCGAGCAATTGGAGTCGGCGAAGGACCTGACACCAGCGGCGGATGTGTACTCGACTGGTGCCACGCTGCTCTACGCGCTGACCAAGCGCCACCCGTACGGGCCGTTGAAAGGAAACCCGCTGTACTCGGCAATCGCGAACCCCGACAAGAGGCCGGACGTGTCGGGCCTGCCCGCGCCGCTGGAACCGGTGATCGAGGCCATGCTGGCCCATGACCCGGCTGCCCGGCCGACTCCGGTGGAGGCGTCCGCCGAGTTCCGCGGGGTGCTCGCCGGCGCCGGTCTGACGCCGCGGGACGCCCGCATCCACTTCGCGACGCTCACTAACATCGAACGGCCGGACGACCCGCCGTCCGACATCGAGCCGCCCCGCCGTCCCGCCCGGCCGCGACATCGGGAGCGTTCGGCGCCCCGTCCGGTTGTGGCCTCCCTCGCGGACCGGCTGGCCCTCGCCTACGGTCCGGGCGCGAGACTCTGACCGGCACCGCCCGCTCACCCTCTTGGCCAGTGAACCACCGTAAGGAGCCCGCCGAGTGACCTCCCCCGCTGAGACCGCGACCCCGTACGCGCCGGGCGCGCGCATCGAGGTCCGCGACGCGGAGTGGATGGTGCGCACCTGCACCCCCACGCCCCGCGACGGCTACAAGGTCACCGCCGTGGGGGTCTCGGAGTTCGTGCGGGACGAGGACGCGGTCTTCTTCACCGAGATCGACGACGTCGTCCAGCTCCGCCCCGAGGACACCCAGCTCGTCGCCGACACGTCGTCCGCGTTCGCGCGCAGCCGCCTCTACCTGGAGTCGGTGCTGCGCCGCACGCCGCTGCCGCAGTCCGAGCGGGGCCTGGCGCTGGCCGACCGGTTCCTGCTCGACCCGCTCATCTACCAGCAGCGCCCGGCGGAACTGGCGCTCAAGGGCCTGCGCCCCCGAATCCTTCTCGCGGACGTCGTCGGCCTCGGCAAGACACTCGAAATCGGTCTGATCCTGGCGGAGCTGATCCGGAGGGGGCGCGGCGAACGCATCCTCGTCGTGACACCGCAGCAGGTCCTGGAGCAGTTCCAGCACGAGCTGTGGACGCGGTTCGCGATCCCGCTCGTCCGGCTCGACTCGGTCGGCATCGAGCGGATCCAGCGCGACATCCCCGCCGGACGCAACCCGTTCCTGTACTACAAGCGAGTCATCATCTCCGTCGACACCCTCAAGAACCAGGGACGGTACGGGCAGCACCTGGAGAACATGCACTGGGACGCCGTCGTCATCGACGAGTCCCACAACCTCATCAACGAGGGCAATCTCCGTAACAAGCTCGCCCGCCTCCTCGCCAAGCACACCGACGCGCTGCTGCTGGCGAGCGCGACCCCGCACAACGGCGACGCCACGTCGTTCGCCGAGCTGATCGGCCTGCTCGATCCGGCCGCCATCGCGAACCCGAAGGAATACTCGGCGTCCGACATCGACCACCTGTACATCCGCCGGACGAAGATCAGCGACGAGGTCCGCGACCAGATCGGCGGCCGGTGGCCCGACCGGGGCCCGTCCGTCTCGCTACGCGGCCCCGCCACTCCCAAGGAAGAGGCGATCTTCGCCGAGCTGGCCGAAGTCTGGCTGCCGGGCCCGGACCGTGCCACCGGTCCGGTGGTCGACGCCGACCGCCGCCTCTTTCCGTACACCCTCGCGAAGGCGTTCCTGTCGTCCCACATCGCGCTCGGCACAACGGTCGCCAAGCGTCTGAAGAACGCCACCGAGCCACGCGAGATCGAGGCCCTCAACCACCTGGCCTTCCTCGTCGAGCAGATGAACGACACAGACTCCGCCAAGCGCAAGGCCCTCGTGGACGAGCTGAAGCGCATCGGCGTGAAGGGCAAGGGCACGATGCGCGCCGTCGTGTTCTCCGAGAGCATCCCGACCCTGGAATGGCTCGCCCGGACCGTCCCCGCCGAACTCGGGCTCGCCGCCGACCAGGTGCAGACCATGCACGGCGGCTTCTCCGACCAGCGCCAGCAGGAGATCGTCGAGGCGTTTTCCCTGGCCGACAGCAAGGTCCGGCTGCTGTTCACCGGGGACGTGGCGTCCGAGGGCGTGAACCTGCACCGCCAGTGCCACCACCTGATCCACTACGACCTGCCGTGGAGCCTGATCCGGATCGAGCAGCGCAACGGCCGCATCGACCGGTACGGGCAGGAACATGAGCCGCAGTTCCGCGCGATCGTCCTGACCTCGCAGACCGAGGGCGCGCTGGACGACACCACCGTCGCCGAGAAACTGCTGAAGCGCGAGGAGGAGGCGCACCGCAGCATCGGGACGGCGGAGGCCGTCACCCGCGAGTTCACGGCGAAGAAGGAAGAGGACCGTCTCATCAAGGACCTCCTCAAAGGCAAATCGGTCGAGGAGTCCCTCGCGGAGGCGCCGCCCGTCGACTTCCTGGCGAACCTGTTCGGCGCCGTGGAGCAGGAGGAGGCACGAGCGGACGTCAGGCGCGCCAGCGTCCCGAGGCTGTTCGGGTCGACGGAGGAGTTCGTCCGCGAGGCGCTGCGCACCGTCTGCCTGGGCCTGCGCGTCGACGACGACGGCCGGCTGCTCGCGTTCGAGCCGCCCCGCGACCTCGTCCACCGCCTGTCCGCGCTTCCGGCGTCCTACCTGCGCACCCACAAGATCACCGAGCGGATGAAGGTCACCTTCGACCGCGACCTCGCGCAGCGCAAGCTGGACGAGGCCCGCCGCACCAAGACCATGTGGCCGGACATCGCCTACCTGTCCGACCTGCATCCCATGGTCGAGTGGCTGGTGGACAAGGTGCAGGTGCAGCTCGTCCGCCGGCAGGCGCCCGTCATCACCGCGAAGGTGGACGAGCCGACGTTCCTCGTCCAGGGCATCTACTCGAACGCGCTGGGGCAGCCCACGGTGGTCGACTGGATGGCGATCAGCGGCCTGCCCGGCGCGCCGGTCGTCCGCGACATGACCGAGGTCCTCACCGAGGCCGGCGTCGGCCCCAAGATGATCAACACCAGCCGGACACCCGATGTCGGACGGCTCACGCCGCTCATCGAGCCCGCGATCCAGGCCGCCCGCCGCCACTTGGACGAGCAGCGCGACCGCCATGACGACGAGGTGGCGCGCCCGCTCCGCGAGTACGACGGACAGCTCGAACTGTGGGAGCGCGAAGCCTTGAAGAGCCTGGACGGGACGTCGCACGGCGCGAAGAAGCGGGGACAAGTGAACGACACCGTCGCCGACCAGAAGCGGTTGCTCCGAAGCCTGGAGACAACGGGCGAGCCGCTGCTGCGCATTCTCGCCGTGCTTGAGGGGGACTCGTGACCTACGACTCGATCGTCAACCGCGGCGACTACTTCTCGGCCCACTACCTGGCCGAGGTCCTCCCCAAGGACCTGAAAAAGAAGGACGGAATACTCGCCCGCTGGACGGAGGCTGAAAAGGACGGGCAACCGACCCCCCGCACCGGCTTGCGCGCGCTTAAACGCAGCTACTTCAAGGACCGTCCCATCTTCGCGGACGCCCTGGAGACCGTCCGCGAGGGCAATGATCTCCCGAAGATCGACGAATGGAAGAAGGCCCTACACGAGCTGCACGGCGACATTCTCCGCGCCGTCGGATTCAAGGCCGAGCCACGCGTCCTGACAGTCGAGCGTTCGGACAAGCGATACGAGATCGCCGTCGCGCACGCCGAACCCGCCGACCGTCCCAGCGTCATCGCGATCGAATGCGGATGGGCCCCGGACGTCGACGCCGCCCTCGACATAACCGAGGCCGGACGGCTCCTCACCCCCGTCGAACTCGACCACCCCCACATGCTCCGCACCGGCGACAAGCTCGCGTCCTGGCTGTTCGCCGCCGACGAGCCGCCCCGCTACGTGCTGATCCTCGCCGGCGGCGTGGTGATCCTCGCCGACCGGATGACCTGGGGCGAGGGACGGTACCTCGCCGTCAGCCTGGACGTCGCGCTCGGCCGCAGCACCGCCGCGACCAGCGAGATCGAGACGATCGCCGCCCTCTTCAGCGCCGACGCCCTCCTGCCGCCCGAGGAAGGCGGGGCCGAACCCCTCGCCGAACTGCTCTCCGGCTCCCGCCAGCACGCCGTCGGCGTGTCCAAGGAATTGCGTGAAGGTCTCCGCGAATCCGTCGAGATCATCGCCAACGAAGTCCTCGACCGGATGCGGGAACAAGGAATCCGCCCCGAAGAGGTCATGGAACCGGCGGCCTTCGCCAAGGAACTCGGCCGCGAGTCCCTCCGCTACCTCTACCGGATTCTCTTCCTCCTGTACGCCGAGGCCCGCCCGGAACTCGGCATCCTCCCCACCGACGACGAGGCGTACGTCCGCGGCTACAGCATGGCCCGCCTCGGCGACCTGATCGTCCGCGACCTGATCTCGGAGGAGTCGCGCCGCAGCGTCCACCTGTACGAGTCGCTCGACCTGCTGTTCAGGATGGTCAACGAAGGCCGCAACCCGCGCCGCGCGGGCCTCACCCTCGGCTCCGACGGTGAAGGACTCCGCTTCGAACCCCTCAAGTCGGACCTGTTCGACCCCGCCCGCACCCGCCTCATCGGCAAGGCCGCCATCGACCTGGACGAGGACGACCCCGACACACACCCCATCGACACCCGCCTCCGCAACGAGGCTCTGTATAAAGTGCTGCGCCTCCTCATGCTCGCCAAGGGCAAGCGCAAGGAACGCGGCGGCTTCATCTCGTACGCGCAACTCGGCATCAACCAGCTCGGCGCGGTCTACGAGGGCCTGATGTCGTACACGGGATTCATCGCGAAGGAGGAACTGTACGAGGTCGCCAAGAACGGCGACCCCAAGGACGGCTCCTGGATGATCCCCGCCTCCAAGGTCGACGACTACGAGGACGCCGTCTTCGTCCGCCGCGTGGACGAGAACGGAATCAAAACCGAAGACCGCGTCCGCTACAAGCCCGGCGCATTCGTTTACCGGCTCGCCGGCCGCGACCGCCAGACCAGCGCCTCGTACTACACCCCCGAGTCGCTGACCCAGGTCACGGTCCAACTGGCCTCCGCGAACGCCTCGACCAGGACGGGACGACCACCAAGGCCCGCGAGATCCTCGACTGGACGATCTGCGAACCCGCCCTCGGCTCCGGCGCCTTCCTCAACGAGGCGATTAATCAGGTCGCCGCCGAATACCTGAAACGACGGCAGGCCGAAAAGAACCAGAGCCTGGAACCTGACCGCTACACGGAAGAGCTGCAAAAGGTCAAGGCGTACATCGCCCTGCACAACTCCTACGGAGTGGACCTCAACGAAACGGCCGTCGAACTGGCCGAGGTCTCCCTCTGGCTGAACGTCATGCACCAGGGCCTGCAAGCCCCATGGTTCGGCCTGCACCTGCGCCGGGGCAACTCCCTCATCGGCGCCGGACGCCGCCTGTACGAGGCGCACCACCTCAAAAAGAAGGCATGGCTCACCACCGCCCCAAACGACCACCCCTTCCGCGAAGGCCCCATCCCCGAAGGC